>NZ_DASZCQ010000253.1:0-70343 GCF_035942955.1 Actinophytocola sp. | reverse complement strand
GAGGAAGTCTCGCCGCGTCGAACGCGCGACCCTCGTACGACCCACCGCGGTCGACGAGGGTTTTTTGTTGCCCGAGCCACGAACACCGCCCCGACAATCCACGACCCACGAGGCAGAAACGATGACCAGCGCGACATCGCGACCCGCCCCGGTCGCCGCATCCCCCGGGCCGGCCAGGTCCGGGACGCCAACGGCCCGTCCTAAGCCGACTCCGCCGGCCGGCGCCCCCGTTCGGGTGACCGGCGCCCAGTCGCTCGTGCGCTCGCTGGAGGCGGTCGGCGTCGAGGTGGTGTTCGGAATTCCCGGCGGGACGATCCTGCCGGCGTACGACCCGCTGCTCGACTCCACCAAGCTGCGGCACGTGCTGGTCCGCCACGAGCAGGGCGCCGGCCACGCGGCCAGCGGGTACGCGCACGCCACCGGGAAGGTCGGGGTGTGCATGGCGACGTCCGGGCCGGGCGCGACGAACCTGGTCACCCCGCTGGCCGACGCCAGCATGGACTCGGTGCCGGTGGTGGCGATCACCGGTCAGCAGACCAGGGCGCTGATCGGCACCGACGCCTTCCAGGAAGCCGACATCTGCGGCATCACGCTGCCCATCACCAAGCACAACTACCTGGTCACCGACCCGGCGGAGATCCCGCGGGTGGTGGCGGAGGCGTTCCACCTGGCCAGCACCGGCCGACCCGGCCCGGTCCTGGTGGACATCCCCAAGGACGTGCTGCAGGAGGTCACGAGCTTCTCGTGGCCGCCGGAGCTGCGGCTGCCCGGCTACAAGCCGACCACCCGGCCGCACGGCAAGCAGGTCCGCGAGGCCGCCAAGCTGATCGTCGCCGCCCGCCGGCCGCTGCTCTACGTCGGCGGCGGCGTGATCAAGTCGAAGGCGTCGGCCGAGCTGCGCGAGCTGGCCGAGGCGACCGGGATCCCGGTGGTCACCACGCTGATGGCGCGCGGCGCGTTCCCCGATTCGCACCCCCAGCACCTCGGCATGCCGGGCATGCACGGCTCGGTGGCCGCGGTCGCCGCGATGCAGAAGGCCGACCTGCTGATCGCGCTCGGCGCCCGGTTCGACGACCGGGTGACCGGCCAGCTGGCCACGTTCGCCCCGGACGCGCAGGTCGTGCACGCCGACATCGATCCGGCGGAGATCTCCAAGAACCGCCGGGCGGACGTACCGATCGTGGGTGACTGCAAGGAGATCCTGGTCGAGCTGATCGCCGCGGTGCGGGCCGAGCGGGCCGACGGCGGCCGGCCCGATCTGACCGCCTGGTGGACGCAGCTGACGTCCTGGCGGGACAACTACCCGCTCGGCTACGACTGGCCGACCGACGGAACGCTGTCGCCGCAGTACGTCATCGAGCGGATCGGCAAGATCGCCGGCCCGGACGCGATCTACACCGCGGGGGTCGGCCAGCACCAGATGTGGGCGGCGCAGTTCATCTCCTACGAGCGGCCGGGCACCTGGATCAACTCGGGCGGGCTGGGCACGATGGGCTACGCGGTCCCGGCCGCGATGGGGGCCAAGTTCGGCCAGCCGGACAAGGTGGTCTGGGCGATCGACGGCGACGGCTGCTTCCAGATGACCAACCAGGAGCTGGCCACCTGCGCCATCGAGGGCGCTCCGATCAAGGTCGCAGTGATCAACAACGGCAACCTCGGCATGGTCCGGCAGTGGCAGAACCTGTTCTACTCGGAGCGCTACTCGCAGACCGATCTGGGCACGCACAAGCACCGGATCCCGGACTTCACCCTGCTGGCCGAGGCGCTGGGCTGCGCGGGGCTGCGCTGCGAGACGCGCGAGGAGGTGGACGCGGTCATCAACCGGGCCATGGAGATCAACGACCGGCCGGTGGTGATCGACTTCGTGGTCGGCAAGGACGCCCAGGTGTGGCCGATGGTCGCCGCGGGCACCGGCAACGACCAGATCATGGCCGCGCGCGGGATCCGCCCGCTGTTCGACGAGGACTAGGCATGAAGCTTGCGGAACTGCCGGCGAGGGAGTCGGCCCACCGCGACGAGGGTAGGCCGAGGAACGAGGTCTGCCCGTGGAGCGGTCCGGCGACCCACCACCCAAGGCGACCCACGACCATGGCCGACATTCCCGAGCGGGAGGGCTGACCGATGAGCACACACACTTTATCCGTCCTCGTCGAGAACAAGCCCGGTGTGCTGGCCAGGGTGGCCGGGCTGTTCTCCCGGCGGGGCTTCAACATCGAGTCGCTGGCGGTCGGCCCGACCGAGCACAGCGACATCTCCCGGATGACGATCGTGGTCGCGGTCGCCGACCAGCCGCTTGAGCAGGTCACCAAGCAGCTGAACAAGCTGATCAACGTCATCAAGATCGTCGAGCTGGAACCGGCCGCCTCGGTGCAGCGCGAGCTGCTGCTGGTCAAGGTCCGGGCCGACGCCACGGTCCGCAGCCAGGTGCTGGAGACCGTGCAGTTGTTCCGGGCCAAGGTGGTCGACGTGTCGCCGGAGGCACTGACCATCGAGGCCACCGGCACCGCCGATAAGCTCGAGGCCCTGCTGCGCATGCTCGAGCCCTATGGAGTACGGGAGATGGTCCAGTCCGGCATGGTGGCCATCGGCCGGGGTCCCCGATCCATCACCGCCACCGGCGTGCGTTGACCGTGTTTTCCCACCCCAACCGGACATCCAGGAAGGAAGTACCCGAGAGCATGGCAGTCGAGATCTTCTACGACGACGACGCGGACCTGTCGATCGTGCAGGGGCGCAAGGTCGCGGTCATCGGCTACGGCAGCCAAGGTCACGCGCACGCGCTGAGCCTTCGAGACTCCGGTGTGGACGTCCGAATCGGACTCCCCGAGGGCTCGAAGTCGCGGCCCAAGGCCGAGGACGAGGGGCTGCGCGTGCTCACCCCCGCCGAGGCCGCCGCCGAGGCCGACCTGATCATCATCCTGGCTCCGGACACCAAGCAGCGGTCCATCTACGCCGAGGCCATCGCCCCCAACCTGGAGGCGAATGACGCGCTGTTCTTCGGGCACGGGTTCAACATCCGCTACGGTCTGATCACCCCACCGTCCAATGTGGACGTGGCGATGGTGGCGCCGAAGGGCCCAGGGCATCTGGTGCGCCGGCAGTTCGTCGACGGCAAGGGTGTGCCCTGCCTGGTCGCGGTCGAGCAGGACGCGTCGGGGGGCGCCACCGCGCTCGCCCTGTCCTACGCCAAGGCCATCGGCGGCACCCGGGCCGGCGTGATCAAGACGACGTTCAAGGAGGAGACCGAGACCGACCTGTTCGGCGAGCAGGTGGTGCTCTGCGGCGGCACGACCGCCCTTGTGCAGGCCGGGTTCGAGACGCTGGTCGACGCCGGCTACGCCCCCGAGGTGGCCTACTTCGAGTGCCTGCACGAGCTCAAGCTGATCGTGGACCTGATGTACGAGGGCGGGATCGCCCGGATGCGCTACTCGATCTCCGACACCGCCGAGTACGGCGACGTGTCCCGGGGCCCGCGGTTGATCAACGACGCGGTGCGCGAGGAGATGCGCAAGATTCTCCGGGAGATCCAGGACGGGTCGTTCGCCGAGGAATGGGTAGCCGAGGACGACGCTGGCCGGCCCAACTTCACCAAGCTGGTGCAGGCCGGCGAGCAACATCCGATCGAGGAGGTCGGCCGGAAGCTGCGTGGGCTAATGTCGTGGGTCGACCGCCCGATCACTGAGACCGCATGAGGGGACACGATGAGCGACGAGCAGTCGCGAACGAGTGCACCGATCTTCGATGACAAGGCCCACGTCCGCGGCAAGCTCGACCTGACCAAGGCCGAGTGGCAGCGGGCGGCCGAGCCCGACGCCGACCCCGAGGGCGAGTACGTCGAGATCGCTTTCGTGCCGCACACCGACGGCAAGACCTACATCGCCATGCGGAACTCGAAGTACACCGGCCCGGACGACACGGTGCTGGTGTTCACCGAGTCGGAGTGGGACGCCTTCGTGCAGGGGGCGAAGGCGGGGGAGTTCGACGAACCGTGGTGACTTGACCTACCCACCAGGCCGCCTCACTAGACTCCCCGCCGTGACCAAGCCGAGTAAGCCCGTCGTCCTGATCGCCGAGAAGCTGGCGCCGTCCACCCTCGAGGTGTTCGGCGACGAGGTCGAGATCCGCCATGTCGACGGGACCGACCGCCCGGCGCTGCTCGCCGCGGTCGCCGAGGCCGACGCCCTGCTGGTGCGCTCGGCCACGAAGGTCGACGCCGAGGTGCTGGCCGCCGCCCCGCGGCTCAAGGTGGTGGCAAGGGCCGGCGTCGGACTGGACAACGTGGAGGTGCCGCCGGCCACCGAGCGCGGCGTGCTGGTGGTCAACGCGCCGACGTCCAACATCGTCTCGGCCGCCGAGCACGCCGTCGCGCTGCTGCTCGCGGTGGCCCGCCGGGTGCCGGCGGCCGACAGCAGCCTGCGCGGCGGGGAGTGGAAGCGCAGCTCGTTCTCCGGCGTCGAGCTCAACGGCAAGACCGTCGGCGTGGTCGGGCTCGGCAAGATCGGCCAGCTGTTCGCCCAGCGGATGGCGGCCTTCGGCACCGAGCTGATCGCCTACGACCCGTACGTGTCGCCGGCCCGCGCCGCCCAGCTCGGCATCGAGCTGGTCAGCCTGGACGAGCTGCTGTCGAGGGCGGACATCATCTCCGTGCACCTGCCCAAGACGCCGGAGACCAAGGGGCTCATCGGGGCCGACGCGCTGGCCAAGACCAAGCCGGGCGTGCTGATCGTCAACGCCGCGCGCGGGGGCCTGGTGGACGAGGACGCGCTGGCCTCGGCTGTCCGAAGTGGACACGTGGGCGGCGCGGGGGTGGACGTCTTCGCCGAGGAGCCGACCACCTCCAGCCCGCTGTTCGAGCTGCCCAACGTGGTGGTCACGCCGCACCTCGGCGCGTCGACCGCGGAGGCGCAGGACCGGGCCGGCACCGACGTGGCGCGGTCGGTGCTGCTGGCGCTGCGCGGCGACTTCGTTCCGGACGCGGTCAACGTCGCCGCCGGCGGCGTGGTCGGCGAGGAGGTCCGGCCGTTCCTGCCGCTGACCCAGAAGCTCGGCACCGTGCTGGCCGCGCTGAGCAGCAAGCCGCCCGCGTCGATCACCGTCGAGGTGCGCGGCGAACTGTCCACAGAGGACCTGTCGGTGCTGCCACTGGCCGCGCTGCGCGGGGTGTTCGCCGGGATCGTCGAGGACCAGGTCACGTTCGTCAACGCGCCGCGGCTGGCCGAGGAGCTGGGCGTGGCCGTCGACCTGGTCACCGAGCCGGAGAGCGAGGCGTACCGCAGCCTGGTGACCCTGCGCGCGGTGTACCCCGACGGCGAGACGCTCACCGTCGGCGGCACGCTCACCGGCCTGAACGGGGTGCAGAAGCTGGTCGAGGTCAACGGCCGGCACTTCGACCTGCGCGCCGAGGGCCACGTGCTGCTGCTGGAGTACGAGGACCGCCCGGGCGTGATGGGCCGGGTGGGCACGCTGCTCGGCGAGGCCGGGGTCAACATCGAGGCGGCACAGCTCAGCCAGACCACCGACCCCACCGCGGCCATCATGCTGCTGCGCGTCGACCGCCCCGTCGACCATGCCGTGCTGTCCTCCATCGGCGCCGCCGTAGGCGCCACCCTGGTCCGCGCGATCGCGTTTGACTAACCGGAAGTTAGGCCCGAGACCGTACCTCTCTCGGTTTGCGCGCTACGCGGTCGCGCCGGCGGGGCCGAGATCGTGATCATGTCGCGGTGGCGCGCTCCGTGGTCGCCTTGACTGCCGCGGTGGCGGCCGGCCTCCGGCGCGAGACATCACCTGGACGGGTGGCCACGATCATCGCCCGGGCGTGTTCCGGGTAGCCTTCCCTGGACCACCACGCGCGACCCCATATTGTCGTTGCGACAGACGGTGCGCGGCGGGATAACACCCTGGAGGTGTGCATGCGGCTCGCGGTGATCCCCGGTGACGGGATCGGGCCCGAAGTGATCGCTGAGGCCCTGAAGGTGCTCGGCGAGGTGGTTCCCGATGCCGAGATCACCCGCTACGACCTCGGCGCGGCGCGCTGGCACGCGACCGGGGAGCTGTTGCCCGAGTCGGTGCTGGCCGAGCTCCGGCAGCACGACGCGATCCTGCTCGGCGCCGTCGGCGACCCGTCGGTGCCGTCCGGGATCCTGGAACGCGGGCTGCTCCTCCGGCTGCGGTTCGAGCTCGACCACCACGTGAACCTGCGCCCGGCCCGGCTCTACCCCGGCGTCAGAAGCCCGCTGGCCGACCCCGGCGAGATCGACATGATCGTGGTCCGGGAGGGCACCGAGGGCCTCTACGCCGGCAACGGCGGACTGTTGCGAAAGGACACTCCACACGAGATCGCCACCGAGGTCTCGGTCAACACGTCCTACGGCATCGAGCGCGTCGT
Source organism: Actinophytocola sp. (assembly GCF_035942955.1). Classification (GTDB taxonomy): domain Bacteria; phylum Actinomycetota; class Actinomycetes; order Mycobacteriales; family Pseudonocardiaceae; genus DASYTH01. The sequence continues at coordinate 63,958 of NZ_DASZCQ010000253.1, read as the reverse complement.
CCGCGACGCCTTCGCCAGGGCCGCCGCCCGCCCCCGCAGGCACCTGACCCTGGTGCACAAGACCAACGTCCTTACCCACGCCGGTTCCCTGTGGTCCCGCGTGGTCGAGGAGGTCTCGTTGCAGCACCCCGATGTCACCGTCGCCTACCAGCACGTCGACGCCACCACCATCCACATGGTCACCGACCCCGGCCGGTTCGACGTGATCGTCACCGACAACCTCTTCGGCGACATCCTCACCGACCTCGCCGCCGCCGTGACCGGCGGCATCGGCCTGGCCGCAAGCGGCAACCTGGACATCACCCGCCGCAACCCGTCGATGTTCGAGCCGGTCCACGGCAGCGCCCCGGACATCGCCGGCCAGGGCATCGCCGACCCGACCGCCGCCGTCCTGTCGGTCGCGCTGCTCCTCGACCACCTCGGCGAGGCCGAGGCCGCGCGCCGCATCGAGGCCTCCGTCGCCTTCGACCTTGCCACCCGCGACCACCCCTCCCCGGGCAACACCTACGCCATCGGCGACCGCCTCGCCGCCCTCGTCTCCTCCAACACCTCCACCACCCGCACCGACGTGTAGGGCCTACTCCGTGATCGAGTCATGGCGGACCAAGCGGTACAGGTCGAGGATCTCGGTGGGGTTCGTCAAGAACCATTCGGCTCCAGGGGCCTGAGTCCAACCGTTGGCCACGCGGCCCGGCTACCCGGATCGTCCGGTCCGCGTGGCCGTGTCCTGACCATGGCCGGGCCCGCTCTCACCAACTGGGAGGGTGGGCCCGGGATCTGGTATCCGGGCGCGGAGTGTGCCAGTATGTGCCCGTGACCACCTTTGTGATCATTATCGATGAGCGCGCCGGGTAGCTGAGCTACCACACCCGGCGCGCTGACCTCTCGCATCCCGCGGGAGGTTTTTTGTTGTCCGGCCAACCTTTCTGCAAGGAGCATCCCGTGACCCGCACCGCCCCCGCCGGCACGCCGCTGGGCGACGACTTCCACGTGTACGACACGACCTTGCGTGACGGGGCGCAGCGGGAGGGGATCTCGTACTCGGTCGCCGACAAGCTGGCGGTCGCGCGGCTGCTCGACGAGCTGGGGGTGGGGTTCATCGAGGGCGGCTGGCCGGGGGCGCTGCCCAAGGACACCGAGTTCTTCGCCCGTGCGGCGGCCGGCGAGCTGAACCTGAACCACGCCGCGCTGGTCGCGTTCGGATCCACCCGCCGGGCCGGGACGACGGCGGCCGAGGACGCTCAGGTGCGGGCGCTGCTGGACAGCCGGGCGCCGGTGATCACGTTGGTGGCCAAGTCGGACCGGCGGCACATCGAGCGGGCGCTGCGCACGGACGTCGCCGAGGCGTGCGCGATGGTGCGGGACACGGTGGCGTTCCTGGTGAGCGAGGGCCGGCGGGTGTTCCTGGACGCCGAGCACTTCTTCGACGGGTTCGGCTACGACCCGGACTGCGCGCTGCGCGTGCTCACCGCGGCGATGGAGGCCGGGGCCGACGTCGCGGTGCTGTGCGACACCAACGGCGGGCAGCTGCCGCTCGGGCTTGCCGACACGGTGGGCGAGGTGATCGCGCGCACCGGGTTCCGGGTCGGGATCCACTGCCAGGACGACACGGCGTGCGCCGTGGCGAACAGCGTGGCGGCGGTGCAGGCGGGGGCGAGCCACGTGCAGTGCACCGCCAACGGCTACGGGGAGCGGGCCGGCAACGCCGACCTGTTCGCCGTGGTGGGCAATCTGGTGACCAAGCTCGGCATGCCGGTGCTACCCGCCGACAGCGTGCCGGAGCTGGCCAGGGTTTCCCATGCCCTGGCCGAGATCGCGAACATCGCACCCAACACCCATCAGGCGTACGTCGGGTCGTCGGCCTTCGCTCACAAGGCGGGGTTGCACGCGAGCGCGATCAAGGTGGACCCCTTGCTGTACAACCACATCGACCCCTCCGTGGTTGGCAACGACATGCGGGTGCTGGTCACGGAGATGGCCGGCCGGGCGAGCCTGGAGCTCAAGGGCCGCGAGCTCGGGGTCGACCTGGCCGGCCAGCCCGCCGTGCTGAACGCGGCGGTGCGCCGGGTGAAGGAGCTCGAGGCCCGCGGCTGGTCGTTCGAGGCCGCGGACGCCTCGCTCGAGCTGCTGCTGCGCACCGAGCTGTCCGAAGTGGACAACACACCGTTCGTCCTCGAGTCCTACCGGGTGATCCTGGACCACCGGCTCGACGGCGAGGTGGTCTCCGAGGCGACGGTCAAGGTGCATGTGGCCGGCCAGCGGGTGATCGCCACCGCGGAGGGCAACGGCCCCGTGCACGCACTGGACGCCGCCCTGCGCACCGCGCTCCTGCCGCACCTGCCGTGGCTCGACGAGGTCCAGCTGACCGACTACAAGGTCCGGATCCTGACCGACCACCACGGCACCGACGCGGTGACCAGGGTGCTGGTCGAGTCCACCGACCACGAGCGCGAGTGGACCACGGTCGGCGTGCACGGCAACATCGTCGAGGCGAGCTGGCTGGCGCTGTGCGATGCGTTGGCGCACAAGGCGATGCGGGTCCGGGCCGGGGCCGCCGTCGCCGGCTGACGCGGTGTCCTAGGCTGGCCCGCGTGCGTATCGCTCGTGTAGCCCATCCGGACGGAATGGCCTTCGTGGCGCTCGAGGGCGAGGGCGCCGACACCGTCGCGGCGGAGATCGCCGAGCATCCGTTCGGGGAGCCGACGTTCACCGGCCGCCGGTGGCCGCTGGCCGACACCCGGCTGCTCGCCCCGATCCTGCCGACCAAGGTCGTCTGCGCCGGCAAGAACTACGCCGACCACGCCCGCGAGATGGGCGGCGAGGCACCGGCCAACCCGGTGATCTTCCTGAAGCCCTCGACCTCGGTGATCGGCCCGGGCGCGGCGATCCGGCTCCCACCCGATTCGTCCAGAGTGGACTACGAGGGCGAGCTGGCCGCGGTGATCGGCGCGCCGTGCCGGGACGTCCCCGCCGCGCGGGCCAGGGACGTGCTGCTCGGCTACACCGTGGCCAACGACGTCACCGCGCGGGATCAGCAGGACGCCGACGGGCAGTGGACGAGGGCCAAGAGCCACGACACGTTCTGCCCGCTCGGGCCGTGGATCGACACCGCGGTCACCCCGGACGACCTGGCGCTGCGCACCGAGCTGGACGGGGTGACCAAACAGGACTCCCGCACCTCGCTGCTGCTGCACGACGTCGGCACGCTAGTCGAGTGGGTGTCCCGGGTGATGACCCTGCTGCCCGGCGACGTGATCCTCACCGGAACCCCGGCCGGGATCGGCCCGATGACCGCCGGCCAGACGGTGAGCGTGACGATCGAGGGGATCGGCACGCTCACCAACCCGGTGACCAGCCGCTAACTTCGGCCGGCCACGGCCGAGGTGGGGCGGCGGGCGAAGTCCGGGGCGTGCTCCGGGCGCGGTCCGATCGCGACGATGTAGGCCGGAACGGCGCGCAGGAACGGGAAGCGCTGGGTGAGCAGCACCGGCGCCTTCGGGAACCTGCCCAGCTCGCCGGCGAGCGCCGGTCCGATGAGCGCCCGGTGGATCACCCGTTGCAGCCCCTGGGTCACCACCATGGGGAACCACCGCCGGCGGCGGACCTTGGCCAGGTCGACCGGGCGGACCCGGTGCCGCCGCAACGGTTCGGCCAGCAGCGTCGCGGCCGCCACCGCGTCCTGCACGGCCAGGTTGATGCCGACGCCGCCGGCCGGCGACATCGCGTGCGCCGCGTCGCCGATCAGCAGCAGGCCGTCGGAGTGCCAGCGGCGCAACCGGTTCAGCCGGACGTCGAGCATCTTGACGTCGTCCATGCTCTCGATCGAGTCGACCCGGTCGGCCAGCTCGGGCGCGATCGCCGCCACCGTCTCGCGGAACCACCGCACGCCCTTGGCCCGCAGCGCCCGGTCCGTGCCCTTCGGCAGGAAGTAGGCCACCTGGAAGTAGTCGCCCCGGTTGATCAACAGGAGCAGCTCGTTGCCCTTGATCCGCGGCGACAGCCCGCTGACCTCGCCGCCCTGCTCGTACCGCGGCAGGCGGAACCACCAGACGTCGAACGGCACCGGGTACTCCTTGGGCACGAAACCGCCCTGCTGGCGCAGCAGCGATCCGCGGCCGTCACAGGCGACGGTGAGCTCGGCGCGGATCTCCCCCTCGGCGCCATCGGCCGTGCGGTAGCGCACACCGGTCACCCGCTCGCCGTCCCGCAGCAGCCCGGTGGCCTCGGTGTTCATCCGCAGCGTGAAGGTGGGCTCCGGCTTGGCCGCGTCGGCAAGCAGGTCGAGGAAGTCCCACTGCGGAACCGTGGCGATGTAGTTGTACGGCGGTCGCAGCCGTGACACGTCGCCGAGCGTCGCGACACCGCCGTCCACCGGCACCGCGACGGTCTCGAGGCGGCTCTGCGGCAGCTTGCGGAACTCCGCGCCCAGCCCCAGCTCGTCGAGCAGGCGGATGGTGGACGCGTGCACCGTGTCACCGCGGAAGTCGCGCAGGAAGTCGCCGTGCTTCTCCAGCACCGTGACCTCCACGCCGGCCCTGGCCAGCAACAGGCCGAGCACCATCCCGGCCGGGCCGCCACCAACGACGAGGCAGGTGGTTCGTTCGGTGTTGGCCATGATCACTCACTCCCCAAATTTCAACACTGGTTGAATACTTTGAGGATGGCACCGGACGCCAGGCGCGTCAAGCCGGTTGCGGCTGGATACCCTGAACGGACCATGACGACTTCCGCTCCGCCCCCCGGGGTGCGCACCCGGTTCTGCCCGTCGCCCACCGGAACGCCGCATGTCGGGCTGGTCCGCACCATGCTCTTCAACTGGGCGTTCGCCCGCCATCACGGCGGCACCCTGGTGTTCCGCATTGAGGACACCGACGCCGCGCGCGACACCGAGGACAGCTACCGGGCACTGCTCGACGCGCTGCGCTGGCTGCGCCTTGACTGGGACGAGGGCCCCGAGGTGGGCGGCCCGCACGGCCCGTACCGGCAGAGCCAACGCCTCGAGATCTACGCCGACATCGCCGGGCGCCTGCTCGCAGCCGGCGAGCTGTACGAGTCGTTCTCCACGCCGGAGGAGATCGAGGCGCGGCGCCGCGCGGCCGGGGACGATCCCAAGCTCGGCTACGACAACCGGGATCGCGAGCTGACCGCCGAGCAGCGGGCCGCCTTCCGCGCCGAGGGCCGCGAGCCGGTGCTGCGGCTGCGCATGCCCGACGACGACCTCACGTTCACCGACCTGATCCGCGGGGAGATTACGTTCCGGGCCGGCAGCGTGCCCGACCCGGTGCTGGTCCGCGCCAACGGCGCCCCGCTGTACACGCTGACCAACCCGGTCGACGACGCGCTCATGCGGATCACCCACGTGCTGCGCGGCGAGGACCTGCTGCCGTCCACGCCGCGGCAGCTCGCGCTGTCCCGGGCGCTGCGCCGGATCGGGGTGGCCGACTTCACGCCGCGGTACGCGCACCTGCCGCTGGTCCGCGGGGAGGGCAACAAGAAGCTGTCCAAGCGGGATCCGGAGTTCAACCTGTTCCACTACCGGGAGCGGGGGTTCGTGCCCGAGGGCATGCTCAACTACCTTGCCCTGCTCGGCTGGGCGATCGCCGACGACCGCGACGTGTTCACCATGGCCGAGATGGTGGCCGCGTTCGACGTCACCAGGGTCAGCTCCAACCCGGCCCGGTTCGACGTCAAGAAGGCCGAGGCGATCAACGCCGAGCACCTCAGGGCGCTGCCCGCGGAGGAGTTCGTCGACCGGGTGGTGCCGTACCTCGTGGCCGCCGGCACCCTGCCGGAATCGCCGTCCGGCGAGCAGCTGGCCACTCTCCGGGCAATTGCGCCGCTTATTCAGGAACGGCTCATCGTGCTCTCCGACGCGCCCGGAATGGTGGGGTTCCTGTTCGTTTCCGAGGACGATTTCCGGCCCGAGCCGGAATCGGTCGCCAAGGCGCTCGGTCCGGACGCGAAGCCCATTCTCGAGGCCAGCATCGAGTCGTTGTCGGACGTGCCGGAATGGTCGGCGGCCCAGATCGAGCAGGCCCTCAAGGCGGCTCTGATCGATGGCCTCGGCCTCAAGCCGCGCAAGGCGTTCGCTCCGGTCCGGGTCGCGGTCACCGGGCGGACGGTCTCGCCGCCGCTGTACGAGTCGATGGAGCTGCTCGGCCGGGAGCGGTCCCTGTCCCGGCTGCGTCGAGCGAGCCCGTAACGCCGAGGGAGGCGCGAGCGATAAACCCCGTTCGGGGTCCGTTGTGGACGGCCCGACCTGGATCGAATCAGAACTAGCACTATCCCCTAAACAGCCGAATCGGTGGGGGCGCCCGGCGACCTAGCCTCTCGGGGGTGACTTCCGCGCTCGTGCCCGTGCACCTGCATGCCAAGGCGATGTCGACATCGGACAATTTGGAGGAGACGCACCTGCCACCCCGAATTCAGGCCGTCTGCCTGGACATCGACGACACCCTTGTCGACTTCACGACCTCTGCGCGGAAGGCACTGTGCAGCATGATCGGCCGTGACGACATGTGGCCGACCTGGCTGCGGATGACCGAGGAGCACGTCGCCAAGGTGGTGTCCGGGGAGATGGACCCGGACACCATGCGCATGGCCCGCACGAAGGCGTTCCTGGCCGACCTCGGCGCGCTGCTGGACGACGAGGCCGTCTGCCGGCTCGAGGACCGCCGGATGGCCGAGGCGTCCGGCGACTGGCGGCTGTTCGACGACGTGTTCCCGTGCCTGGACTGGCTCCAGGCCGCCGGGCTGAAGGTGGCCGCCGTGACCAACGCGTCCGGCTCCCACCAGCGCGCCAAGCTCAACCGGCTGGGCATCGCCCGGTTCTTCGACACCGTGGTCATCGCCGGCGAGCTCGGCGCCGCCAAGCCCGACCCGGTGATCTTCCGGACCGCGTGCGACAACCTCGACGTCCCCGTCGACGAGGCCCTGCACGTCGGCGACCGGCTCGACGTCGACGCCCTCGGCGCCCGCGACGCCGGCCTGCACGGCGTCTGGCTCGACCGCTGCCACGCTCCCGGCCCCCGCCCGCACGCCGGCGTCCACGTCATCGACACCCTCGGCGACCTCCCCGAACTGATCGTCAGCGAGTATCTCACCCCCGCCACGACCAGCACCTCCGCCGTCCCCGGCCAGCGCATGCCCGATCCGGTTTCCGGTCCTCGAGCCGCGTGGTCTACCATCTCAGGTCGGCACCACGGACAGTGACCCGAGCCCGTGCTCGGGCCACTGTCCAGCCGTGCTGGTGGGGTATGGTGTAATTGGCAGCACGACTGATTCTGGTTCAGTTAGTCTAGGTTCGAGTCCTGGTACCCCAGCGCGGTGAATCGTGTACGATTCCGCTGCGTTTACGGCCCCGTCGTCTAGCGGCCTAGGACGCCGCCCTCTCAAGGCGGTAGCGCGGGTTCAAATCCCGTCGGGGCTACAGGTGTCGCCCGAGCATCCCGAGGCCGGGAAATCACCAGGTAAACGGTGGATTCCCGGCCTCGGGCTCGTGTTTCGGGGCTTGCTGGCAGCGATCTTGGAAAGGATCGCTGGGCATGGCCAAGGGCATGAACTCCTCGGACGTCTACACTGTCCACATGGGGGAACCCTCCTGGGCGCGAGCGCCCACGGGGGAACATCGAGGAACGATCCGGTGGCTCGTTGCGGGTCCGGGTCTACGCCGGCAAGGACGTCCTCACCGGACGCGACCTGTACCTGAAGGAGACCATCCCGGCCGGGCCGGACGCCTGGGCTCAAGCGGAGCAGGTGCGTGAGGCGCTCGTTCGCCAGGTCGAGCAGGGCCGTCAGCCGCGGCCAACGCCACGCTGGGTCAGCTCATCGAGGAGCACCTGAAGAACGCCGACATCGGGCGGCGCAGCAAGCAGACCTTGCAGGGGTACGCGCGCAAGCACATCCACGCGCTGCCGATCGGCGACTGCACGATCAGCCAGGTCGACGCGCACGCGCTGGAGACCTTCTACGCCGAGCTGCGCCGCTGCCGCGACCACTGCGACGGCCGGCCCACAGTCCGGCACTACACACCCGCCGACCACCGCTGCACGAACCCGGTCGCGGTCAGCGGCCCATTCGACATCGAGATCCCCAACTCCCAGCTGATCACGCAGCATCCACGCCGCGGCTGCGGCGTGCTCCACCGACCCGGCGGGATTCTGCGCCGGCGCGGTGACCAGACGCCGAGCCGGTTCCACGCTGCCGTCGACCAAGCGGTCGCCCGTGCCGAGAACCCACTCCACCTCGACGGAGTCCCGGTAGACTGCGACGACCCCTGCCTCGTCGGCGTCGATCATGCGCTGCACGACCACATCCATGGTTGGGGGCTGCCAGAAACTGCTGTCCCGATGGGTGATCGCGCGCACTGAGAACCAGGACCTCCAGACCGCCACAATGGCCTGCTCGAGATCGGCGCGCGAGACGTCGAGCTCAGTGCTGTAGAGACCGGCGAAGCTGCGGCGGGGTCCGTCTTCACCCGCGGCTGACGAGCGCACCGCGAACAGGCTGACGTCCGGCAGGAACTCCGGGAGTTGCGCGGTCAGTACGTCGCGCATCGCGTCTGTGAGCTGAATACCCGCGAGGCGGCGCATGCTCTGGATGCTCATCTGATGAGCGGTCTCCCACCGAGACCAGCAGTCGGCGATCTCGGCCAGTTGCGCGTTGGCCGCGAGACCGAACCAACTTGATGAGATGACTACGAACTCCGGCACGTCCACGAGGTGATAGATGTCGAGCAGGATCCTCGCCTTGCCCCCGCACAGAGTCGGCCGCGCGCCAAGTTGCGGGACGATGAGCGGTTCAACTGGCGGAGAAGTCATAGTGAATCCTTGTCGCGCATGGTCCTGAACTGCCCTGGTACTTGCCGCGATAGAGATCAACCGTGCCCAGCGGCTTCCACCACATGATCTGACCGATCTCCATACCCGGATAGATGCGGAGATTCGTGGCCGCGAACAGCTGCAGCGTCCACTGCCCGAGATAGCCGATATCGCCTAGGGAGGCCGACAGGTTGATAAACACCCCGAGTCGTGCGACCGATGAGCGGGCCGCGAATGTTGGCGCATAGTAGTCGCTGCCCATAACTTCGATCGTGGACGCCAGGGTATAGACGTTGTGCTTCTAGGACGAAACCCGATTCAGGCATCGTCACTAGCTCGGTCGCGGGACGCCTGCGGGGATCGATAACACGGTCTCTGTAGATTCGTAGCGAGTTGCCGACCCGGAAGTTGTAACTGTTCGGGTTGACGTTCTCGGCCAGGAAGGGATCGATGGTGATCCGTCGAAGGGCGATCTCAGATACGATCTGCTGGCCGGTAAGAATCATCCTGTCCGCCCTGTAGCGAAGAGTCGATCAACACGCATTGTCGAGGGACGCACCGTAGTTGAGGACAGATAGCGGTCATCATAGGGGATGACAGTGCCATGTGGACACCGAAACGCGATCTTTCCTATCTGCATTCCCGGATATAAAGCAATTCGGTGCGCAACCCGAATCTCAAGCGTCCACCGAATGACCGCACCCGTGTGACCCAGCGGAGCACTGAAATGAATCCACATTCCCATCGACGCGAGAGATCGCGTCGCGTACAACGTCGCTGCGAACCGTGTCGAGCCCAGTACTTCTCCGGTCTCACCCAGTAGAAACGGCCCGGCTCGAGAACCCGGCCATCGTCCTCGAGGAAACTTGCCGACATCAAAGGATCAGACCGAGCGTCCAGCGACTCCGTCGCACAGTCAAGAAGCCTCCGACCGAGAGTCACGCGATAGCTATTGGGCTCGAGGTGCTCAGGAGAAAACGGATGAATCGTCATCGTGCCGCCACCTACCTCGGCGGCAATTCTGTTTCCTGTGAGGATCATCAACATCCTCCCGACCTGAACCGGAATCAGCTGAGCTCACGACCAGCCAAGCCGCTGACCGATCCCGCTGGGAGGCTCACACCGGGGGCTCACGGATCGCGCACGAGGTTCACGGGTAGAACACGACCTACTACCAAAGGTAACAGACCCGCCGGGGTGGTCAACCGGAGGCGAGCAGCGTGGCCGAACCAGCGCAACCAGCAAGCGGTCCCAACACGCGCCTGAACGCGCTCATCCTGGCGTCCGGTGCCAGCCGAAAGAGCCTCGCGCTCAGAATCAACGAACTCGCTGCCAGCGACGGCAAGCACACCGCCTACACCCACACCAGCGTGGCCAACTGGACCCGCCGTGGCATGATGCCCGAGCCTGAGATCCGACCCCTGTGACACGGCGCGACTTGCCGAGCTCGAAGTGACCGCCGGTCTTGGTTTCTGTGTCGCGGGGACGCTGGCGTTGTACTCGATATTGGTATTGTTGCGCGGGGTTGAAAGAGACCTGTCATCGGCGGGGTCGTTAAGTGGTAGGGCAGCTGACCTTCTGCGTTCAACGCTAATCTTCGGTGTCTGCCCCTGCTAATCGTCATGATGTATGGAGCTGTCGGCGATCATCTCCTGGCAAAGTATGGTAAGCCGGGCTTTCATGGGCTCGATTTGGCGGCGCTCATCCTTATGGTCGCCACGATCGGTATCATGCCGATCATCGTGGCCAGTACCAAAAGCCCAGCGGGGCGGATTGGCTCGTCGACAACCTGGCTCGAATGGGTGTCGCAGTCGCAGTTCTATCACTGCTGGCCACGACGCTTACAATCTCGTTCGTCGGCAGAGACACGGTCTATTCGGACTACGTGCCGCTGGCATGCTTATGCGGGTTGACAGCATTTCTGTGGGGAGTGATGTATTCATCGGCGCGATATCGCCCGTAGAAGACGCACTGCGCCGCCGAGTGCCTGTGCGGCCAGCGGCGGACAGCGGCGGGGATTGATTCATCGAGCGGGCCGGTCATCCCTGAGAAATGCAGATATGCGCATGGGCGAACCTTTTAGCGACGTTCGGCGACGAACAGCATCAGCTAGATCACGAGCGGCTCAACCGGCGGATCGATCACCACTGTAGGACTTGCGACGGCCGGATGTAAGCATCGGATAGTGAGTTAGTCTGGGTCGGTCGTCGTTGCCTCACCCTGTTCGTCAAGCGTCATCTGATGATTTGGTGGCGTATCGTGCCGTTGGTCGGCGGGTGATTCACGCTTCGCCGCTGGATTTGCCGGAGACGTTGCTGCCTGTCCGTTGAGGTTGGTGGTGTTGCCACCGGTGAGGTCAATGACTAGTCGGTGGCGGGCGGCGGCGCGGAAGTCAGGGCGTAGCCCAGCCGTGGTGACCAGATACCCGCAGACGTCGGCGAGGAGCTTGGCGGCGACCGGACGGACCTGCTTGCCGAAGGCGTCGGCGACGGTGGCGTCGATGCGGTTGGGTTCGGATACGGCGAGGTATTCCGCGTAGCGGAGGACCTCGGCGATCTCGGCGGGCCGGACAAGAAATCGGTTGATCAGTTCGACGGCAAAGTCGACATAGGGTGGGTGGATGACGCTGTTGTCCACGTTGGGGATCCCGGACTGTTTCAGTAGCCGGGCCAGGTTGGCTTCTCGCGCAGGGCGAGTTCCCCGCCGCCGATGTAGGTGCGCAGCGCGGTGGGGATGTCGCCCATGCGGGTGGAGCGCGCGTAGGCCACCGCGTGGGCGATGGCCAGGGCGTAGTGCCAGGCGCAGTCGTAGAACAGGGTGCGGTGTTGCCGGTTGGTCGGGTCCAGGACGGCGACGACGTCGGTGAGGTGCGCGACCAGTTGGGTGAGGTTGCGGTACGGCTCGTAGACCCAGTAGTCGAAGTTGAGGTAGTCGAGCAGCTTGGCCAGCTTGCGGTCGGCGTTGTCGTAGGCGTTGAGGTGCACCGCCGCGGTTTCGACGTCGAACAGGCAGGCCAGCGGGCCGCCGGTGAGGTTGACCGCGGTGGCGAACGTACCCTCCAGCGCGGCGAGGTCGTCCGGGGCGAGCACGCCGACACCGAGCCGGCTGGACAGGGTCCGGGCGGCACCGGGGACGGGCTGGGCACGGACCATGTAGGCGTCGTTGGCCGCGACGAAGTCGGCCACTCCCCGAATCCAGAACATACGTTCGATCGGGGCGCGGGTGGTGGAGCGGCAGTCGGCGAAGGTGGTGTGCAACTGGCCGGCCGGGGTGAACCCGACCCCGAGGACATCGAGGTCGGTGTACTCCTGCCACCCTGGTCCGCGGTCTTGGCCGGCCGCGTAGCCGCGCAGCCGCACCCCGACTCGGGTAGAGCAACCCATCCGCCACAACAGCCGCCGGACCGCGACCTTGAGCGGCAGTCCTCGTCAGTGCCGCGTCCCCGCCGCGGTGCCTCGGTGGCGGGCCGGCCGGACCGCGCCCGCGCCGCTCGTCCGGGTCGCTGCTCGTGGTCGGTCACGAGATGATTCCGTAGCCCATGACCGCCGAGATGAGTCGGGAGTACTCGGCCTCCTTGTGCACCAGCCGCGGCTTGGTGGCCTTCACGGTCTTCATCGGGTTGAGATACCTCGCGTCAGTGGACAGCAGCTCGCGGGCCGTCTCGGCGTCCCGGCCGCTGAAGCTCTCGCCGAGGGTCAGCAGGTCCCGAGCGATCTGCAGGGCGCGCCTGTTGTCCGCGGTGTCGACCAGCGTGGCGGTCACCCAGCTGCCGCCCGGATTGGTGTCCGGCTCGAAGGTGATGATGCCCTTGTTACGCATGAGCCGGTACTGGCGGCTGTGCGAGCTGTGCGGTGACAGCGCCCCATACTTGGGCAGGCCGTTCACGGCGTAGGCGGCAGAGCTGAGCTTGGAGAAGCCGCCGAACTGCTCGCCGCAGCGCACGTAGGCGATGATGGCCAGCGCCTTATCCAGCACCGGCTTCTCCCCGACGAGCAGCCCGCGGTCCAGCGTGTAGGGCAGGGTCGCGAACGGCATCGCGTGCTCGGTCGCGTAGTCGACAACCGATGCTTGAGGCGCTCAGTGGCTCGCTGGGCCCCGGCTGTGACGGCGCTTGGCGTGGGAGCTGGCTGCTGTCGGCCGTGACACCCGGGTCCACCTGGCGCCAACGGGCGTCAGATGGCGGCCGGGATGGCGATGGCGCTTGGAGGCGCCGCAGGCGCATGGTGCCAGCGCCAGCACCCGGGATGCAGCACGCTCGTCGTGGACGGGCGCGAGTCCAGGGAGGTGTTGTCAAAGGCCTGGTCGGTCTTGGCTTGTCCGTCGGAAGTGACCGCAGATGTTCGTGAGTTGTGACCGCTTTGCCGATCAAGTTCATGATCAATATCGGCGAGAAGTGACCGCACTTGGGCGCTTGGGTGGGTGCGTTGGTGGTCAGGGTTCGTTGGTGTTCCTGCCATGATCGCGTAATGGCCGGTACGTCCGTCGTGCTTGATGGGCGAAGGACGAGGACTTTACCTGGCCACCAGCGAGGACCTCGAACTGGCTACACGCGGGGACTTTCTCATGGCCACGGACAGGCGCTCCCATGGGTTGTTGATCAGGAGGTTCTTGATGTCGGGGCAACGATCTGGGCGGTGTCTGGGGATCGCTCTTATGGGGGGCTGCTGTAACGGCGTACCGGCATTGTGCGAATGGGACTTTGCGGATGAGCCCGCCGGGCGTGATCGGATCGGGCGGTTGGCCGGCGGCATCGCGGTGAGGAGATGTCATGGCCTCTCGTGGCATGGTTCGAATGGTTCGCCGTGGTGGACGTCGGTTGGTCGGGCTGGCGGCGGTGGGGGTGGTGGTGGCCGCGACCAATGTGTTGGCGTTGGCTGGGGTCGCTCGTGCGGTGAGCTCGACGACGTGTGTGGGAAGTTCGTCGATCAGTTATTCGCCCGGGCTGACGTTTGCCCCGCGGACGGTGCAGTACACCGAATCGGACACGTTCAGCAGTTGTGTATCTACTGACCCCACCCTGGGCGGGGGTACCTCCTCGTCCAACGCCACATTTCCGGGCGCGACGTGCCTGGCGCCGCCTGGTGTCTTCGCGGACCCGGCCTACACGATCAGCTGGAACAACGGCCAGCACAGCGTTGTCGAGCTGACCTTTACTGATGTCGTCGTGGGCGGCACCGAACAGGTCACCGGCACCGGCCCCGTGATCAGCGGTGCGTTCCAGGGCGGTAACGCCACCATTGTCTGGCTCTATCCCGTCCTCAACCCGCTGCACTGCGCGACCAGCCAGGGAGTCACCCACCAATCCGGTCCGGTCGCCGCCCAGATCACCGCGCCATGAGGGTCAATCGGAGTCCCACGACCCGCGCAACCCATCACAGGCAGGCCAAGACACCGCCGCTGCGGTGACCTACCGATGTGAGGAAGGCGATGATCCTGTTGAGCGTGGATCCGTTGGCCCGGCCGGCCTTGTGGCGATTGCGGTGGCGTTGTTGGCGGGCGGCGGCGCTGTGCGTGGCGCTGGCCCTGGCGGTCAGCACTGTCGCCGTCCCGGTAGCCGGGGCGACCGCGGCGAGCGTCGACGTGGAATGTGTGGGCACCTTTGCCCGGACGTTCGTCCCGCCGGTCACCCGCACCCCACAGACGGTCACCGTGACGGGCGGCTATGACTACTCCACCTGCGTGGTCGGTCCGACCGCGACCGGTGTGGAGAGCGTGACTCTGACGCTGAGCTGCATCCCGGTCACCGCCGGGCCGGCAACCACGGAGACCCTGACCTGGCATGACATCGCGGGCGGTACCAGCACCGTCGCCTGGTCGCCCCCTACCGTCGTCGGCCAGACGGTGGTGTACACCGGCGTGGTCACGACGGGACGCCATGCCGGCGACACCGCCACCAAAGTCACCTCCGGCGTCAGCTACCTCGGCAGCGTCATCCCCTGCCTGCTCGGCATTCCCGTCTCGTCAACTACGGGCTTGGTCGACAGCCTGCTACTCACCCACTGACCCCCGTTAAACCGGCCGCCCCACCTCGCCGATCCAAGGAGCCATTCATGGCATCGATTCGAAGATCCCCGCACGTGCGCGTCGGCCTGCTCGCGCTGGCCACTGGTGCGGCGCTGCTCGCACCGGTCCCGGCGGCGCAGGCCGTTGTCGCGACCACGCTGGCCTATGTGCCGAACTTGGGTGCTGACACGGTGTCGGTGGTGGACACCGCCAGCAATACGGTGACAGCTACCGTGCCGGTGGGCGCCAACCCGCTGGCGGTGGCGGTCAACCGGGCCGGAACCCGGGCCTACGTGTCCAATTTCAACTCCGGCTCGGTGTCGGTGATCGACACCGCCACCAATTCGGTGACCGCCACGGTCGGCGTCGGTGCCGGGGCGGCCGGGATGGCGGTCAACCGGGCCGGCACCAAGGTCTACGTCGCCAACCAGAACGCGCGCACCGTGTCGGTGATCGACGCCGCCGCCAACACCGTGACCGCTACGGTCGCCGTCGGTGGCGGACCGCTCGGGATGGCGCTCAACCCGGCCGGAACCCGGGCCTACGTCACCAATGCAGGCCCGCCTTCGGTGTCAGTGATCGACACCGCCACCGACACTGTCACCGCCACGGTCGCGGTCAGCGGCGGACCACGGGGGGTCGCGGTGAACCCGGCCGGCACCAAGGTCTATACCGCCGACCACGGCTCGGGCACGGTGTCGGTGATCGACACCGCCACCAACACCGTGACCGCGACCATCCCCACCGCCGCCTTTCCGCAGCGGTTGGCGTTCACCCCGGATGGCAGCCGGGCCTATCTGACCCACGATTTCGGCTCCACGGTCTCGGTGATCGACACCACCACCAACACCGTGCTCACCACCATCGACGGATTCGCCAGACCCACCGGCGTCGCGGTCAACGCCACCGGCACCCTCGCCTACATCAGCAACCGGGGCGTGGACACGGTCTCGGTGGTCGACACCACCACCAACGCCATCACCGCCACCATCGCCGGCTTCGCGATCCCCTTCGACCTGGCGCTCAACGGCATCCCGCCCTATGCGTTCACCGGTTTCCTGGCCCCGGTGGCCAACCCGCCCGCGGTCAACACCTGGAATGCCCGGCGGCCGGTGCCGATCCGGTTCAGCCTGGGCGGCGATCAGAGCCTGGACATCCTCGCCGCCAACGCTCCCGCCTCCCAGCAGGTCAACTGCACTACCGCCGAACCCATCGGCCCCAGCGAGGAAACCGTCACCGTCGGCGGCTCCCGGCTGGCCTACGACCCGACCACCGAGTCCTACATCTACGTGTGGAAGCCCGACCCGGCCTGGGCGGGCACCTGCCGCGCGTTGCTGCTCACGCTCAACGACGACAGCACCCACATCGCCCGCTTCCAGTTCAGCTGAGCCACCTCGCCGCGGGCCGGCCCGGCCGACCGGGCCTGGCTCACCGATGAAGAGGAGAATCATTCATGTCACTGATTCGAAGATCCCCGCGGGTGCGGGTCGCCCTGCTCGCACTGGTCACCGGTGCGGCACTGCTCGCACCAGTCCCGGCGGCGCAGGCGGCCGCAACCCCGACCACCCGGGCCTACCTCGCCAACTTCGGGACCAACACGGTGACGGTGGTCGACACCACCAGCAACAGCGTGATCGCGACCATCCCGGTGGGGGTCCGGCCGTTCGACCTGGCCGTCGATCCGGCCGGGACCCGCGTGTACCTCACCACCAACGGCTCGGACAGCGTGTCGGTGATCGACCCGGCCAGCAACACCGTCACCGCCGCGATCCCGGTCGGGGGCTACCCGTGGCGGGTGGCCGTCGATCCGACCGGGACCCGCGTCTACGTCACCAACATCTTCTCCGACAGCGTGTCGGTGATCGACCCGGGCAGCAACACCGTCACCGCCACCATCCCGGTCGGGGGCGCCTCGGAGGCCGTGGCGTTCGATTCGGCCGGGACCCGGGCTTACGTCACCATTCCGGGCTCGGACAGGGTGTCGGTGATCGACACCACCAGCAACACCATGACCGCCACCATCCCGGTCGGCAGCTTCCCCAAAGGAGTGGCGGTCAACCCGGCCAACGCGCAGGTCTACGTCGTCAATGCCTTCTCGGGCAGCCTGTCGGTGATCGACCCGGCCAGCAACACCGTCGCCGCCACCATCCCCACCGACACCCCGGACGAGCTGGCGTTCCATCCGGCCGGCACCCACCTGTACGTCACCACTGGACCCGGCCCCGTCTCGGTGATCGACCCCGCCACCAACACCGTCACCGCCACTATCGACGGCGTAGCCGGCGGCGGGGACATCGCGGTCGACTCGACCGGCACCTTCGCCTACGTCGCCGACAACAACGGCGAACGGCTGGTGGTGATCGACACCGCCACCAACACCATCACCGCCACCATCCCCAACATCCCAGGACCGATAGGCCTGGCGCTCAACGGCACCCCGCAACCGCCGCCCTGCACCGGGTTCACCGGATTCTTCGCCCCGGTGGACAACCTGCCCACCATCAACATGATGAACGCCGGCCGCGCGGTTCCGGTCAAGTTCCGGCTGTGCGGCGACCAGGGCCTGGACATCTTCGCCCCCGGCTCACCCGCCTCCCAGCAGATCGACTGCGACACCGCAGACCCGGTCGACGCCGTCGAGGAAACCATCACCGCCGGCGGCTCCAGCCTGCACTACAACGCCTCCACCGGCACCTACCACTACGTCTGGAAGACCGACCCAGCCTGGGCCGGCACCTGCCGCGCCTTCCTGCTCACCCTCAACAACAACAGCACCCACACCGCCCACTTCCAATTCCACTAACCATTCACGCCGCAAAGGCCGCCCGGCCACCCCGGCCGCCGGGCGGCCGAACCCGGCGGGGCCGACACAGGCACGCCCGCCCGGCCACCACCAACGCAGTAGGACTGGTCGTGAACCCGCAATGGGACAGCGGCAGTTCCCGAAGGCCGAGCTGAACGGCACGTCCCCTCAGGCAGGCCCCGGCACCTCAAGCAGCGCGGCGTCAGGGACGTCGGTGTAGTGCAGCCGGGGTGCGCACCACGCTGGCCGCGTTGCGCTCGAACTCGGGCGAGCCGGTCACGACGCTGCAGGTACGGCACGCCCTACATGACTCGCCAGCGCTATGCACCGGAACTTGCTGCAGCAGGGCCGGGTGGGCGCCTGGACGTGCACGCGGTGCCGCAGCACGTGGAAAGTTGGCCGGCCGGCATCTTCCGACCGCCGACCGGCGTCCAGCGCGTCTGACCAGCAGGCTACCGACCGTGCCTGTTCGTGACGTGGATCTTTGCGCCCGGCGGGGTGCCGTCATGCAGAGATCCCGGGTGGTTGACGAAAGCGCGACCGTTCAGACACCGTCCGCTCATCGTGAAGGATCACGCTGGCATCAGCTGGCAAGAGAGCGGCTGATCGCCCGAGCGGGATCAACGCCGCCCGTGCCCGGTGCGCCTCACACCGGTCGAACATGCAGTCACCTCCACTGGCGGTGGGAGCGGGGTCTAGCAGCTGGTGCGGGTGTCGCCGGTGTCTGTGTGGCAGGTGTCGGTGCCGGCGCCGCCGTTGGCGGTATCGCCGCCGAGGCCGTCTAGCAGGTTGATGTGGTCGGTTCCGTTGGAGCCGGTGAGGGTGTCGGTGCCGTCGGTGTCGGTGAGGGTGTCGTTGCCGTTCTGGCCGTTGAGGGTGTCGTTGCCGGGGCCGCCGTTGAGGGTGTCGTCGCCGTTGTCGAACACGAGGCCGAGCAGGCCGGAGAGCAGGTCCTCGCCGTAGGTGCGGTCGTCGCCAGCTCCGCCGTGGATGGTGTCTTCGCCGTTGCCGCCGTTGAGGGTGTCGTTGCCATCTTGGCCGTAGATGAGGTCGTCGCCGTTGTCGCCGGTGACCGTGTCGTCGCCGGTGCCGCTGTAGATGGTGTCGGTGCCGCCCTTGCCGTCGATGGTGTCGTTGCCGCCGAGCGCGCAGATCACGTCGTTGCCGCTGGTGCCGTTGACCGTGTCGTTGCCCGCGGTGCCGGTGATGGTGCAGCCGTGCCCGTTGTTGACCGTGGTGGACTGAGCGGCCGTGTTGTTGGCGGGGTCCGGATCGGTCTCGGCGGCCGACACCGTACTGGTGGCGGTGATGCCGCCGGTTGCTTGCGGCTCAACCGCGATGGTGACCGTTGCCGAGGCTCCGTCGGTCAGCGTCCCCAATGTGCAGGTGACGGTGGGCGTGGTGATCGTGCATGAGCCTTGTGAGGAGCTGGCCGCGGTGATCGTGCCGGCGGCGCCGGACAGGGCGATGGAGGCGCCGACATTGCTGGCTGACGTGGGGCCGTTATTGGTGACCGTAGTGGTGTAGGTGTAGGTGTCACCCAATGCGACCGGGTCAGCCGAATCGGCTGTGGACACCGACAGATCCGCGCCGGACGCCGTGGGGCGGTTGAACACTTTCACGCCGTAGGGATTGGAGCCGACGCCGACCGTCGCGGTCACCGTGTTGCTGCCGGTGTCGATGATCGTCACCGAGTCGAGGTTGTCGGTGGCGTAGACGGAGGTGCCCGACGGGTGTACCGCCACCCCGGCGAACGACGTGCCTGCGGCAACCGTCGTTGTCATGGTGTTGCTGTTGGTGTCGATCACGGCGACACCACCGCCGCCCTTGGCGACGTAGGCGGTGTTACCGGAGGGGTTGACGGCCACCTGGTTCGGAAAACTGCCGACCGGGATGGTGGCGGTGACGGTATTGGTCGTCGTGTCGATGACCGACACGGTGCCGTCGAGGAAGTTGGTGACGTAGACGCGGCTGCCAGCCGGGTTCACCGCCACCCAACTCGGGACTCCGCCGACCGGGATGGTCGCGGTGACGGTGTTGGTGGTCGTGTCGATGACCGACACCGTGTTGTCGCCTTGGTTGGCGACATAGACCGCGGCGCTGCTCGGGGTGACGACCAGCCCTTGAGGGAAGGGGCCGACCGGGATGGTGGCGGTCAGGGTGTTGGTGGCGGTGTCGATGACCGACACGCTGCTACTGGGAGGATCTCCGAAACCTGTGTTGGTGACGTACACCACGGTGCCGAGCGGGTTGACCGCAGCCGAGTTTGGGTCGTCACCGACGCCGACCGTCGTGGTCACCGTGTTTGTGGCGGTGTCGATGACCACGACAGCGTTACCGGTGGGAAGGTAGGCGGTCGTGCCGGCCGGGTTGACCGCCACATCGATCGCGCCGCCGCCGCCGTATGGGATCGTCGCGGTGACGGTGTTGCTGGCCGTATCGATCACCGAGACGGTGCCGTCCTGGTTGACGACATAGGCCACCGTCGTGGTCACCGCGGCAGCCGGAACCACCGGCGCGATCACGCCGAGCGCGCTCAACAGCAACACACCGAACACAGCCGTCACCCGGCGCCCCACCCCGGAAGACTCCGCACGGACCGCCCGCCAAGACAATCGGCGTCTCCGGGACATCAGCATGGGTTCCTCCCTTTGCCTGGAGCGGCGAGTGACAACCTGACTGTCGGCACGACAAGTCCCGCGCAGTAGTGACCAAAGACCCTATTTCGGGCACGTGGCGGGCGCGGTGGGCTGGCGCATCAACTGCGCGGCGGGCAGCTCGTCCTACGACTCGGGAGCAACTCGTGAACTCCCGCGTGCGGCGGGCCGACGTGTTGCCCGTGGCCACGCTCAGATTTCACACACGCCGACTGCGTGCCGCGCCGTTCGTCGTTGGGCGTCGCGATCGGCATCGCCGGACTCACTGCGTGGCTGGACATCACCGATCCAGCCAAGCCGACCTGCTGGCGCGCATCGACCGGCTGGGCACCAACCAGCTCGCTGTCGACAATGCCACCACCGGCACCCCAGCCGGGACGAGATCCGCGACCGCCAGCGACCGCGGCGGACGCCGGTCAAACGACGGCTTAGCGTCCACCGACGAACCCGACCAAGCTGGCACGGTCAACCGGTCAACGCTCAATCGGGTCTACAAGCGATCCACGACCCGTTTCCGGCTCGCAGCCAGCAGTGCACGACACAGGGGCCTTGCCCACGGACAGATCCAGCCCATCCACGGCGACCGGCCGTGGCGGCTCCGGGACGGGGAAGAGCGAGGCCAGGTTGACCCACACCGGCCGAAACGGTTCCGCCCCCGTGCGGTGGGCCGTCTGGAGTGCCGGGAGGTCCAAGCGGATACCCCTTCGACTGTGGTGCTGATGTTGGTCGGTGACAGGCTGGGTCTGGGTTTTCTGTAGCAGCCTCTCATATGGGGTTTGTCCGCCGAGGCCGCCGTGGGGTCGGTGGTAGTTGTAGTAGTCCTCCCATTCTTTGAGCTTGTCGTTGAACACCCCGGCGTCGTCGATGACCACGCCGTCCAGGAGGCGATAGAACTCCTCGGCGTCGATGCGGTGCGAGCGCTCGACCTTGCCGTTGAGCCGCGGGGTCGCGGGCCGGATGTAGGTGTGGCCGATGCCCTGATCGAGCACGTGCCAGTGGAACGCCGACTGGAACTCCGCGCCGTTGTCGGTTTGGATCTTCTCGACCTGGAACGGCAACCGAGCCAGGACGTAGTCCAGGAACTGGATCGCAGTCTTCTGGTCAGAGCGCGGGTAGATCCGCAAGACACGTAGCCGAGTGCAGTCATCGATGGCGGTGTACTGGTAGTAGCGCTTGCGCTGGTTGGGGCCGGTGCTGATGGGTTCGGTGAACTTGACGTCGATCTGCAGCTGGTGGCCGGGGCGTTGCTTCTCGTAGCGCTTCCACCGTTTGCGGTGGCGTTGGTAGCGCTGCGAGGCCGGCAGCCGGTTCATGCCCAAGCGTTTGAGGATGCGCCACACCCCGGACGAGCTGATCGTGACGTCGTGGTAGCGCTGCAGGTACATGGCAATCTTCAACGGTCCGAAGTGATAGTGCTGCCGCAGATGAATGATCTTCTCGACGACCTCCGGGTGGGTGACGGTTGGACATGCAGCGGCGCGCTCGAGCGGTCCTTCAGGCCCTCCAGGCCTTCGTCCTCATACCGGCGCTTCCACCGGTAGAAGATGTTGCGACTGATGCCGTAGTAGCGGCACGTCGCCGCGATGTTGCCGCTGATCTCCTCGGCATGCCGAAGCACGGCTAGGCGCCGGTTCGCGCGCCTGACCAGGTCCTTCTCACTCCACACCCGCTCAGCCATAAGCCTCCCTTGATCAAGAGACCCAGACTGTCAACAACCCCCGTCAGTTTTAGAGATTGCCAGTGCGGGGTCATTGCGCTCGACCGCGTGAGTGATTCGGTCAAGATGGTCTTGAATCACGGCGGGATCGGTGAGGTTGGACAGCAGTTGCTCCGCAACGACCGCGACCGGTCCTCCCACGATCCGACCTTCATCCGTCACCTTGTAGCCGTCACGCTCGAACAGACGCCGCAGCCGGCGGATGGCCTCCGTGGGGTCCCATGTGGATCCTTCGGCCGGGTTGAACAACGCCCGTAGGGCAACCTCGAAGACGCGAATCGCCCTGGCGACGTGCGCGTGGTCGGTCCAGTCAACCTGGTTGAGGTAACCCTGGAAGTGCGTGACGCGCTGTCCGCCGACCGGTTCGGGCTCCTCCACGGGAGGAGGGAACAACTCGTCCTGCCACATCTCATCGATCTCGCGCAGAACGGTACCGCTCATCATGTCACGGACCGCTTCTCGCGTTCGGACACTAATAAGGTCACGGCGACCGGCCGGTGTTCGGATCATCCTCATCTCTTCGGCTACTTGGGACTGACGTGTATGGCGCCCCGCCGAGTACCGGCGAGGCACCGCAAGCCTAACCGTCGATCGTCGACTCCCACCGCTCGTTAACCGGGGGCGGCCGCGCCAGGCAATCATCCGCCGAGCATGTACGCGGAAAGGTACACGGCGTGCGCGACCAGTTCGGGCGTCTGCTCGGCCACTCGCGTCAGTACTGGGCCGGCTGCGTTGTGCGCGACCACGGTAACCGGCTCGCCACCGCCGATCCGCTTGATCTGCGACGTCAGCAACTCGGCCGCATCGTCGAGACTCACCTCCGCCACGGGCGAGGCCTCCGTGCTGACTGCCGCTGAGTTGTACAGCTGCCTGGTGAACCACCGCGGGCGGCGGGTGTACAGCCCGTGTCCCGCTAGTCCACCGCGACGGCCAGGCGCCCGCAGGCCACCACGTGCTGGGTGACCTCGCTCCAGCACCAGGAGCCGTGCCAGAAACCGTGCACGAGTACCAGCGTGGACGTGGCGCTCACAGCAGCTTGTCCTGGGTGAACGGGACGTCGCGGAGGCGGCGGCCGGTGGCGTGGAAGATCACGTTGCTGGTCGCGGCGGGCACCCCGGTGCCCGGGGTCTCGCCGAAGCCGCGGGCGCCGAGCGCGGGTTTGCTGGCCGGGTTCTCGCGGTCGACGAAGTAGGACTCCACCGTGGGCGTGTCGGCACAGACCGGCACCAGGTAGGTGGACAGGTTCGGGTTGACCACCCGCGCGGTGTTCGGGTCCACCTGCGTGTGCTCCATCAGCGCGAAGCCGATGCCCCAGGTTACGCCGCCGATCACCTGTCCATGTGCGGTCCGGTGGTTGAGTACCCGGCCGGGGTCGTACGCGGCCACCACCCGGCTCACCCGCACCGCGCCGAGTCTCGGCCGGATGCGGACCTCCACGAACACCGCACCGAACGAATGCCCTGGCGTGTTCAACCCGCTCCCGCTCACCACGACGGACTGGCCGTGGCGGGACACGATGTCGCGGTAGCTGTCCCTTCGCCCGCGGTCACCGCGTACGAACAGGTGGCCGTGTTCGGCCATGACGTCCGCCGCCGGCACGCCGTGGAGCGGCGAATGCGGGTCGGCGACGGCGATCGCGACCACGGCGGTACGCGCGTTCTGCGCCGCGTTGGACACCGGGCCAAGCACGCTTGGCATGGTGGACGACCCCGCGGAGATGGCCGCGGCGGGGAACGCCGTGTCGCCGAGCAGGGTCGTGACGTGGTCCAGCGGCATGCCGAGCCCGTCGGCGACGACCTGGGTGAGCACGGTGTAGGTGCCGGTGCCGATCTCCTGGCTGGCCACGCGCAGGGTCGCCCGTCCCGTCTCGTCGACGGTGAGCTGGGCGAAGGACGGGATCGCGTTGTAGGTGTGGGTCTCGGTGGCCATGCCCCAGCCGACGTACTCGTCCCCGTCCCGCATGGACCCCGGCCTGGGGTCGCGCCGTGCCCAGCCGAACGCCCTGGCCCCCAACCGGTAGCACTCCAGCAGGTGCTTGCTGGAGTGCGGACCGGCCGGGCTGTGGTTGCGTACCCGCAGTTCCATCGGGTCGAGGCCGACCGCGTAGCTCAGCTCGTCCATGGCGATCTCGAGACCGAAGTGCGCGGTGGTCTCCGGTGAGCGCATGTAGCTCGACGACGGCAGGTCCAGCCGTACACCCAGCTGTCGCACGTGGACGTTCGGGCAGGCGTACAGGTCGAGCGTGGAGTTGCTGGTGTTGTAGATGCTTTCCTCGGTGCGGGTCAGCTGTGCGGTGCTGGTGTCGACGATGGCGGTCAGCCTGCCCTGCCGGGTGGCGCCGAGCCGCAGGCTGCGGCGGTACTCGGCGCGGTGCCCGTTGCTGGTGTACATCTGCGCGCGGGTCAGCATGAGCTTCACCGGCCTGCGGACCAGTCGTGCTGCGGCCGCGGTGAGCAGTGTGTGGGGCCAGGTAGGGCCCTTGGCGCCGAACCCGCCGCCCAGGTAGGGCGAGACGATCCGGATGTCCTCCTCCCGCACGTACTTCGCGAACGCCTGCCCCACGATCCTGCGGGCCAGCACGACGCCCTGCGCGCTCTCGTACAGCGTCAGCCAGTCACCGTCCCACACGGCGGTGGTGGTGTGCGGTTCGATCGGGTTGTGGTGCTGCATCGGGCTGGTGTACTCCTGCTCGACCCGTACCTCGGCCGCCGCGAGCGCCGCGGCGGCGTCCCCGCGAATGATCTCGTTGGGCCTGTCGCGGAAGTTGGGCGGCAGGTACGCCTCGTCGAGCGCGTCGGCGAGGTGCGCTGCGGGAGCCTCCACGCGGTAACGCACCCGCACCAGGGTCGCCGCCTCCTGCGCCTGCTCCAGGGTCTCGGCCACCACGTAGGCGACCGGCTGCCCGTTGTGGTGGATCCGCGTGTCCTGCAGCGGAATGAAACGCTTGGGATAAGGGAAGTCCGGCGGTACCGTCAGCGGCAGCATGTTCTGATGGGTGTAGACCGCGACGACGCCGGGGTATGCCAGCGACTCACTTGTGTCGAGTTCGGTGATCTCCCCTCGCGCGATCGTGCTCATCACCAGAAAGCCGTGCAGCACACCGGGAATCCGGTGGTCGGCGGCGTAGGTAGCCGCGCCGGTGACCTTCGCCCGACCGTCCACCCGCTCCACGCCCCGACCGATCAGCCCGGTCATCGAACGCTTCCCAGTTCACTGAGGACACTCACCAGCGCACGCTGGACCAGCTCGACCTTGAATCCGTTGCCGTCGCGGGGAACCGCGTCGCTGACCAGTGCCCGGCCCGCGGCGGTCATCGTTGCCGTCGTCAGTTCCCGGCCGCGTAGTGCCGCCTCGACGCGGGTGTCCCGCCAGGGGCGGGTGCCGACGCCGCCGAATGCCAGCCGCACATCCCGCACGGTACGGCCGTCCATCCGCAGCGCCGCCGCCACCGACACCACCGCGAACTCGAACGTGGCTCGGTCCCGCAGCTTCAGGTACCGCGAGCGTGTGGCGACCCCGGTGCGTGGCACGTCCACCCGGGTGATGAGTTCACCCTGACGCAGCACGGTCTCCCGGTCCGGGGTGGCGCCGGGGAGAAGGTAGAAGTCGGCTATGGGGACGGTTCTGACGCCGTCCGGGCCGAGCAGGTACACGGTCGCGTCGAGCGCGGTGAGCGCTACGGCCAGGTCGGAGGGGTGCGTGGCGATGCAGTGGTCGCTGCCGTCCAGGATCGCGTGTCCCCGGTTGTAACCGGTGATCGCCGGGCATCCGCTGCCGGGAACCCGCTTGTTGCATCCCGAACCGGTGTCCCGGAAGTAGCCGCATCTGGTGCGCTGCAACAGGTTCCCGCCGATCGCGGCCATGGTGCGAACCTGCGGGGACGCCGAGGCGAGCAACGCCTGCGACAACACCGGGAACTCCCGCCGCACCACCGGATGCTCGACGACCTGCCGCATCCTGGCGAGTGCGCCGACACGCAGCGAGGTGCCGTCCATGTCGATCCGGCCGAGGTCGAGGTGGTTGAGGTCCACCAGGTGGTCGTGCGCCTGCGCTCCGTCCCGCATCAGGTTCAGCAGGTCGGTGCCGCCCGCGACGAACGCCGAGTTCGGCGTCCCGGCCGCGATCCGCACGGCGTCGGCCGGGCTGGCGGCCACCGTGTAACCGAAGTTCCTCACCGCCGCACCGCCTTCGCGGCGTCGGCGACCGCGGCAACGATGTTCTGGTACGCGGCGCAGCGGCAGAGGTTGCCGCTCATCCACTCCCGGATCTCCGCCTCGGAACCCGTGTGGCCCTCGTCGATACACGCCACTGCGGACATGATCTAACCGGGCGTGCAGCCACCGCACTGGAACGCGTCGTGCCGGATGAACGCCGCCTGCACCGGATGCAGCTCCTCACCACGCGCCAGCCCTTCCACGGTGGTGATCTCGTCGTCCTGCCGCATCACGGCCAGGGTCAGGCAGGACTTGATCCGCTTGCCGTCGGCCAGGACGGTGCACGCACCGCACTCGCCCCGGTCGCAGCCTTTCTTCGTGCCGGTCAGTCCGAGCCGCTCACGCAGCGCGTCGAGCAGCGTGACCCTCGGCTCGACCACCACCTGGTGCCGCTTTCCGTTGACCGACAACGTGATCTCCACCGACGTGCCGCCGGCGACCGGGTGCGCGGGTTCGGCCGTGGCCTTGGCGACGGACGTGAGGTTGGCGGCCGCGACGGTCCCGGCCGCGGACTTCAGGACGGTACGGCGTGTGTGCGTGGTTCTCTGGGGCGCTGGGTCGTCTGTCATCGACTTCTCCTGCCGACTGACTGGCTGGCTTCGTTAGCTGAATCCCCGTATGCGCGGACCGCCAGGTCCTCCCACGCGGCCCACTCCTTCAGGCGCCGGTCGTAGAGCCCTCGCACGATCTGGGGTGTTGGCACGCCGAACAGCGCACCGAACAGCACCCGCAGTGGTGGCTGTTCGGCGTCGACGACGTCGAGCAGCGCTCGCGCGGCGGCGGCCGGGTCCCCTGGCACGCTCGCGCGGCGGCGAGCCGCCATCTCCTCGCGCATCGTGTCGTAGGCCGGCAGCGGGTCGCTGTGCCGCGACGACGATCCGGCCCAGTCGGTGTCGTACCCGCCCGGCTCCACGAGGGTGACGTGCACGCCGAACCGGGCGACCTCGGCGGCAAGGGACTCGCTGAGCGCCTCGAGCGCCCACTTCGAGGCGTGGTAGGCGCCCATGTTGGGCACCGCCAGCACGCCGCCGATCGAGGAAACCTGGACGATGTGCCCGCTGCCGCGCTCGCGCATCCCCGGGAGGACGGCCCGGACGACGCGATGGGCGCCGAAGAGGTTCGTCTCCAGCTGGTCGCGCAGTTCGGCGTCGGTCACCTCCTCCACCGCGGCGAAGTGCCCGTAGCCGGCGTTGTTGACCACAACGTCGAGCCGGCCGAAGTGTTCCTCCGCTTCCGCGACCCGATCGCGGACCGCGTCGGCGTCGGTGACGTCGAGTGAGAGCGCGAGCAGCCCCGGGTGTTCGGCACGAAGATCCCGCAGGGCCGAGACGTCACGTGCGGTCGCCGCCACGTTGTCACCGCGGCCGAGCGCGGCCATGGCGAACTCCCGACCGAAGCCGCGCGATGCCCCGGTGATCAGCCATGTCTTGTTGTTCATGGCCGTACCTCCAGCTAAGATATGAACAAATCGTTCACATACAAGCTACACCCGAAATGAACAATCTGTCTACATGTGGGATGGCGAATGTCCGAGAACGTTCCTGGTCGGCGCGGCCGAGGCCGGCGACCGGCGGCCGAGGTGCGTGCCGCCGTGCTCACCGCCGCGGGGCGCATCCTGCTGCGGGACGGCATGCGAGCGGTCACGTTCGACCGGGTGGCGACAGAAGCGGGAGCGAGCAAGACGACCCTGTACCGGTGGTGGCCGTCGCCGGGCGCGCTCGCGGCCGAGGCGTACTTCGTCCAGAGCCGACAGGTGCTGGAGCTGCCCGACACCGGGGACGTGCGTGCCGATCTGATCACTCAGCTCACCGCGTTCGTCCGCTGGCTGAAGGACGAGGGTGCCGAGCAGCCCGTGTCCGAGCTGGTCGGCGCGGCCCAGATGGACCCCGATCTCGCCCGGGCCTGGTCGCAGACCTATGCACAGCCGCGCCGCGAGCTCGCGCGTGAGCGCCTGCGCGTCGCCCAGCGGGACGGTCAGCTCCGCGAGGACGCCGACCTCGACATCATCGTGGACCAGCTGTGGGGCGCCTGCTACCACCGGCTACTCGTACTCAAGGTGCCCTTCGACGAGTCGATCGCCACGCACCTGGTCGACCACGCACTCTACGGATCGGCACCGCGCACAGCGAACCACCCGGAACCCGCCACAGCACGGCACGATCCCGGCTGACCCCAGCCCGTTGCACACGTCGTATCGAGGTGGAGATACGCGGTCAGCTATCGCACCCAAGATCACAACAGGAGGCCCGGATCCTCCTGAATCCTTCCACCCGAATGGACAGACACGACCGAGCAACCAGATCGCAGACGATCTCCCGACACACGAAAAGAGCCCTCCCAGCAGGCGAAACACCTGAACCGAGAGAGCTCTTCCAAAGGGTGGAGCCGAGAGGGTTCGAAACCCTGACCCCCACACTGCCAGTGTGGGGACAAGTATACCTCTCACCTGCGGCGATTACGGACGCCAGGTCAAACCGGTTCCATTCAGCGCCGTTGAGTGCAATATAGCGCAATTGAGACCATATGGACTCCAGATTTGCTCCACCAGAAAATAGTGTGAGAGTCGAGTCGGACAGTGGCCCTAAGATCTTCCGCTGGCTTGAAGTCCGTCCCGGCACGGCCAACCAACGCTCTCCCCCCGCCAGGTGGCACGTGAGGACGCGAACGTCTCCACCAGAACACCCGGTCAGGCATGAGAGGTATGAGAATGGTGTGCCCTGCTGACGTTGTCCTGGCGCTCAGGAGTGCTGGTTGTCCGGCTGGGTCACCAGGGTTTGCAATGAGTTCCGAAGGTGCACCGCGGCCTGCGGGCTGAGCGGCGCCAGAAATACGCGCTCGGCGGCGTCGCTTGCCTGGGTGGCCAGGCGGAGGGTGTCCTTTCCGGCGTCGGTCAGTTCGACCACGTTGCGGCGCCGGTCGTCGGCGTCTGGATGACGTGATACCAGACCTTTGCCTTCGAGGGTGTCGAGCATCGCGACCATCGTCGTGCGGTCGATGCCGAGCCGCTGCGCCGCCTGCTGTTGAGACGTCGGCTCGCGGCCGAGGGCGAGCAGCACCCCCAGCTCACGCCCGTCAATGCCGTGTGGCGTCAACACTTTCGTGATCAGTTCGGCCATCCGAAGGTGCGCATGCTTGAGCAGGTAGGCCAGATTCCGGCTCAACTCCGGGCTCGGTTCATCGGTGCTCGACACCCGCCGATCCTACAGCTAGTCTGATCGTCAGTAGAACTGATAATCAGCATGACGACAGGAGTAGGCAATGATCCTGGTTACCGGAGGTCTCGGGTTCATCGGCACCCACACCGTGCGGGCACTGCTCGACCTCGGCGAGGGCTGCGTGCTGGTGCAGCGTCGAACCGCCGAGGTACCGGCTGTTCTGGCCAACCCGCAAGTGGCAGTGGAGCAGGCCGACGTCACCGATCTGACCGCACTGCTCGACGTCGGCACCCGCCACAAGATCACCGGCATCGTCCATCTCGCGGGATCGATGCCATGGCCACCCAGTGCCGATCAGCCCATTGAGGACGCTCGCAAGGCGCTCGGCAGCCTGCTCAACATCCTGCAGGCCGCCCAGACCTGGGGCGTGTCACGCGTCGGCGTGGCGAGCACGATCGGCGTCTACGCCGGCCTGCCCCACGCGGGCCCATTGCGCGAAGACATGCCGTTGCCCATGACCTCACCCCACCTCATCCCGACGTTCAAGAAGATCGGCGAGCTGCTCACCGACCATCTGGCCGGCGCGACCGGCATCGAGATCATCAACTACCGCATCTCCGCCATCTGGGGACCGGGTGACCCCCACGGCGCGTTGTTCTTCGCCGCTCCAGAGCTCGTCCATGCCGCCGCCCGCGGAACCGAGCCGGACCTGTCCACTCTGGTCGGTCCTGCGCACGCGGAGGACTCGATCGACCTGTGCTACGTGAAGGACTGCGGCCGGGCCATCGCCCTCCTGCAGACCACAGACCGGCTCAACCACCGCACCTACAACGTGGCCTCCGGCCGCGCGACCTCCAACGCCGAGGTGATCGCCGCGATCAGGAAGGCCGTCCCGGACGCCCGGATCGACCTGCCCACCGGTGGAACCGGCCGACACAACTACCTCGACATCACCCGCATCCAGCAGGACACCGGCTACCGGCCCGCCTATGACACCGAACGCGCGGCCGCCGACTACATCGCCTGGCTGCGCGCGGGCCACGAGCGCTGAGCCGATGGCCGCCACCCGCGGCGGGCACAGCAAGCGGTGGCACCCGAACGGTTCGCTCGTTGAATCGCTCACGGCACGCTGAACGCCTTGCGCCCGGCCGGGGTGAGTTCCCGCGTCGTCCGGTTGGCGGCGAGCGCGAGCACGTCGTCGAGGGTGCTGCACACCTCGCACTGCTGAATTCGAACGGTGCCGTCGTCGTGGGTGGTGAGCAGCCGGTGGCCGTGCGGGGCGAAGGCGACGCTCTCGACCGAGGCCTGGTAGCCGAGGTACACGATGGGCTCGCCCGCCCCGGTCGTCCGCCAGATCCGGACCGTGCCATCGACGCCCTGAGTCCGTCCCGCCTCGGCCTCCAACCCGTGCGCACCATCCCTGCCTGCGGGAAACCACCACATCCGCGCCGCAAACCACTGGACCACCACCCTCGGCTGGACGTTCCTTGATTGACGGTTCGAACATGTCTTGACCCCGCGCAATGCCAGTCAGAGTGTCCGAGAACCACAACGAAAACCTTTTCGGTGCGCTATGCGAATTGGCTAGGGCCATAGTTGACCGTGACGAGTCGTGTCGTTACCGTGATGCCATACGTCCGATAGATCAAACGAAATCCGAAATTTCGAACAGCGGCTGGGAGCGCTCCCAGGAGTAGAGCGGCTTCGATGCCGGGAGGGGTTCGCGATGCCTGGTCGTGCGCGGACCGGGAGCGGCCTGATCGCGCTGTCGCTGAGGTCGTGGAGACCGGTATGGTCGCCACCCGGATCCAACCCGCTCGCCCGGCCCGTCAACATTACCTTCTCTAATGGACAGTGGCGCCGGCACATCAGCCACGGGAAAGTCATCTGCGACAGTGTCGACCTGACTCGGACGATCAGCCCGCGCCGGCTGCGGTACTTCTACCGAGGCTTGGATCCTAACGCGAGCGGACTCCTTGCCGCCCTGGCTCGCGGGTTGCCAACCCACCCAACTTCCCTGCTGAGCCACCCAACCGCCGGTGTCCGTGCAGAACTATCGGCGGTCGCCGGACAAAACGTCGACGCCACCGGCAGATCGGACGCCGATAGCACCCATCTGATCATCTGGACCTGTCCCGGCACCAACCAGCGATGGACACTGTCATGAGAAAATTGCGCACCGCGTCATCGATCGTCCTGGCCGGAACTCTTGTGCTGGCGCTCGGGTGTACGCCCGGTTCGGGCGGTGATCAGACGGGCGGTCGGTCGTTCGAGTTTGGTCGTTCACTGGGATCAACCAGAAGGCCACAGTCGACGTCTACAAGCAGAAACACCCGGACATCGATATCAAGCTCACCGAGGTGGGCACCACGGTGGAGACCGCGCAGGCGCTGACCACCGCGCTGGCCGGCGGGAAAGTGCCGGACCTGGTGCTGATCCAGGGCGACGACCTGCCGAAGTTCGTGCAGCAGCCGCAGAACTTCCACGATCTGCGCGGCTTCGGCGCGGAGGGGATCAAGAGTGACTACCTGGACTGGGTGATCAGCCAGAGCACTACGAGGAACGGGGAGATCCTGGGGATCCCGACCGACGTCGGCGGCATGGCGGTGGCTTACCGCACGGACCTGTTCGCCGCGGCTGGGTTGCCGACCGATCGGGAGGCCGTCGGCCAGCTCTGGCCCACCTGGGACGCCTTCATCGAGACCGGCACCCGGTACACCGCCGCCACGGGCAAGGCGTTCGTCGACAACGCCGCGACGAGCGTGTTCTACCAGGCGGTCAACCAGGGGTCGCAGAAGTACTACGACGAGGCGGGCAACCTGGTCTATGACCGTAACCCGCAGGTGAAGCAGGCGTTCGACCTGGCCCTGAAGACCATTCGCGCGGGTGTCACGGCCAAGCAGTCGTCGTTTTCCACCGGCTGGAGCGCGGCCATGGGCCAAGGTCAGTTCGCGGTGCTCGCCGCGCCGTCCTGGATGCTCAACGCGATCCGGATGAACGCGCCCGACACCAATGGAAAATGGGACATCGCAACGATTCCGGGCGGCAGGGGCAACTGGGGTGGCAGCTATCTCGCCATCCCGAAGCGGGCGAACAACCCGCAGGCAGCATGGAACTACATCGCCGAGACGCAGTCACCGACCGGGCAGCTGGAACATTTCCTGGTAGAAGGCTCGCTGCCCACCACCCCGTCCGTCTACCAGGATCCCCGATTGACCTCGCGGCAGGAGCCGTTCTTCTCCAACGCTCCGGTCGGCAAGATCTACACCTCGTCGCTGCTTGGACTCACCCCGTTCTACATCGGACCGGACAGCTCGGCCATCGGCCAGGAGTTCCTCAACGCTCTCACCAATGTCGAGCAGGGCGCGGGTGATCCGGACGACGCCTGGGAGGCCGCGTTGCGCAACATCAAGACCGCCATCGGCAAATGACCACGGCGTGAGACGTGCGGACCGTGACCACGGCGCGAGCAAGCACACCCCCGACCGCGCCGACGCGTGAGCGCGCCCGCCGGCACATCGCCGGGGGCCCGGTCGAACGCCTGACCCCCTACGCGTACACCGCGCCGTTCTTCCTCATCTTCGCGGTGTTCGGGCTCTTCCCGCTGCTGTTCACCTTCTACGTCGCACTGTTCGACTGGAACCCGATCGGTGAGCGCACCTTCATCGGGACCGACAACTTCGCCCGCATGCTGGAGGACCCCCGGTTCTGGAACGCCACGACCAACACGGTCAGCATCTGGTTGTTGTCCACCGTTCCACAACTCGCGGTCGCGCTACTGCTGGCACACCTGCTCAACCACGCCCGGCTGCGGTTCGCGACGTTCTTCCGCATGTCGCTGCTGGTGCCCTACATCACCTCGGTGGCCGCCACGGCGATCGTGTTCGCGCAGTTGTTCGACCGCGACTTCGGCCTGCTGAACTGGCTGCTCGGCCTGGTCGGGGTGGAACCGTTCGACTTCGTGCAGTCCACCTGGGGCAGTCACGTCCTCATCGCCACCATGGTGGCCTGGCGCTGGTTCGGCTACACCACCCTGCTCTACCTGGCCTCACTGCGGGCCATCCCGCGCGCGATCTATGAAGCTTCGGCCATCGACGGCGCCGGAACCTGGC
Source organism: Actinophytocola sp. (assembly GCF_035942955.1). Taxonomy (GTDB): domain Bacteria; phylum Actinomycetota; class Actinomycetes; order Mycobacteriales; family Pseudonocardiaceae; genus DASYTH01. The sequence continues at coordinate 30,478 of NZ_DASZCQ010000253.1, read as the reverse complement.
AGCAGTTCCGGCACATCACCATCCCGGCCCTGCGCCCGGTCATCATCTTCACCGTCGTCACCTCGACCATCGGCGGACTGCAGATCTTCACCGAACCGCTGCTCATCTCCCCCTCCGCGCCGCTGACCTGCGGACCGATCCGCCAGTGCCAGACCCTCACCCTGTTCCTCTACGAGCAGGGATTCGGCCAGTTCCAGTTCGGCTACGGCGCCGCCATCGGCGTGGCCCTGTTCATGATCATCATCGTGATCGCGTCGATCAACTACCTGCTGTCCGCCCGCATCCACGGAGCACATCGATGATCAGCTTTCCGGTCCGCGCCCCCCGGCGCCGGCGCATGGACCGCGTACGGTGGTGGCACTACCTGCTGCTGTCCCTGGCCTGCGTCGCCTGTCTCTTCCCGCTGTACTGGATGTTCATCGTCGCCACCACCGACACCGCCACCGCCACCCAGATGCCACCGGAGATCGCGCCCGGCGGCAACTTCTTCCACCTCGCCGGCCTGGTCCTGGCCACCGTGCCATTCCTGCAGGCCATCCTCAACAGCCTCATCGTCGCTACCACCATCGGCGCCGGCCAGGCACTGCTGTGCGCGCTGGCCGGCTTCGCCTTCGCCAAACTGCGATTCCCCGGCCGCAACACGCTGTTCCTCATCGTCGTGCTCACCATGACGGTGCCCACCCAGCTCGCGATCATTCCCCAGTACCTGATCATCTCGGAGCTTGGCTGGGTGGACACTCTCCAAGCCCTCATCGTTCCCGGCCTCGCCAGCGCCTTCGGCATCTTCTGGATGCGCCAGCACATCGCCATGACCATCGGCGACGAGCTCATGCAGGCCGCCCGCATCGACGGCGCCAGCACCTGGCAGATCTTCTGGCGCATCGCGTTCCCGATCGTGCGACCCGCCGCCTTCGTCCTGGGCCTGTTCGGATTCGTCACCGCCTGGAACGACTTCCTCTGGCCATTCATCGTGCTCAAGTCACCCGAGCGCTACACCGCCCAGATCGCCATCAAAGCCCTGCAGAACAACTTCGCCATCGACCTCGGCCTGGCCATGTCCGGCTCCTTCCTCGCCACCATCCCCCTCCTCATACTCTTCTTCTTCGTCGGCAAACGCATGGTCGCCGGAATCCTCGACGGCGCCTTCAAGGGCTGAGCACATGCCAAACAACCGAATTGCTACAACAGCGGCTACTCCAGTGCGTCTACTCGCCCAGACGGGATCAGGGTGACATTGCCGTATTACACTTCGGTTCGACCGTGTAGAGTTATGACGCCCTGATCTGGCGGTCGATTTCCCGGATCACGGCCGAGCCGCCGTCCTGGGCATTGGACAGCATCGCCACATCCAGGTTGTCAGCGGGATAGTGGCGGGCGATCCCACGGGCGCCGGGGTTGAGCCCGTCCTTGTAGTAGTTGCGGATCGAGCCGTCCCGATCGAGGGTGAACTCCAGGCCGAGGCCGTACCACACCTCGCCGTCATCCCGGTCGTGGTGTCGGATCTGCGGGGTGAGGAACTGTTCGGTCCGCTTGGCGGACAACAGCTCGCCGGCTCGCAGGGCTTGCAGGAACCGCACCAGGTCGGCCGCGGTGGTGTGCGCTCCGGCGTCGGGTGAGCCGATCGGCGGATAGCTGAAGATGTTCTGTTTCCACCCGGTGATCCGACCCTCGGGTGGCGCACCTGGCCGGAGAGGAGCGGCTGGGCGAGGCGTGGCTGCTGGTCGCCCGCGGCGATCCGGAACGAGCCCGGACCGTGCTCGCCGACGCCGCCGCCACGGCCGCGAAGACCGGACACCTCAGCTCCGAGGCGCTGCTGCGCACCGACATGGCCCGGCTCGGCGCAGCCAACGGGGTCACCGACCGGCTGGCCGAGCTGGCTCGACTCTGCGACGGGCCGTTCGCCTCCGCGCGCGCCCACCTGGCCGCCGCCCTCGCCGCCGGGGACCCGGCGCAACTCCTCGACGTCACCGACGAACTGGAACAGGTCGGCGCATCCCTGCTGGCCGCCGAGGCGGCCACCGCGGCAGCCTCCGCCCTGCACCTGACCGGAAAGCCCCGGGCCGCCGCCGCGGCCGCGGTAAGGGCAACAACCCTTGCCGCGCAATGCCAAGGAGCCCGCACCCCCTTGCTGGCCACCACCCGGACCAGCCATCCCCTGACCGACCGCGAACGCCAGATCGCCCTGCTCGCCGCCGCCGGCACCCCCAGCCGCGACATCGCCGCCGCGCTCACCCTCTCCGTGCGCACCATCAACAACCACCTGCACCGCACCTACACCAAACTCGGTGTCACCAACCGCGCCGAACTCGCCAAGGCCCTCACCGAAAAACCCGCATGACGACAGCCGCGGCGATCCAGGCATGCGCCAAGTTCTCCTTGCCAGCAACGGCTCATGCGCCGACCCCACCTCCCTGTTGATGATGGACTTGAGTAATGACTACTCAGGCGCGGGCCGTCCCACTCCCGTTTCCTGGTATCGCACCCCGGGCCGGGCCGCCAGTCCGGGCCGAATTCACCGATACCTGAAAGGGATACGTCATGTCCATGAGGCGAGCACTCGGGATCGCCGGCCTGCTCACCGCGACCGTCGCGACCGTGCTCGGGTCGGCGGCGACCGCCCACGCCACGTTGCCGCCGCGCACCGTCCAACCTGCCTTCACGCTGCTCATCCACGACGAGGAGGACTGGCCGTGGTCCGACGAGGTCAAGACATTCCGCAGCGGCATCGAACTGCCCAACGAAAGCTCCAAAGTGGTCCGCGAGACCAGCCCGCAGACGTGGTCCCGGGACGCCTGCTGGGGCGATGAGGTCCGGGTACGGATCACCTTCACCGCCAACCTCGACGTCACCGGTCGGGTACAGAGCCGCAGCACCATGGATCTGTTCGAGGACACGAGCTGCTTCGCGACCGACCACGATGGCAGCAAGAGCCAGCCGTTCCCGAGCCAGGGTGCCTCGACCACGGTGCCGATGTTCCGGGTGCTCAACCAGGACCCGGACGAGTACGACACCGACGAACGCCAGGCGCTCGACTGCGACTATGCGGAATTGACGACCACGTTCACCGTTTTCTAAAACCACCACGCCAGCCGGTACCCCGTTTCCGGACCGTTCCGGACAACGGGGTACCGGCGCTCACCGTAGGAAGGCGTCGCGGTTCCGTTCCAGGAACCGGCGGACAGACGTGACCAGTCGTCCGATCAACGTCTCGGATGTTGTCGCAGATACCGGACGGATCAGTCAGCGAGCCGTTAGCTACGCGCTCGAGGTAATTCCGGACACCGCGCATGTAAATGGGATCGCGGCCGGCCGCGAACAACAATTTCTCGTAGAAGACTTCTGGCGCCACCGGCTCGTCTGTGGCCGCTGCCGCCGGCCGGGGTTGCAATGTCCACCGGCCGCCCTGCCCCAGTTCACCCGCCAGCGGCGCCCGTGCGCCAGCCAGCCTGCGATCCCAACTACAGCGGATGCGTCCCATCGCCAGCGACGTGGATTGCCAGCGCGGCGGCGGCAACGGCCCGGCCTATGTCCCAGCCAGATGCTGGTGAGCGAGTCGGCGACACGCCTTCGACGCGGCAGCGCAATGTCTTGGTCGGTTGAGTGGAGCCAACTTGGCGATGTCCGAAGTCCGGACGGGACGGTCTGGCGGTCCATCGTGGTCGAGGCGGTGTCGCCAGACCGCGCAATGTGTGAACTCGGTGACTGGGCAATTACAGTCCCGTTTGGACTTCGAGGGCGGCGAGTTTGGCGCGGAGTTGGTCGGCGTTGGGATGGTGCAGGTCATCGAGGATGGCGAGGGCCTGCTGCCAGGCTTTGTGGGTGGCTCGCCGGTTGCCGATGGCGTGGTAGGTCTCGCCGAGGTGAGTGAGGGTGTCGGCTTCGTTGTAGCGGGCGCCGATGTCTTGGAACAGGTCGATGGCGTGCTGGTAGCTGCCGATGGCCTGGGTGTGGTGGCCGAGGTGGTGTTGGGCGTAGCCGAGGCTGTCCCAGGTGACGGCTTGTCCTACGCGGTCGTCAAGTTCTTGGAGCAGGGTGAGGGCTTGCTGGCAGCAGGTGATGGCCTGGGTGTGGTCGCCGAGTTGGGCGTGGAACCAGCCGACCGCGTTGAGAGCGCGGGCCTGCCCACGTCGGTGGCCGGCGACCCGGCACAGGTCCAGAGCCTGTCGGGCGTACTCGAGCGCTTCGGCGTAGTGGCCTTGCAGCCCCTGCACGTGGCCGAGGGTGATGTGGGTGTGCGCCTGCCCGTACAGGTCGCCGACCCGGCGGTAGAGGTCGAGGGCGTGCTGCAGATGGATGTGCGCGTCGTCGAAGCGACGCAGCTGGGTGTAGGAGCCGGCGAGGTTGCGGTGGGCGAAGGCCTGCGCGGCCAGGTCGGGCAGCCGGTGCGCGGCCGCCACCGCGGCACGCCCGGTGGCGGACCACTCGTGCCAGTGCCCGCGCCGGGTCAGGTAGGTCACGAGGGCCCAGGCCAGCTGCCAGGTGTGGGTGTCGAACCCGGTGGCGGCGGCGTGCTCTACAGCGGCGAGGAGTGTGGCGTGTTCGGCGGTGAACCAGGCCAGTGTCTGGTCGTGGTTGATGGGGTGTTCAGGGGTGGTGCCGGGTTGGGGTGGGGTGAGAGCGAGTGGGTTTCGTGCCGGGTGCAGCAGCAGGGCGGCGGTGTGCGCGGTGTGTAGGTAGTGGTCGAGCATGCGGTGGGTGGCGGCGTGGCGTTGCTGATCGGAGTCGGTGGTGTGGGTGAGGTCGGTGGCGTAGGCGCGAAGCAGGTCGTGGAAGGCGTAGCGGCCGGGGCTGTGTTCGACGAGCATGCTGGCCTGGGTCAACTCGGCCAAGTGGGATCGCGCCGCAGTAGCTGCGACCCCGGCGAGGCTGGCTGTGGCTGGTACGGCGATGTCCGGTCCGGGGTGTAGACCGAGGAGCCGGAACAGTTGTGCCGCGGGCGGGGTGAGGGCTTGGTAGGACCAGGAGAACACGGTCCGCACATCGGTGGTCGGGTCATCGCCGGTGAGCGTTTCCCACCGCTGTTGGGTGTCCCGCAACTCATCGGCCAGGACCTGCAGCCCGACGTGGGGTCGGATGGCGGCGCGGCCGGCGGCCAGGACCAGAGCCAGTGGAAGGTGGGCGCAGCGGGAGATGATCTCCGCGACCGCGTTTGGCTCTGCGGCTACGCGGTCGGCGCCGATGCGCCGGGACAGGAGTTGTCGGGCCTCGTCGAGGGTGAGCAGATCCAGCGTGATGGGGTGGGCCCCGTCGGCAGCGATCAGACTCGTGAGCTGGTTGCGGCTGGTGACCAGCACCAGGCAGGTGGGTGCGCCGGGCAGCAGAGGGCGCACCTGCGCGGTGTCGCGGGCGTTGTCCAACACCACGAGCATTCGTTTGCCGGCCAGTTGGCTGCGATACAGCGCGGCTTGGGCGTCCACATCCGTCGGAATTCGCTCCGGCGGCACTTCAAGCGCGTCCAGAAAACGGCGTACCGCCTCCGCCGGCGCCATCACCTGTCCACTCGGATCAAACCCGCGCAGATTGACATACAACTGCCCATCGGGAAACCAGCTGGCCACCTGATGCGCCCAGTGCACCGCCAACGCGGTCTTGCCGATCCCGCCGGCCCCGCCGATGGCCGAGATCACCACCGTCGCCCCCACGTCCAGTGTCGTGGTCGCCGCGTCGGTCAGGGTGGCCAGTTCGTCGTGCCGGCCGGTGAACGACGACGGCGCCGCGGGGAGCTGGTGAGGTATTGGGCCGGCCATGGGTTCGGGCGGCGGTGTGGACAGGTTGGCGGGGTCTGGCGGATAGGGGTGATCGGGCAGGGAGATCCAGGCGACGGTCGACGTTTCCTTCTCCGTCACCCGGACCGGCCGGAACGTTTCCGGTCGCGCGGTCGTGCTGTGCCGTACCACGTCTTCGAAGAACCATGCGGAGGTGATCAGTGCCAGCAGACCCGGGGACTCGGCGAGCGCAGTTTTGAGCGAGCCGGCGTTCACCAGTCGGAAGGCTAGATTAACCGACGTGCCGGTAACGCCGTGCTGGTCAAGGTGGACTTCCCCGGCGTGCAGGGCCATGCGCAGCCGGATCCGTTGCTCCACCGGGTGCGTTTCGTTGTGCTCACGCAGGGCCGCAGCCAGCGCGCGGGGCACGTCATCGACCAACGGCGACTTGGGTATCTCGGCGGGGGCCAGCACGAGCACCCCGTCGCCGCGATCCTCATGCCGGCAGGCCGACCACGAGATGCCCGCCTCGGCGAACGCCCGCCGCACGGCCGCATACAGCGCCTCGCGGACCATCACCTGGTGCGGATTGGTGCGTCGCCGATCGCCGAACCCCTCGACATCCACAACCATGATCGTGCAATGCACGGCAGGCCGCCAGCGCTCCATACGCTCCTCGCACCGTTGACGGTAATCGTCACCCAAATCACACATTGTAATCGTGCCAAAGCTGTCGGCCCAGACTCGTGCAACACAGTCTTTGGCAAGCTCACCCACGGCGGGACAAAGTTGCCCATGATGAAGCTGGCAGGACCGGCGGAGACACAGTATTCGACCGTGCTGTATTCGTGGGCGCAGGTTGACGGCTTGACGAGCGCTCTCAAGGCGGTGCGCGGATTCAAATCCCGGGGCTACACGTCGTGACCAGCCCGTTTCCATTGTGGAGCGGGCTGATTATTTCCTGTGTGGCATGAATCCGTGACATAACGGGCTCGATTGCGAGTTGCGTACGGGCTGCTCTGGTGGGCGTCGGGTGACCTGTTGCCGAGCGGTTCGTCGTGGTGGCGCTGTGGTGTTTGGGGGCGAGGTGCCGTGTGGCGTGGTGATCGGCGGTTGCCCGCTTGAGCGCCATGGCGCCGACGGGTCGTGCTCTCGACGTGTCAGGTCACCCATGTACGAAGGTATGTTCGGATGCCTAGGCCAGTCCGAGGTGGCGTAGACGGCGGTGGGTGTCTTCCAGACCCCAGGCGTGGGTGATCTTTCCGTTGTGGAGGGTGAAGATGTAGACCTCGGGGACGCGGTGGAACCGGCGGCCGGTCGGGGGATGACCGAGCCAGTGCCCCAGGTGGGTGCCGGTGCAGGTGAACCGGCCGACAACCCGGTCGCCTTCGGCGATCAGGTCGACGATCTCCATGTGCACGTCGGGAAAGGACTCACGAAACGGGGTGATCCATCGCCGCGCGGCCGGCGCGAGGTCGGGCGCGTACAGTTCGTCGATGACGTCCAGGCGGCCGTGGTTGAGGACGTCGTGGACCAGCCGGGTGACGATCGCCTTGTTCTCCTCGGACATCGTGGGCCCCTACCTACGCGGTGCGTACATGATGACGGCGACCCCGACCAGGCAGAGGGTGGCGCCGAGGTAGTCCCACCGGTCGGGGCGGAACCTGTCGACGAGGACGCCCCAGGCCAGGGAGCCGGCGACGAAGATCCCGCCGTAGGCGGCGAGGATGCGGCCGAAGTGCGGATCGGGCTGGAAGGTGGCCACGAACCCGTAGGCGCCCAGGGCGAGCACGCCGGCCGCGATCCACAGCAGGCCGCGGTGCTCGCGCCAGCCCTGCCAGACCAGCCAGGCGCCGCCGATCTCGGCCAGCGCGGCCAGCCCGAACAGCAGCACGGACCGCAGGACGGTCATGATCGCGACCATATCGGATCCACCGCCCCGGCAAGCGGCGTGTCGGTGACGCCCGGGTCACCGGCAGCACCCCGCCACGGCGGGACAGCAGGTTCCGCGCCGAATACCGTAGCGCTCACCCCTTCACGGCCCCCGCGGTGAGGCCCTCGGTCAGGAACCGTTGTCCGAACCCGTACATGAGCACGACCGGGATGCTGATCAGCAGCGAGGCCGCGGCCAGCTGGCCCTGCGGCACGACGTCACCGAAGATCATCGACTGCATGCCGACGGGCAGCGTCTTGTAGTCGTCGTTGGTGATGAACACGAATGCGAACAGGAACTCGTTCCACGCGTTGGTGAGCGTGAACAGCGCGACCGCGAGCAGGCCCGGCTTGGCCAGCGGCAGCACGATCCGGAGGAACGCGCCGAACCGCGTGCAGCCGTCGACCAGCGCAGCCTCCTCGAGGTCGGCGGGGATCGACTTGAAGTAGCCGACGAGCAGCCACGTCGCGAACGGCAGGGTGAACGTGGGGTAGGCGAGCACGAGCGACCACAGCGAGTCGTTGAGCCCGATCCCGCTCATCAGCTGATACAGCGGGATGAACAGCAGCGCGCCCGGCATCACGTAGGTGAGCAGGATCGTCACCGTGAAGCTCTCCGAACCCCGGAACTTCAGCCGCGCCAGCGCGTAGCCGGCCAGCGCCGCGCAGATCAGGGCGATCACGGTGGACGCCACCGACACCAGGATCGTGTTGCCGTACCAGGTGCCGAATGCCTTGCCCGTGAACAGGTTGGTGAACTGCTCGGTGCTCCACGGGGTCGGCCAGAGGTCGTCGGTGCGCGCGACGATCTGGTTGTCGGACTTGAAGGCCGTGACCGTCATCCAGTAGAGCGGGGCGAGCACGAAGCCCAGCAGACCCACGAGCGCGACCCCCGTGCCGGCGCCGCCGACCAGGCGTGCGGCCAGCCCGTTGCCCCGCGCGGCGAGCGCGGAGACGACCCGCCCGACGGCGGCCGCGAGCACCACGAACACGCCCAGCACGAGCGCGGCCTTCCACACGATCTGCGGCGACGCCCAGACCAGCACGAGCACCGAGACCACGACGATCACCCACGGCAGCGCCCTGCGCTGAGCGGGAGTCAGCCGCCTGCGCCCCAGGTCGCCTGCGCCTGGCAGGTCGCTGCGTCGCATCATCCGCACGAGGATCGCCACGAGGATGCCGATGATCGGCAGCATCACCAGCGTGACCGCGGCACCCGCGCCCGGCTGCAGCTGCTGGATGGCCTTCGAGTAGGCCACCATCACGTACGGGGCGGTGGCGTCCCCCGGTCCGCCCTGGGTCATCAGCCAGATCAGGTCGAAGTTGTTGAACGTCCAGATCGACGACAGCAGCACCGTCACGATCATGATGTTGCGCAGCCCCGGCAGCGTGATGTGCACGAAGCGCTGCCACGGCGAGGCGCCGTCCACCATCGCCGACTCGTAAAGACCGCCGTCGATGGCCTTGAGCCCGGCGAGGAACGTCACCGTGAAGAACGGGATGCCCTTCCAGACGTTGACCAGGATGACCGCCGGCATCGCGAGCGCGGGATCGGACAGCCACTCCGCAGGCCAGGAGTCGACGAGCCCGATCGCGGCGAGGGCGGGCCCGATCCCGGAGTCGGTGAGCAGGACGTTGACGCTGCCGAAGATCGGGTCGAACAAAGACCGCCAGGTGAAGGCCGTAACGACCGTCGGCACCACCCACGGCAACAGGATCACCCCGGCGATGATCGCCCGGCCGCGGCGCATGTGGTGCAGCATCAACGCCGCGATGAGACCGAGGGTCACTTTGAAGATCTCGGCGTACGCGGTGAAGACGAACGAGTTGAGCACGCCCTTGTGGAAAAGCGCGTCGTCGATAAGGGCGGTGTAGTTGTCCAGCCCGACGAAGACCGTCTCGGCTCCGTGGCGCTCCGTGGTGCTGGTGAAGATCGAGCTGACGATCGGGACCAGGATCAGGCCCGCGACCAGCAACACCGTCGGCCCGATGAACACCGCAGCGAGGCGCCAGTCGCGCCCGAGCAGCCGCTGCGATGTGGTGAGCGAGGACGACGCGGCCGGCGCCGGACGGGCCGGCGCCGGCTGTGTCGTCTTCGAACGCAGGACCGTCACTGCTTGTAGCCCTGCTGCTCGAAGACCTGGACGATCCGGGCGTGGGTCGAGGCAACGGCGTCGGCCGGCCGGGTGCCCTGGATGACCGACTGCATCATGTCGGTCAGCAGATAGGCGGCGACAGCGGCCTGCTCGCCGGGGCTCGGTGCCTGGGGGAACGCGTAGCCCGTCTTGGTGGTCAACGGGAGCGGCGTGCGGGTCTGCTCCCGCAGCGCGGGGAAGGCCGGGTCACCGCTGGTGTAGTACGGGTCGGAGTCCCACACCTTGTCCCACGCGGGGTTGACCAGGCACGGTGCTCCCTTCGCGACACCGAGCAGCGCGCTCCCGCTGACCATGTACTTCGCCACCAGCTTGGCGAGTTCGGGGTTCTTCGCCCCCTTGAACACGACGAACGAGTTGGACTCGCCGAACGCGAGTGGCCGATCGATCGCCGGTCCGGTGGCGCCGTTGAACACGTGCGTGTTGGCGTAGACCGGGTTGTTCTTGGTCTTCGAGTCGGCGTAGACGCTGAACTGGTTGAGCGTGAGCCCCAGGATCTGGGCCAGCCAGTTCTCGTTGTTGCTCGAGTCGGTCCAGCTTCCTATCCCGGGTGGCAGCATCGGCGTGTACTTCGGGTTCGTGTAGATGTCGCCGATGAACTCCACGGCAGCGACGGTCTCCGGCGAGTTGAACACCACCTTCGTGCCGGTGTTGTCCGCGATCGCCCCGCCGTAGCAGTTGATGACGTTCGTGATGAAGCCGTTGGCGTCGCCGGAGCGGTTCACCGTGAGACCCCAGCCGAAGCGCCGCTTCGCCGGGTCGGAGACCTCCAACGCGTTGTCGCGCAGCTCCTCCCACGTGTAATGCGGCTTGAGCGGGAGACCCTTTTCCGCGTACCAGTCTTTGCGCAGGTACATCCCGGCTGCGATGAAGTGGTAAGGGATCGCGTACCAGCGCCCGTCGAACACGCAGTAGTTGTTCGCCTCCGTCGCGGGCTCCCCGTAGAGCTTGCGCATCTCCTCGACCACGTCGGTGACATCGGTGAGGGCGCCGAGGTTGTGGAGCTGGCCGACGAACCGGCGGTCGCTCACGAAGGCCAGATCGCGGCTGGTGCCCGCCTTCACCTCGGCGTCCATCTTCGCGACCATGTCGCCGGCGTCGCCGGAGACCAGGTCGTTGCGGACCGTGGTGCCGGTGGCCTGCGCGAACACCTGCAGCGACCTGTCCAGCGCCTGATTGGCGGACTCCGAGTACAGCTTCTGCGAGAGCATCCCCACCGACCCGCCGCGGAGCGCGGCCGCCTGGTCGAGCAGTTCCTTGGGCACCTGGACGTCGACCTGCGGCGCGGCGGGCTCGTCCCCGCACGCAGCGAGACCGAGCACGCCCAGCGCGCTCATCCCGAGGAACGTGCGCCTCGACCAGTCCGTTTTCTCTTCCATGACCACTCCTCTCTCGCGTCCGATCGAGCGGACACGTACGGACGGGGCGAGGTTGCAACCGGCGGGACAGCCCGGTCGAGCCACGGGGCCGCCACAGCGGTACCCGGAGTCGAGAGCCATGTCGTTGGGTTCGGGCGGCACTGGGATCTCGGGGTAGGACGCGGTGTAGTTGCCGATGGCTCTGGTGAAGACGAGGTTGAGCGCGAGGTCCGACGAGGAAGGCCGCGGCCTGCTCCGCTGCTCTGCTCGGCGGACCGGTCGGTGAACGCGGTGACGACGTACCGATAGGCGAGCCTGCGCAACGCCGGCCGGTGCGGCTTCTCGACCGCGAGTCCGGTGCCAATCAGCCCCAGCCGGATCGGCGAGATCGCAGGTGCTGGCATGCCTCGTCCGTCCTCGTCATCGGTTCCGGATCTCGGTCGTGCAGTGCGCTAGCGCCGCCGGGCGGCCCGCTTGGTCTGCTGCTCCTTCTCCGCGAGGAGCGTGGAGTTGTTGCGCAGGTGCCTGCGCATCGCCGCGCGGGCACCTGCCGGGTCGCGCGCCACGAGCGCCTCGTAGATCTCCGTGTGGTCGGCGGTGGCGCTGCGCAGCGCGGCCGGCGCCTCGTTGGTGATGCGCCGGCTGGCCGTGCCAAGCCAGCGGGCGGAGTACATGATCCGGTCGAGAATGCGGTTGTTGGCCGCCCGGCAGATCTCCATGTGGAATTCGTGGTCGACCTCGAGGTAGGCGTCGGGGTCCGCCTCGAGCGCCGACATGCGGTCGATCTCGTCGGAGAGCCGGTCCAGCGTCTCGTCGGTGATGCTGGCCGCGGCCATCGCGGCTAGTTCGGGCTCGAGCAGCACGCGCAGCTGGTGCAGCTCCTGCAGCAGCTCGCCGACGATCTCCGTGGGCAGCCACTCGATCAGCAACGGGCTCAGGTAGTCCCACTCCGCGCGGGGGCGCACGACGACGCGGCGGCCCTGCGCGACGTCGACGATGTCGAGCGAGGCGAGGATCTTGAGCGCCTCCCGCGCCACTACGCGGGATACCCCGAACTCCTGGGAGATGTCGAGTTCCGACGGGGCCCGACCGTCCTCGATGTCGCCGCTGACAATGCGCCGGGTCAGGTGTGCCGCCACCTGCACCGGGAGAGTCCGTATCTTGACAGCGTCCGGAGACTCTTGTCTCCTTTGCATGTCATCAGCTTATAGGACAAGTTGGACGTCGCGACAGTCCGTTCATCTGCACGACTTGGGCAGCATGGAGAGCAATGCGGATCGTGAACGTCACGACGGCTGTGGTGGCCTACCACGGTCAGGCCACGCTGGTGCGGATCGACACCGACGAGGGCCTCAGCGGGTTCGGCGAGGCCAATCCCGATGCCGGCGCGGGCGCCGTCGTCGGAATGATCAACTTCCTGACGCCCCTCCTGATCGGCGAGGACCCGCGCAACGTCGAGCGGTGCTGGGAGAAGCTGCGCCGCAGCAAGGTCTTCGCGGGCCCCCAGGGCGGGGTGTGCGTGATCGCCCTGTCCGGGATCGAGCTCGCGCTGTGGGACCTCGCGGGCAAGGCCGCGGGCCAGCCGGTCCACCGGCTGCTCGGCGGGAAGTTCCGCGACCGGATCCGCCTCTACGCCGACTGCGGCGACGGCGACGACCCGGCGGGCTCGATCGCCGGATGCGTCGACCGAGCCCAACGGATGGTCGCCGAAGGCTTCACCGCCATCAAGTTCGACATCGACGACCTGCACCACCCTGCCAAGTTCGACGCCTTCAACCACACGATCAACGCCGCCGAGCTGCGATCGATGGTCGAGCGCGTAGCAGCCGTCCGGGAAGGGATCGGACCAGACGTCGATCTGGCCATCGACCTACACGCCCGCTACGACGTGCCGAGCGCATGCCGAATCTCGTGGGAGCTCGAGCCGTTCCACCTGATGTGGCTCGAGGAGCCGCTGCCGGCGGAGAACATCGACGCGCTGGTGCGGGTGCGCGCACAGACCCGCACGCCGATCTGCGCAGGCGAGAACCTCTACCTGCGGTGGGGATTCCACGAGCTGCTCGAACGCGGCGCCGTGGACGTCATCGAGCCGGACGTGCCGAAGTGCGGTGGCCTCGCCGAGGCCAAGAAGATCGCCAACCTCGCGGAGCTTCACTACATTCCCTTCGCACCGCACCTGGTGTCGACGCCGCTCGGCACGATGGCCACGTCGCACCAGTGCGGAGCGATCCCCAACTTCCTCGTCCAGGAATGGCACGCCCTCGAGGAGCGCGCCGTGTGGGACAGCTACGTCCACGCCCCCGACGGGAGCGGGTCGATCGTCAAGGACGGCTACATCACGCTTCCCGACACCCCCGGCATCGGCGTGGAGCTCGACATGAACGGCGTCCGGGCACACGCCGTCGCGGGCTACGGAGTGTTCGAGTAGCGGAGCCGATCACCCAGCCGCCCTGTCCAGCCTTCCGGAGGACCTCGGAATCCTGGGACTCGTGCTCGCGATGATCACCGGGCGATGCGGCGGGTGAGGTCGACCCGGGAGCGGACGTCCAGTTTGGCGTAGGCCCGGGACAGGTGGGTCTCGACGGTCTTCTTGCTGAGGTACAGGCGTTCGGCAATCTCCCGATTGGACAGTCCGGCCGTGACGAGGTCCACGATCTGCCGTTCCCGGCTGGTCAGCGTGGCGCGGCCCGATCTGGGGCCCCGGGCGGCGAGGCGAAGCGCGTCACGGGCGAGGGCGGCGGACAGCCAGGTGGCGGAGCCGGCCGCGAAGATGGCCTTGGCCTGGCCGAGCTCGCCCCGTGCCCGCTCGTGCCGGCCGGTCCGCGCGTACAGGGTGGCCAGCAGGTGCCGGGCCCGGCCTTCCTCGACGGGCGTACCGGCCTCGGCGAAGTGCGTCACCGCCGCCTGGGCGTCGGCCGTCGCCGCCGTCCCGTCCCCGGCCGACGCGAGCACGCGGGCGCGGGCCTCGTGGGCGACGCCCAGCTGGTGGGTGAGACCGGCCCGCACGGCATGGTTGATCGCGTCCGACGCGTGCCGATGGCCGTCCGCGACCCGGCCGAGCTCCGCGGCGGCCACGGCGGCCAGCGCCGACCGGTACGCGGCCGTGGCCGGGTCGACGTCCCCATCCGACACCTGGGCCAGGCACGCCTCGGCCCGGCCGGCCGCCAGGTACACCTCGGCCAGGCCGACCCGCGCCAGCGCCGACCACCAGCCAAGGCCGGGCCGCCCGGCGCCGGAGACCCGGTCGGCCAGCGCCAGCGCCGCCTTGGGGCCGTGGCACCACAGCATCGGCCGCAGCCGGGCGACGTCGGCCATCGCGGCCGCCTCGGCGGCGTGCATGATCCGGGCGTACTCCCGCGCGTCGTCCGCCGCGGTCAGCGCTTCGGCCGCCCGGCCACGCCGGGCATGCAGGCAGGCGTCGGCGATGAGTAGGTACGGCATGCTGTGCGTGAGGCCGCTCCCGGTCGCCAGCTCGATGGCCCGGTGCAGGTGGCGCGCGGCCCGGTCGTGGTGCTGCAGGTGCAGGTCCACCCAGGCCAGCGGGGCGACGATGGCGAGCTCGGTGAGCAGCAGCGTGTCCGGCGTGGCGTCCAGCAGCCAGGCGGCCCGGTCGGCGTGCCCGCGGGCGGCCGCGATCTCGTTGGCCTGCAAGGAACCCAGGGCCAGCACGGCATGCGCGGCCGCCCGCACCGCCGGGTTTCCCGTCCCGGCCGCGACCTCGACGGCGCGGGCGGCGTGGCGGCGCGCCGCGCCGAGGTCGTGCCGCAGGATCTCCACGCCGGCCAGCTCGACCAGCGCCTGCGCGGTGGCCGCCCCGGTGCCGGGCAGCCGGTCGAGCTCGCCGGTGAGCAACGCCCGCGCCTCGTCGAGCGTGCCGAGCAACCGGTGCACGACGGCGGAGAACGTCACCGCCTCCGTGCGACCCGGGCCGTCCGCCTGGATCACCTCGTGCAGCAGCGCCCGGCTCCGCGCGAGCTCACCGCTGAGCCCCAGCGTCCTGGCCAGCAGCATCCGCAGCTCGTCACGGCGGTGGGCGAACTCGTCGCGGTCGGGCAGCAGCTCGAGGGCCCGCTCCACCAGCCGGGCGGCGATGGCGGGGGCGGCGTGCCGGGACGCCACGGCGGCCCGCGCGAGCGTGTCCACCGCGGCCGCGTCCCCGGGCTGGGCGGACCGCTCGGTGTGATGGGCCAGCATCAGCAGGGAGCCGTGCCGGTCCCGCAGGTACCGGGCGGCGCGGGCGTGCGCGCGGGTGCGCCAGGCGGGTGGCGTGTCCCAGTAGGCCGCCGCGCGGACGAGCGGGTGGCGGAAGCGGAACCGGGGGCCGTCGGCCACCAGCATGCCGCACCGGCTGAGCCCGTCGAGGGCCTCGGCGGCGGAGCCGGGCGGGCCGCCGGCCACCCACCCGACGAGCTCCGGTTCGGCCGCGTCACCCACGACCGCCGCGGCGTGCGCGACGTGCCGCAGCACCGGATCCAACGCCCGCAGCTCCGTGCTGAGCACGTCGAGCAGGACCCGTTCGGGCGCCGCCACGGGCTGGCCGACGAGCGCGGTCAGCGTCTGCTCGTCGGCGTCGGCGAGGGTGTTGAGGTACAGCGGGTTGCCACCGGTGGCCCGGTGCAGCAGCCGGTGCCGCCTGGCCGGCTGATCCGGGAGCAGCTCGGCGATCTCGGCCATGGTGAGCGGTTCGACCGTGAGCCGGACCGCGGCGGAATCCAGGCGTGCCAACGCATCGGCCAGACCGGGCGGTGGCTGGGCGCTGCGGTGGGCGAGCGCGATCAGCAGCGGCGCGCGCGGCGGCCGCCGCAGCAGGTACTCGGTGAGCTGGAGGGACGCCGGGTCGGCCCAGTGCAGATCGTCGAGGATCAACACGGCCCCGCGCTCGGCCGCTTGCCGCTCCAGCACCGCCCGCACACCGCGGAACAGCCGGTACCGGTCGAGCTGCGGGGGCCGGTCCCCGGCGGCCGCCGCGGTGAGCGCGGCCAGCGGCTCGGCATCCCCGGGATTCGTTGCGCGCAGCCGGTCGAAGGCGTCGATGAACACGCCGAAGGGGACGTTCTGCTCGAACTCGGTGGCCCGCCCGGCGTGCACCACCAGCGCGCGGCCTTCCGCCCGGTCGGCGAGCTCGGCGAGCAGCATCGTCTTGCCGATGCCCGGCTCGCCCCGGACCGCGACCGCTCGGAAGGAACCCGCCACCACCGCCGCGAGCGCGTCGTCGATGCGATCGAGCTGCGGGCACCGACCGACATGGTCCCGACCCCGTCCCCCGGCCCCGCCCACCGCAGCCTCCACTACTACGGGGAGTATCCACCCGTGTGGTCGCTGTGATCTTGCCCCGCGTTACCGCGGAATTCGAACCGGTGTCGGGGTGGGGTGTCGGGGTATCGCCCGATGCTCCGGCGGCGCGAATCCGGCCACCCTGTTCCGGTGAGCACCGGTCCCGATCCGCGTCGGATCCGCACCCGTGCCGAGCTGGCCCGGGAGCTGGACCTGCTGCGCGCAAGGGCGGCGGCGGGCACCCCGAAGGCCAGGGTCAGCCTTGAGCATCTCGCCGGTCTCGTGCGGCTGCCGCGCTCCACCCTGCACAGCTACCTGAGTGGGCAGACCCTGGTCCCCTCGGAGGTGCTCGACCGCATCATCGTCGCGTTGGGCGCGGACCCGGCCGAGCAGCGGGAGTGGAACGAGGCCTGGTACCGGGTGCACGCCGGCGCGCACAGTGATCCACCGGATGTCGAGCCGGCCGCCGCCCCGTTCTGCCTCCCGCCCGTCGCCCGGGGGTTTACCGGTCGCGACGCCGAGCTCGCCGAGCTCGATCGCTTGGCGGACAATGGCTTCGGAGCGGGACCTGTGGTCTCGGCGATCTGCGGTGCCCCCGGAGTCGGCAAGACCGCGCTGGCCCTGCGGTGGGCGCACCGTGCCCGGGACCGCTTTCCCGACGGGTGCCTGCACGTCGATCTGCGCGGCTACGATCCCGAGCCGCGGCTGCCGGTCGCCGACGCCATGGCCGTGCTGCTGGGCAGCCTCGCCCCGGGTGAGCCGGTTCCCGCCGACCTCGCCGTGCTGGCGGCCCGCTACCGGGCCCGGCTGGCCGGCCGGCGGGTCCTCGTCCTGCTGGACAACGCCGCGGACGCCGAGCAGGTACGGCCGCTGCTGCCGGGGACCGGCTCCTGCCTTGTCCTGGTCACCAGCCGCGACGACCTGGCCGGCCTCCTCGCCCGGGACGGCGCGTACCGCCTGCGGCTCGGTGTCCTCCCGCTGCCCGACGCGCTTGCCCTGTTGGACACCGTGCTCGGCGCCGGCCGGGTGGCGGCCGACCGGCGCGCCGCCACGGTCCTGGCCCAGCAGTGCGGCTGCCTGCCGCTGGCCATCCGGGTTGCCGCCGAGCTGGCCGCCGCCCGGCCGGCGGTGTCCCTCGCCGACCTCGCCGGCGAGGGGCGGCTGCTGGACCGGCTGGCCGCCGGTGCCGACCCGCGGACCGACCTGCGCGCCGTGTTCTCGTGGTCTTACCGCCACCTTGTGCACGGCGACCGCGAGGCGGCCAGGATCTTTCGCCTCCTGGGCGCCCACCAGGGGGCCGACTTCACGGCGGCCACGGTCGCCGCGGTGGCCGGAGCTGACCCCGGGCAGGTTCGGCGGTCGATCGACACGTTGCTGCGCGCGCATCTCGTCGAACCGGCGGCCGCGCACCGGTTCCGGATGCACCGCCTGCTCAAGGCGTACGCCGGCGAGCTCGCCGCCGGCGTACCGGAGCCCAGAAGCGGCGGTCAGGCCACCTTCACGACACTGGGCCAGAAATAGCCCGGACCGGGCGTCGACCAGACCTCCACCGGCACGCGGTTCGCGGAGTTGGGCACCCCGCCGGCCAGCACCCACACCTCGGCATCCCCGTTTCCGTTGTCCACGAGGTAGATCAGGTCCGCCGCGCCGTCGCCGTTGTAGTCACCCACGATGCTCTTGGCCCGGTTGAGCGGGAAGCCGCCCGGGTAGTAAATCTCGGGCCAGGTCGCGTTGTCGCCCGCCCCGGTTGTGTGCGGCACCACCCACGCGACGGAATCGGTCCGCACCACCAGGTCCTTCCGCCCGTCCCGGTTGAAGTCCCCGGTGTCCAGCTGGGCCCGGCTGAAGCTGTCGTGCGTGCCCACGGTGTGCCAGCACCAGTACGGTTGGACCGTGCCCGAGACCGGGGCATCCGTCCCGGGGATTACCCACAGGGCGAACTCCCTGTTGCCGTAGTCGTACAGGACCAGCAGGTCGTCCTTCCCGTCGGCGGTGAAGTCGGCGGCGGCGACGTTCGCCCGGCTGACGTCGAAGTTGCGCGGCGGCGTGCGCCACACCTCGTGCGGGAAGACCGAGTCCTGAACCCGGGAGGTGGTGCCGGAGAACACCAGCAGCCCGGCCGAGCCGCCGCCGTAGTCGTTCAGCACCAGCAGGTCCGCCAGGCCGTCACCGGTGTAGTCCCCCGCGGTGACCTTCGCGGTGCTCGGCACCAGGCCCCACGACGTAACGTGCGAGATCCGGTACGGGATGGCCGCGGTGATGTCGTTGCGGGTGGCGGTGCCCGGATAGATGTACAGTCCGACCTCACCGCCGCCGTAGTCGTACAGCGCCAGCACATCGGAGAACCCGTCACCGTTGTAGTCCCCGGCCGCGATCTTCATGACGCTGGGCCAGTAGCTGCCCGGTCCCTCCCACCAGACCGGGTCCATGGTGGTGGCGTTGTTCGCGATGGTCGGCGTGCCGGGCAGCACGAACAGCCCGGCCTCGCCGCCGCCGTAGTCGTACAACGCGGTCAGGTCGGCCCGCCCGTCACCGGTGAAGTCGTTGGTTCCGGCGCCCATGATCCCGATAGGATGACCGGTCGCGGCGGCCGATGCCGGCGCCACGCCGGTCATGGCCGCCACCAGCACCGCGGCCGTCGCCGCGGCGGTGACCAGCCTGCTCCTGGTCCACAGTGGTCTGTGCACGAACGCATCACTCCCCGAACGTCCCGCGGTTGACGATGACGTGCCGAGTCCAGCACGCCACCGAGCCGAGGTGATCGCTTCCGGGAAGTTCCCGAACCTGTCCGGACGTCAGGACCGGGACTTGGGATGTTCACGCTCGTGTCCGCTCGTGAAGATCCCCAACGGCCAACACGGGATCGGCTCCACGAGACGCCTGAACTGGTCGGAACTTCGGGCCTGGCCGGCTGCCCGATCGGACCCGGTGCCGGCGGAAGGTTCGCCTCAAGGGGCGGGTTTCTGGTACGCCGCCGGGCTAGCCTCCTAGCCGTGAGCACGATTCCTGTCGACGCACCGCGGTCCGCGGACGGCTACTACTGGTGGGACGGCAGCCAGTGGCAACTGATTTCGGACGGCGGTGCCGATGCGTCCGCCGACCCGGCGGTGGACGCACCGGTGGGTATGGGCACCGTCGTCAAGATCAGCTCCATCACCATGTGGTTCAACGTCTTCATCCCGGACCACCAGGTCTCCGGCGCTGGGCTTTGTTTCCTCGGCGACGACCGCTCCTTCGACGCCTCGATCGGTGCCTCCTCGCGGCTGCACGCCGCGGTGACCATCGAGGGCCTTGGGACCGCCAACGCGAGAGTGAGCAGTACCGATGTGCACTGTGGCCTGACCCGGATGGTGGACTGCGCTTCCGGGCAGGTGACGGATTCCGGGACCGCCACGCCGTCGGGCGGCTTCGCCAACTTTCACGTCGGCAATACCTACGCGGATCCGGAGGCGGGAGTGCACGACACCGCCAACGAGAACGTCGCGATCCTGACTCTGGACGTCGCCGCGGCCGACCCACTGGTCGCGCTGGCGCCGACGGTCGGAGTGAACTTCCTCATCACCATCGACCCGGTCACCGGTACCGTCTCGGTCAACGGCGTCGCCGACCACTGGCCCGCGTTCGAGGGCTACGCGAGCGCCGACGGCGGTGGCGCGGTGCCGCTGCTGCAAATCTGGCCGCCCGAGGGCACCGACCCGTACACCCTCCTCGGCTCCCGGGACGCGCCGGTCAGCGCGCACGTCCAGGTGGCCTGAACGGCATTGGCAACCAAGCCGACACGCACATTGCGGCCATGGCGGACAATTGCTCATCGAACCGAGCATGACATACACGCCACCCGCCTCAAAAACCGGCATGGAATTGGCTCAAACGAACCATTCAAAGGCTGATCTTCGCTCGATCACCTATTTCGTCGTGACGAAGATGGCTTCCTTGCGCCGTCGCGAGCCGGGCGATCTGCGCCTGCGGACTTGGTTGTCGGCATTCCGCCGAGCCGACGACTATCGACATCCGAAAAGCACACCTGTGCGACCGGTCACGACCCCGGTGGCGCGTACCGCTCGTGGCCTGGTCCGGGCGTGCCGCACGAGGACTGCCGGGCGTGTGAGGGCATTCCGTTTGCGGCACCGCCGGTGATCCGGGCGGCAGGCCGAGCAGTGGGGTGGGCCCGGAGGCATTGCGTAGCGGATCCGCCAGGACGAGGCCGACCGGGCGAAAACCTTTTCGGTGGTGCGCTCTGCGCACGGTGCTTCGGCACGGTTGACCGTGGCGAGTCGCATCGTTAACGTGATGCTCATCCGATGTACCAAACGTTGTCCGAAATCTCGAACATTGCTGGGAGCGCTCCCAGAGTCGTCGGGGCACGGGAGGATTCCATGAGTGCGACAGTGCGGGTGCCGTGGCGTCGTGGGCGGTCGGTGGTGCTGGCCGCGGTGGTGGCGCTGCTGGCCGGCCTCCTGGTCGTGGTGGGGGCGGCCGGGGTGGCGCAGGCGGCGACGGTCGATCCGAACGCGTGGTACGTGCTGGTCAACCGGAACAGCGGCAAGGCGATGGACGTGTCCGCTGTGTCCACGAGCGATGGCGCGCAGATCCAGCAGTGGACCCGCCACGACGGGGCCAACCAGCAGTGGCAGTTCGTGGACTCCGGCGGCGGCTTCTACCGGCTGCGGGCGCGGCACTCGGGCAAGGTGCTGGACGTGTTCAACTTCTCCACCGCCGACGGCGCCAACATCGTGCAGTGGGCGGACGGCAACGGAACGAACCAGCAGTTCCGCCTGGCCGACTCGCCGGACGGGTTCGTCCGGTTGATCAACCGCAACAGCGGCAAGGCGGTGGAGGTGCAGGGTGCGTCGACCGCCGACGGGGCCCGGGTGGTCCAGTTCGCCGACGGGGGCGGGGCCAACCAGCAGTGGCGGCTCGTCCCGCTCGGCGACGCTCCCGGTGGTGCGCTGCCGTCGACGTTCCGGTGGTCGTCCAGCGGCGTGCTTGCCGGGCCGAAGCCGGACGCCCAACATCCCAACGCGTTGGCGGTCAAGGACTTCTCGGTGACGCGGCACAACAACCAGTGGTTGATCTACGCCACGACGGCCAGCCCGTCCGGGTGGGGTCTGGTGTTCTACAGCTTCGCCGACTGGCCGCAGGCCGCGTCCGCGACGCATACCTATCTGGACACGGCATCGGCGATCGGACCCGGCTACCGGGCGGCGCCGCAGCTGTTCTTCTTCGCGCCACAAAACCTGTGGTACCTGGTGTATCAGACCGGCCCGCCCACTTATTCGACCAGCACCAACCCGGCCGATCCGCGGTCCTGGTCGGCGCCGCGCACGTTCATCGCGCAGGAGCCACCGATCGTGACCCAGAACAAGGGACCGGGGCAGTGGATCGACTTCTGGGTGATCTGCGACGGCGCGAACTGCTTCCTGTTCTTCTCCGACGACAACGGCCACATCTACCGGGCCCAGACCAGCCAGGGCAGCTTCCCCAACGGGTTCGGCAACACCCAGATCGTGCTGTCGGACTCCCGGTTCGCGTTGTTCGAGGCGACCAACGTGTACAAGGTCGCGGGCAACAACCAGTACCTGCTGCTCCAGGAGGCGATCGGCTCGGACGGGCGGCGCTGGTTCCGGTCCTACACCTCCACCAGCCTCACCGGAAGCTGGGCCCCCCTGGCCAACACCGAGTCCAACCCGTTCGCGCGCTCCAACAATGTCACCTTCCCCAACGGGCAGTGGACCCGCGACATCAGCCACGGCGACCTGATCCGCGCCAACAACGACCAGACCCAGACCATCAACCCCTGCCGGCTGCAGTACGTCTACCAGGGCATGGATCCCAACGCCAGCGGCGAATACATCCGCCTGCCGTGGCGCATGGGCCTGCTCACCCAGACCAACTCGACCTGCTGACCGGCGAACGCGGGCGGCTGGCCCGACGTGGGTCCAGCCGCCCCAACCATGCGCGAGCCGCACACCACCTCGCCCCCGCGGGAGGGAACACCATGCGCAGGCACATTCCACGGTGGGCCCCCGCCCTTGTCGCCGCCGCCCTGGCGGCGACCGGCATCGTGGCCGCTCAGGCCGAGCCCACCGCGCCCGGTGCCGTGACTCCGTCGGCCACGATCACCAACCCGGTGCTGTGGGAGGACCTGGCCGATATCGACATCTTCCGGGTGGGTGACACCTTCTACTACTCGGCCTCGACGATGCACTACTCGCCAGGGGCGCCCATCCTGCGCTCGTTCGACCTGGTGAACTGGGAGTTCGCCGGCCATTCCGTCCCGCGGCTGGACTTCGGGTCGAAGTACGACCTCAACGGCGGGCGCGGATATGTCCGAGGCGTGTGGGCGTCGTTCCTGAACTTCCGCCGCAGCAACAACACCTTCTACTGGGGCGGCTGCGTCGACTTCAGCCAGACCCACATCTACACCGCGACGGCCGTGGAGGGGCCGTGGCAGAGACGCTCGACGATCCCCACCTGCTACTACGACGCCGGGCTGCTCGTCGATGACAACGACACGATGTACGTGGCCTACGGCAACACGACCATCAGCGTGGCTCAGCTGTCCGCGGACGGGCTCAGCCAGGTCCGCGCGCAGCAGGTGTTCCAAACCCCGTCGAGCATCGGAACCCTGGAGGGCGCCCGGTTCTACAAGCGCAACGGCGCCTACTACATCTTCCTGACCCGTCCGGCCAACGGCCAGTACATTCTCAAGTCGACGACGGGTCCGTTCGGGCCGTACCAGATCCGGCAGCTCCTGCTGGACCTGCGCGGCCCGATCCCGGGCGGGGGAGTCCCGCATCAGGGTGGTCTGGTGCAGACCCAGAACGGCGACTGGTACTACATGGCCTTCGTCGACGCCTTCCCCGGCGGCCGGGTGCCCGTGCTGGCCCCGATCACCTGGACCTCGGACGGGTGGCCGGTGCTGCAGCTGGTCAACGGCGCCTGGGGCACCTCATATCCGCCGCCGAACCTGCCGCCCCCGCCGCGGGCGGTCAAACCACCGACCGGGGCGGACACCTTCGCCGGGACGACGCTCGGCCCGGAGTGGGAATGGAACCACAATCCGGACAACGGCCGCTGGTCGGTCAACAATGGACTGCGGCTGCAGACCGCGACCGTGACCACCGACCTGTACTCGGCCCGCAACACGCTCACCCACCGGATCCTCGGACCCACATCCACCGCGACCATCACCCTCGACTACGCGGGGATGCGTGACGGGGACCGGGCCGGGCTGGCGTTGCTGCGCCAGTCATCGGCCTGGATCGGGATCAAACGCGACGGCGGCACCGACCGGGTGGTGATGGTCAACAACATCACCATGGACGGCAACTGGAACACCAGAACCACCGGCACCGAGGTGGCCGGCGCGAACGTCTCGGGTGGACGGATCTGGTTGCGCGTCAACGCCGACATCCGCCCCGGTGCCGGCCGGCAAGGCCGCTTCTCATACAGCACCAACGGAACCACCTTCACCCCACTCGGCCCCGGGTTCACCCTGAACAACGAATGGCAGTTCTTCATGGGCTACCGTTACGCCCTGTTCAACTACGCCACCCGAACCCTCGGCGGCACGGTCACCGTGCCCCGGTTCGACCTGACCACACCCTGACCGGATGCCGGTGGCGGGCTCAGTCCCTGGAACCAGCCGGGGGTGTCACGAGGACGGTGAGGGGGAGGTCGCGGCTTGAGCGTCCGATGTGGAGTGTGAAGGGCCGGGTTCGGTGCGCCAGGTTCCGTCGGCCCGGTGTTGGAATGCGCGGGCCGGCAGGGAATGTGGGTGGCGATCACTTCGCCTGGGCGGGCGGTGACGATGGTCCGCCGGCGAGCCGGACGACCTCCCTGATGGTCGCGATCGACGCCATCCTGGCTCAGCGACCGTTCCGCGGCCGCCGTACCCGCGGAAGGGTGTTAAAACGTATCAACCTACCGGCCTTTTCCGTTGATGAGACCTAGGAGGATCTGTGGTAACAGATCCGACAACTGGCGTGAACTCTTGACGTATGGCCCTTTGTGACTTCTAATGTCACTCTGGCACTCTGATGAAACGTTTCACAAATGACGGAGTGGAGTCCCAGGTGGTGGCACCGCTGCTCGCCCTCGACGGCATCAGCAAGTCCTTCGGCGCCGTCGCGGCGCTGCGTGACGTGCGGCTGGAGCTGTTCGGCGGCGAGGCGCACGCGCTGGTCGGGGAGAACGGGGCGGGGAAGTCCACCCTCGTCAAGATCCTCGCCGGAGTGCACGTCCCGGATGCCGGGACCATCACCCTCGACGGCGCCCCGCTGCCGCTGTCCGGACCCGCCGACGCGCGGGCCGCCGGGATCGCCGTGATCTACCAGGAGCCGACGCTGTTTCCGGACCTGACCGTCGCGGAGAACATCTTCATGGGCCGCCAGCCGCGGCGCAGCCTGCGCCGCGTCGACACCGCTCGGATGCGCGCCGGCGCTGCGGAGCTGTTCGCGCGGCTCGGCGTCCGGCTCGACCCGGACCGGCCGGCCCGCGGGTTGTCCATCGCCGACCAGCAACTGGTGGAGATCGTCAAGGCGATCTCCCTGGACGCGCGGGTGCTGGTGATGGACGAGCCGACCGCCGCCCTGTCCGGAGTGGAGGTGGAGCGGCTGTTCTCGGTCGCCCGGTCGCTGCGCGACGCCGGCACCGCGGTGCTGTTCATCTCGCACCGGCTCGACGAAGTATTCACACTGTGTGAGCGCGTTACGGTCCTGCGGGACGGACGGTGGGTGTGCACCGATCCGGCGGACGCGGTGAGCGTCGATGACGTCGTGCGCCGGATGGTCGGCCGCGAGGTCTCGGCGATGTTCCCCGAGCGGGACCCGGTCGCCGGCCCGCCCCGGCTGCGGGTGCGGGGCCTGACCCGGCACGGCAGCTTCGCCGACGTCAGCTTCACCGTCCACAGTGGAGAGATCGTCGCACTCGCCGGGCTGGTGGGCGCCGGGCGCAGCGAGGTGAGCCGGGCGATCTTCGGGGTCGACCGGTACGACGCGGGCGAGGTCGTGGTGGACGGCGCCCGGCTGCCGCCCGGCGACACCGCGGCGGCCATCCGGGCGGGTCTGGCGCTGGTGCCCGAGGACCGCCGCCAGCAGGGCCTGGTGATGGAGCTGTCGGTGGAACGCAACGCCACCCTGCCCCGGCGCTGGGCGCTGACCAGGGCCGGGCTGCTGTTCGGCGGCACCGAGCGCCGGGCGGCCGCCGACTGGGTGCGGCGGCTGCGGGTCAAGGCCGGGCGGCTCATCGACCCCGTTTCCACGCTGTCCGGCGGCAACCAGCAGAAGGTCGTGCTGGCCAAGTGGCTGGCCACCACCCCGCGGGTGCTGATCGTCGACGAACCCACCCGCGGCATCGACGTCGGCACCAAGGCCGACGTGCACCGGTTGCTTGCGCGGCTGGCCGCCGACGGCGTGGCGGTCCTCATGGTGTCCAGCGAGCTGCCGGAGGTTCTCGGCATGGCCGACCGCGTCCTGGTGATGCGCGAGGGCCGGCTGGTCGCCGACCTCCCGCGGGCGGACGCCGACGAGGAAACCGTCATGCTCGCCGCGACCAGGCAGGCGGTCGGGGCATGATCGTCGAGGCCCCGCCCGCGGAGGCGCCCACCAGCGGCGCCCGGCTGGCGCGGCGTGCGTTCGTGGTGCGGGAGTTGGGGAACGCGCTGGCCCTCGTGCTGCTCGTCGCGGTCACCGTCGCGGTCAACCCCCGGTTCCTGTCCGCCCAGAACGTCAAGGACCTGCTGCTGGGCGCCACCATCCTGGCGACCCTTGCGGTCGGGCAGGCCGTCGTCGTCATTACCCGCAACGTCGACCTGTCCGTCGGGTCCATTCTCGGGTTGTCGGCCTTCGCCACCGGATCGGTGCTCGTCGCGTCCCCCGGCCTGCCCATCCCGCTGGTGCTGCTGCTCGGTGTCGCGCTGGGCGCGGGGCTCGGCGCGGTCAACGGCGGGCTGATCCGCGGTGCTCAAGTGCCCGCCCTGGTGATCACCCTCGGCACCCTGTACGTGTTCCGCGGCCTGGACTACCTGTGGGCCGGGAGCCGGCAGATCAACGCCGCCGACCTGCCCGCCGGGTTCCTGCGGATGGGCACCGGCACCGTGGTCGGCGTGCCGGTGCTGGCCCTGTTCGCCGTCGTGGTGGTCGTCGCCGTGGGCTATTACCTGCGCAACTACCGCGGCGGGCGGGAGCTGTACGCGATCGGCTCCGAGCCCGCCGCCGCCCGGCTGTCGGGCATCCCGACCGGCCGCAGGGTATTCGCCGCGTTCGTCGCCAGCGGCGCGCTGGCGGGCCTGGCCGGCGTCTTGCACGCGGCCAGGTTCGGCACCCTCGACGCCAACGCCGGCCTCAACATGGAGCTCAACGTCGTCGCCGCCGTCGTGGTGGGCGGTGTGGCGATCTTCGGCGGCAGCGGCTCGGTCTACGGCGCCGCGCTCGGCGCCGTCCTGCTGACCACGATCAGGGCCGCCCTGCCGGTGCTGGGCATCAGCCCGTTCTGGCAGGACGCCACCACCGGCGCGCTGATTCTCGCCGCCATCGGCCTGGACCGCGTGCTGTCCGCCCGCGTCGCTCGTCGCCTGCGAGAAGGGAAGGCCCGTGGCTGAGCAGCTTGTCCGGACCCGTCGCGCCCTCGGTTCGTGGGACGCGATCATGGTGCTCGCGGTGGTGGCCGTCGCCGTCGTCGGAGCGCTGGCCATCGACGGGGTGGCCAGCCCGCGGTTCTGGCGGTTCGTGGCGCTGGAGGCGATCCCGATCGCGTTGATCGCGCTGCCGATGACGCTGGTCGTCGTCACCGGCGAGATCGACCTGTCCGTGGCGAGCGTGCTCGGGCTGACCTGCACGGTGTTCGGGCAGCTGTGGGTGTCCGGTGTGACCTCCCTGCCGGTGCTGATCATGGTCAGCCTGCTGCTGGGGGCCGTCCTCGGGGCCGCCAACGGCCTGTTCGTCACCGGCTTCGGGCTGCCATCGCTGGCGGTCACGATCGGCACGCTGGCGCTGTACCGGGGGCTGGCGTCGGTGGTCCTCGGCGACCGCGCCGTCGCGAACTATCCGCCGGCCTGGACCACCGGGGCGATCACCGCGATCCCCGGCACGACCATCCCGTGGATGCTGCTGGTCGTCGCCGCGCTGGCCGTCGGGTTCGGCGTCGTGCTGCACGCCACGCCGATCGGCCGCGGCCTGTACGCCATGGGCAACAACGCCGAGGCGGCCCGCTTCGCCGGGATCAACGTCCGGCTCACCAAGTTCTGGCTGTTCGTCGCCACCGGCGCGATGTCGGCGGCGGCCGGCGTGTTCTGGACGCTGCGGTTCGCCAGCGCCCGCGCCGACAACGGCCTCGGCCTGGAACTGGCCGTCATCGCCGCGGTGCTGCTCGGTGGTGTCTCGATCTTCGGTGGCCGCGGCGCGCTGCTCGGCGTCCTGGCCGCCGTCGCCCTGCTCGGGGTGCTGCGCAACGGGCTGCAGCTGGCCTACGTGCCGGCGAACACGTTGACGGTCATCACCGGCTCCCTGCTGATCGCCTCGGTCGTCGGACCGAACGTCGTCGGCATGCTGCGCGAACGGCTGCGCCGGCGCCGGCTCCCAGTGAAAGGAACCTCATGAAAGCAGGCACGAAACCGGTCCGCTTTCTGGCGGCGCTGGCGGCGATCGCGTTCGCCACGGCCGCGTGCGCGGACGACTCGACCGGCGGCGGCAACGGCGGCGCCCCCGCCAGCTCCGGCGCGTCCGGCGGCAGCATCAAGGAGGGCCTGAAGATCGCCTTCCTGCCCAAGCAGGTCAACAACCCGTACTTCACCGTCTCCGACAACGGCGGCAAGGCCGCGGTCGAGGAGTTCAAGGGCAGCTACAGCGAGACCGGCCCGTCCGAGGCCAGCCCGTCGGCGCAGGTCAGCTACATCAACACGCTGTCCCAGCAGCAAACCGACGTCATCGTCGTGTCCGCCAACGACAAGGACGCCATCTGCGGCGCGCTCAACGAGGCAAGGCAGGCCGGGGCGAAGGTGGTCACGTTCGACTCCGACACCAACCCGTCCTGCCGCGACCTGTTCGTCAACCAGGCCAGCACCGAGGGCATCGCGCAGATCCAGCTCAAGCTGATCTCGGAGGCGGTCGGGCCGGACGGCGGCGAGATCGCGATCCTGTCGGCGACGGCCAACGCCACCAACCAGAACACCTGGATCGAGATGATGAAGCAGGAGCTGGCCAAGCCCGAGTACACCAAGCTCAAGCTCGTCGACACCGTCTACGGCGACGACCAGGACCAGAAGTCGTTCACCGAGACCCAGGGGCTGCTGGCCAAGCACCCCAACCTCAAGGGCATCATCGCGCCCACCACGGTCGGCATCGCCGCGGCCGGGCGCTACCTGTCCGGCTCCAGCTACAAGGGCAAGGTGGCGCTGACGGGTCTCGGCACGCCGAACCAGATGCGCGCCTACGTCAAGGACGGCACCGTCAAGTCGTTCGCCCTGTGGAACCCGGCCGACCTGGGCTACCTGGCCGCCTACGCCGGCGGCGCCCTGGCTTCCGGGCTCATCTCCGGCAAGGAGGGCGACAAGTTCACCGCCGGCAAGCTCGGCGAGTACACCGTCGGCAAGGACGGCACGGTCGTGCTCGGCGAGCCGTTCACCTTCACCGCCGCCAACATCGACCAGTTGAACTTCTGATGACTGACCTCGCACCACAGACCCGGTCCCGCGTGCTGTCGGCCCTGCGCCGGCAGCACGTCGAGACGGCCTCATGGGCCTACGGCAACTCCGGCACCCGGTTCAAGGTGTTTCCGCAGGAAGGCGTGCCGCGCAATCCCTACGAGAAGATCGCCGACGCGGCCACCGTGCACCGCTTCACCGGCGTCGCGCCGACCGTCGCCCTGCACATTCCCTGGGACCGGGTCGACGACTACGCCGATCTGGCCCGCAGCGCCGCCGATGCCGGGATCGGGCTGGGCGCCATCAACGCCAACGTCTTCCAGGACAACGACTACAAGCTCGGCAGCGTCACCAACCCGGACCCGGGAGTGCGCCGCAAGGCCATCGACCACCTGCTGGAGTGCGTCGACATCATGGATCGGACCGGCTCTCGCGACCTCAAGCTCTGGTTCTCCGACGGCACCAACTATCCCGGCCAGGACGACGTGCGCACCCGCCAGGACCGCCTCGCCGAGGCACTGCGCGAAACCTACGACCGGCTCGGCGAAAATCAACGGATGCTGTTGGAGTACAAGCTGTTCGAGCCGGCGTTCTATGTGACCGACGTGCCGGACTGGGGCACCGCCTACCTGCACTGCGCGGCGCTCGGCCAGCGGGCGCGGGTGGTGATCGACACCGGGCACCACGCGCCGGGCACCAACATCGAGTTCATCGTCGCGGTGCTGCTGCGCGCCGGCAAGCTCGGCGGGTTCGACTTCAACTCCCGCTTCTACGCCGACGACGACCTGATGGTCGGCTCCGCCGATCCCTTCCAGCTTTTCCGGATCATGCACGAGATCGTGCTGGCCGGCGCCCTCGGCGAGGAAGCCGGGATCGCGTTCATGCTCGACCAGTGCCACAACATCGAACCGAAGATCCCGGCGGTGATCCGGTCGGTGCTGAACGTGCAGGAGGCCACCGCCAAGGCGTTGCTGGTCGACCACGACGCGCTGCGCGCCGCGCAGCACGCCGGGGATGTCCTTGGCGCCAACGCCGTGCTGATGGACGCCTACAACACCGACGTGCGGCCGCTGCTGCGAGAGCTGCGCGAGGACATGGGCATCGACCCGGACCCGATGGCGGCCTACGCCCGGTCGGGCTACTTCGAGCGGGTCAGGTCGGAGCGGGCCGGCGGTCAGGCCGCGGGCTGGGGCGCCTGATGTCCATGTCCACTGTGGACGAGCTGGTCGCGCGGTCGCGGAGGCTGGGCGCGGACAAGCGCAACACCAACTATGCCGGGGGCAACACCTCCGCCAAGGGTGATGCGGTCGACCCGGTGACCGGCGGCGACGTGGAGCTGTTGTGGGTGAAGGGTTCCGGTGGGGATCTCGGTACGCTCGCCGGGGCGGGGCTGGCCGTGCTCCGGCTGGACCG
>NZ_DASZCQ010000252.1:0-1764 GCF_035942955.1 Actinophytocola sp. | reverse complement strand
CGAGCGGGCGAAGAACATGTTCGCGCTCGGGCTGCTGTCCTGGATGTACCACCGGCCCACCGAGGGCACGGAGCGGTTCCTGCGCGAGAAGTTCGCCCGCAAGCCCGACCTCGCCGAGGCCAACATCCTGGCCTTCCGGGCCGGTTGGAACTACGGCGAGACCACCGAGTCGTTCGCGGTCACCTACGAGGTCGCCCCGGCCAAGTTTCCGGCGGGCACCTACCGGCAGATCACCGGCAACACCGCGCTGGCGTACGGAATCGTCGCCGCCGGGCAGCGTTCCGGGCTGCCCGTGCTGCTGGGCTCCTACCCGATCACGCCGGCCAGCGACATCCTGCACGAGCTGAGCAAGCACAAGAACTTCGGCGTCACCACCGTGCAGGCCGAGGACGAGATCGCCGGGATCGGCATGGCGTTGGGCGCGGCCTACGGCGGCGCGCTGGGCGTGACGTCGACGTCCGGGCCGGGGATCGCGCTGAAGTCGGAGACCATCGGCCTCGCGGTCATGTCGGAGCTGCCGCTGCTGGTGATCGACGTGCAGCGCGGCGGCCCGTCCACCGGACTTCCCACCAAGACCGAGCAGGCCGACCTGCTGCAGGCCATGTTCGGCCGCAACAGTGAGTGCCCGGTGCCGATCGTGGCGCCGCAGTCTCCTGCCGACTGCTTCGAGATCGCGCTCGAGGCGGCCAGGATCGCGCTGACCTACCGCACCCCGGTGCTGCTGCTGTCCGACGGGTCGATCGCCAACGGCTCGGAGCCGTGGCTGATCCCGAACGTCGACGAGCTGCCCGACCTGTCGGTGGAGTTCGCCTCCGAGCCCAACGCGCTGGACGGCTCCGACGAGCACTGGCCGTACGTGCGCGACACCGAGACCCTGGCGCGGCAGTGGGCCATCCCCGGCACTCCCGGGCTGCAGCACCGGATCGGCGGGCTGGAGAAGGCCGACGGCAAGGGCAACATCTCCTACGACCCGGACAACCACGACCGGATGGTCCGGCTGCGTCAGGCCAAAGTGGACGGTGTGACCGTTCCGGACCTGACCGTCGACGACCCGTCCGGCAAGGCGCGGGTGCTGGTGCTCGGCTGGGGCTCGACCTACGGGCCGATCGGCGCCGCCTGCCGGCGCGTGCGTAACGAGGGGCTGGCCATCGCCCAGGCCCACCTGCGTTACCTCAACCCGTTCCCCGGCAACCTCGGCGACGTGCTCGCGTCCTACGACAAGGTCGTCGTCCCGGAGATGAACCTCGGCCAGCTGGCATTGCTGCTGCGCGGCCGGTTCCTGGTCGACGCGATCTCCTACACCAAGGTCGCCGGGCAGCCGTTCAAGGCGGAGGAGCTTCAGGGCGTTTTCACCGACCACGTGAAGGGAGTGGCAGCGTGACCGCCATCGACCTCGGCCTGCCCGACGTGAGCGGGCTGGCGGGGGTACCCACGACCGACGAGAAGCAGACCGCCAAGGACTACAAGTCCGACCAGGAGGTCCGCTGGTGTCCCGGCTGCGGGGACTACGTGGTCCTCAACGCCATGCAGGCGTTCATGCCCTCGCTCGGGCTGCGGCGCGAGAACATCGTGTTCGTCTCCGGGATCGGTTGCTCCTCGCGGTTCCCGTACTACATGAACACCTACGGGATGCACTCCATCCACGGCCGCGCCCCGGCGATCGCCACCGGCCTGGCGGTCACCCGGCCGGACCTGTCGGTCTGGGTGGTCACCGGCGACGGCGACGCACTGTCCATCGGCGGCAACCACCTGATCCATGCCTTG
>NZ_DASZCQ010000251.1:0-1761 GCF_035942955.1 Actinophytocola sp. | reverse complement strand
CGAGCGGGCGAAGAACATGTTCGCGCTCGGGCTGCTGTCCTGGATGTACCACCGGCCCACCGAGGGCACGGAGCGGTTCCTGCGCGAGAAGTTCGCCCGCAAGCCCGACCTCGCCGAGGCCAACATCCTGGCCTTCCGGGCGGGCTGGAACTACGGCGAGACCACGGAGTCCTTCGCCACCACCTACGAGGTGCCGCCGGCGCCCCTGCCGGCCGGAACCTACCGGCAGATCAACGGCAACACCGCGCTGGCGTACGGGATCGTGGCGGCGGCGCAGCGATCGGGCCTGCAGGTGCTCCTCGGCACGTACCCGATCACGCCGGCCAGCGACATCCTGCACGAGCTGAGCAAGCACAAGAACTTCGGCATCACCACGATGCAGGCCGAGGACGAGATCGCCGGGATCTGCGCCGCGCTCGGGGCCTCCTACGGCGGCGCGCTGGGCGTGACGTCGACGTCCGGGCCGGGGATCGCGCTGAAGTCGGAGACCATCGGCCTCGCGGTGATGACCGAGCTGCCGCTGCTGGTGATCGACGTGCAGCGCGGCGGCCCGTCCACCGGACTTCCCACCAAGACCGAGCAGGCCGATCTGCTGCAGGCCATGTTCGGCCGCAACGGCGAGTGCCCGGTGCCGGTCGTGGCGCCGTGCTCGCCGGCGGACTGCTTCGACATTGCCCTCGAGGCGGCCAGGATCGCGCTGACCTACCGCACCCCGGTGCTGCTGCTGTCCGACGGGTCGATCGCCAACGGCTCGGAGCCGTGGCTGATCCCGAACGTCGACGAGCTGCCCGACCTGTCGGTCCGCTTCGCGTCCGAGCCGAACGCGCTGGACGGCAGCGACGAGCACTGGCCGTACGTCCGGGACGGCGAGACGCTCGCGCGGGAGTGGGCCATTCCGGGCACTCCCGGGCTGCAGCACCGGATCGGCGGGCTGGAGAAGGCCGACGGCAAGGGCGGCATCTCCTACGACCCGGACAACCACGACCGGATGGTCCGGCTGCGCCAGGCCAAAGTGGACGGTGTGGCCGTTCCGGATCTGGTGGTAGACGACCCGTCCGGCGAGGCCGAGGTGCTGGTGCTCGGCTGGGGCTCCAGCTACGGCCCGATCGGCGCGGCCTGCCGCCGGGTCCGCCGCAAGGGCCTGCGGGTGGCCCAGGCGCACCTGCGCTATCTCAACCCGTTCCCGCGCAACCTTGGCGAGGTGCTTTCCGGCTACCGCAAGGTGATCGTCCCGGAGATGAACCTGGGCCAGCTGGCGCTGCTGCTGCGGGCCAGGTATCTGGTCGACGTCAGGTCGCACACCAAGGTGGCCGGGTTGCCGTTCCGGGCCGAGGAGCTGGAGGCCATGCTCACCGACGTGGTGAAAGGAGTTCCGGCATGACGGTCGACCTGGGGCTGCCCACGATGGGCGGGCTGGCGGGAGTGCCCAC
This sequence comes from Actinophytocola sp., assembly GCF_035942955.1. Lineage (GTDB taxonomy): Bacteria > Actinomycetota > Actinomycetes > Mycobacteriales > Pseudonocardiaceae > DASYTH01. The sequence goes on along the minus strand of NZ_DASZCQ010000251.1, from coordinate 331 downwards.
CACCGGCGAGAAGCAGACCGCCAAGGACTACAAGTCCGACCAGGAGGTCCGCTGGTGTCCCGGCTGCGGGGACTACGTGGTCCTCAACGCCGTGCAGAGCTTCCTGCCCACCCTGGGGCTCAAGCGCGAGAACGTCGTGTTCGTGTCCGGGATCGGTTGCTCCTCGCGGTTCCCGTACTACCTCAACACGTACGGGATGCACTCCATCCACGGCCGCGCCCCGGCGATCGCCACCGGCCTGGCGGTCACCCGGCCGGACCTGTCGGTCTGGGTGGTCACCGGCGACGGCGACGCACTGTCCATCGGCGGCAACCACCTGATCCATGCCTTG
>NZ_DASZCQ010000250.1:0-9319 GCF_035942955.1 Actinophytocola sp. | reverse complement strand
GTCAGCCGACCACCCACGCCCACCCGACCACCCACCCCGGCCCGCAACCACCCAGGCAACCCGACCCGAGGCCGCTCGCCGAAGGCGACAGGCGGCCTTGCCCGAGCTAGAAAACACAGCCCGAGCTGGAAAACACCTAGCGCAGCATCATCCACACCGCTCCGGCGATCGCCGTGGCCACGATCCCGGCCTGGAGGACGGGAACCGGGAGCCGGCCGACGAGCCGGGTGCCGAGCCAACCGCCGAGCGCCCCGGGCAGCACGAGCTGCGCGGCCAGCGCCCAGTCGGCCAGCCCGGTGGCGGCGAAGGCCGCGGCCACCAGGACCGCCATGCCCAGCAGCAGCACGTTGCGGGTGCGCAGCAGGTCCGGCAGCGACGCGCCGGCGAGTACCGGGGTCAGGCCGAGCACGACGAGGGCGAGCGTTCCGGTGCCGACGCCGACCAGCCCGGCGTAGACGCCGCAGGCGAACATCGCCGCGGCGGTGGCCCGCCGGCCGAGCGTGCGCCCGACCCGCCCGACCCGGCGCTTGACCGGTTCGCCGACCATGACCAGGACCGCGGCCGGCACCAGGACGAACGGCGCGACCGCGCGGAACGCGCCGGGCGGGGTGACCGCGAGGACGGCCACGCCGACGAGCGTCCCGAGGCATCCGGTCACCAGCAGCGCGGCGCCGGGCCGGTAGTCCGTGGCAAGGCGGGCGGCGCCGAGGAAGGACGCCGGGGTGACCAGCTGGCTGGTGGCGTGCGCGGTCAGCGCGGGGACGCCGAGCGCGGTGAGCGCCAGAAACGTCACGATCGCGCCGCCGCCGGCCGCGGTGTTGAGAATTCCGGTCACCAGGGCGGCAAGAACGGCCGGTGGGTTGAGGGCGCCGAGCACGGCGACCGCCGCAATGAGCGCGCCAATTGCCGTGTGCGTGCTCCGTCTACTGTGGACGGTGGCGGTCACAGTCCCCGTCCGCGCGATTCGCACAGGCCGATGTAGAGCTTGCAGGTGACCCAGTTGAGCACCGTGGCGGCGTCGGTATCGCCGGCCGGCGTGTCGCTTGCGGTGACCCGCGTGCCGGACGCGTGTGCCGTGTAGGCCAACGCATAGAGCAGGGTCGCCTCGCGCACGGTCAGGTCGAGACGGATCCGGGCGGCGTTCGGGTTGCGCCTGGCGGCCGACAGTTGGAGGGCGTCGGTAGTCATCCCATCCTCCACAAACAACCGTTGAGTGCGGCGGCGTTGATTCAAGCGATCGCCGACGCTACGCCGTGCACCGGTGGAAACCCATCGTCCGACCGGGCGGTGACAATGGGTATGCACCCACCGAAAGTAGAGTCGCAATGTGCATCTCTCTACCTAGGCGCGTGGCCGGTATTCCGGCTCATTGTTCTGCGCCCGCGCGGCCGAGCTGATCAAGCTCCGGGGCCGGAACCACGACTCCCGGGCGGTGGCGCTCCACGAGGATGTGAGTCCCGGCGGTTACCCTCGGGCCGTGACTGCGGAGACCCTGTACGGCGCCGACGACCTGACCCATCTCGAGGGTCTGGAGGCGGTGCGCAAGCGGCCCGGGATGTACATCGGGTCCACCGACAGCCGGGGCATCAACCACCTGCTCGCCGAGATCGTGGACAACGCCACCGACGAGGGGATCGCCGGGCACGCGAGCCGGGTCGTGGTGACCCTGCACGCGGACGGCAGCGTCCAGGTCGACGACGACGGCCGGGGCATCCCGACCGGGGTGCACGCCAAGTCCGGGCTGTCCGGCGTCGAGCTGGTGCTGACCCGGCTGCACGCGGGCGGCAAGTTCGGCGGCTCGGGGTACAAGACCTCCGGCGGCCTGCACGGGGTGGGCGCGTCCGCGGTGAACGCGCTGTCCCACCGGTTCGACGTGACCGTCCGGCGGGACGGCAAGGTGCACCAGATGTCGTTCGCCGGCGGCGTGCCCGGCGTGTTCGACGGCCCCGGCCCGAAGGCCAAGTTCACCAAGCGGTCCGGCCTGCAGGTGACCGGACGGATGAAGCGCGGCGAGCGGCCCGGCACGTCGATCCGGTACTGGTACGACGCCCGCTACTTCGAGGCGGGCGCCGCGCTCGACGTGGACGCGGTGCGGACCAAGCTGCGCAACACCGCGTTCCTGGTACCCGGCGTCACCTACGTGCTGCGCCACGCGACCGACGGCGCGATCGGCGAGGAGACCTTCCACTTCCCCGGCGGCCTTTCCGACATGGTGGACTTCCTTGCCCCGTCGGGAGATCGGCCGGTCTGCGGCACGCTGCTGATCAACGGTGAGGGGGTCTACCACGAGAACGCCGCGGACGAGAACGGCGTCATGCGCTCCAAAGTGGAGCGTCGCGCCGAGATCGAGGTGGCGCTGCGCTGGGGAACCGGCTACGAAACGACCGTCGAGTGCTTCACCAACACGATCCGCAACGTGCACGGCGGCACGCACCGCAAGGGTTTCGACCGGGCCGCGGTGCGCGCCGTGCAGGAGGCGATCGCCAAGTCCCGCGGCCTGCTCAAGCCCAAGGAGGACCCGCCGACCCTGGACGACGTGCTCGAGGGCATGACCGCCGTGATCCACGTGCGGATCCCGGAGCCGCAGTTCACCTCCCAGACCAAGGACGAGCTGTCCACCGCCGGGATCACCAAGGTGCTGCAGGGGATCGTCGAGCGCGAGATCAAGGCCTGGACCGAGCACCGCCGCACCAAGGCCGAGGCCAAGACCGTGCTGCAGAAGGTCGTCGACGCCGCCCGGGTCCGCCTCGCCCAGAAGCAGCAGAAGGACGCCGCCCGCCGCAAGACCGCGCTGGAGGGCGCGGCCATGCCGGCCAAGCTCGTCGACTGCCGCACCACCGGCGTCTCCCGCAGCGAGATCTTCCTCGTGGAGGGCGACAGCGCGCTCGGCTCGGCGCGCATGGCGCGGGTCTCGGAGTACCAGGCACTTCTGCCGCTGCGGGGCAAGATTTTGAACGTGCAGAAGGCAAGCCTGGCCGACACGCTGCGCAACGTGGAGATCGCGTCGATCGTGCAGGTGCTCGGGGCGGGGTCCGGGCGGACGTTCGACCTGTCGGCGATGCGCTACGGGCGGGTGATCCTGATGGCCGACGCGGACGTCGACGGGTCGCACATCCGGACGCTGCTGATCACGCTGTTCGCCCGGTACATGCGGCCGGTGATCGAGGACGGGCGGCTGTACGCGGCGATGCCGCCGTTGCACAAGGTCGTCACCAAGGGGCGCAACCCGCAGACCCGGTTCACGTTCACCCAGCGGGAGATGGAGCAGACCGTCGCCGCCTTCGAGAAGGCCGGCAAGCAGGTCGTCAAGCCGGTGCCGCGGTTCAAGGGCCTCGGTGAGATGGACGCCGACGAGCTGTGGGAGACCACGATGAACCCGGCCACCCGCTCCGTCCGCCGGATCACCCTCGATGACGCACGGGCCGCCGACGAGGCCCTCGAGCTGCTCATGGGCGAGAAGGTGGAACCCCGCCGCGCCTGGCTGGTGGAGCACGCCGGCCAGGTCGACCAGGAAGCGATCGACGTCTGATGACGGAGGAATCCCCGCATGGCACGCCGTAAGGGCCCCACCACCAAGGTCGACCCGACCGCATTCGACACCGCAGGGGCCACCGTCATCGACAAGCCGGTGAAGTCGGAGATCGAGGACTCCTACCTCGAGTACGCGTACTCGGTCATCCACTCCCGGGCCCTGCCCGACGCCCGCGACGGCCTCAAACCCGTCCACCGCCGCATCCTCTACTCGATGCACGAGCAGGGCCACCGGCCCAACTCCGCCTACGTCAAGTGCTCGCGCATCGTCGGCGACACGATGGGCAAGTACCACCCCCACGGCGACGCCGCCATCTACGACGCCATGGTCAGGCTTGCTCAAGACTTCTCGATGAACGTCCCGCTGATCGACGGGCACGGCAACTTCGGAAGCCCGGACGACGGCCCGGCCGCCTCGCGCTACTGCGTCACCGGCGACACCCGAATTCGCCTCGCCGATGGTTCCAGCCCACGGATCGCGGACCTGGTGAACCTGCCCGCGGACTCCGAGGCCGACGCCGACTTCGAGGTTCTGGACAAGGACGGCAAGGCTGTCCGGGTCAACAAGGTCTTCAACTCTGGTGTCCACCCGACGCTACGTGTCACCACGAAGTCGGGTTTCTCCTTGCGCGGCAGCGAAAATCACCTAGTGCTCTGCCTGGATGCACCTATGGGTGTGCCGTTGTTCCAGTGGCGTCGCCTTGACGAGATCCGATCGGGCGCTGTCGTGTGTATCGCCCGCAACGCGTGGGAGCAGGTCATCCCCACGGCGCAGGAGTACATGCTGGGATTGTTGGGGGGAGCGTGGGTAACTGAGGGATTTGCCAGTGCGACCCGCGCGGGCTTCAACAACACAGACGAGCACTTCTTCAACGAGGTACTCCACGCTTATGATCATGTCGTCGGGGGCAGGCGGTACGTGTCCGAACGTCGTACCAAGCGCGGCGGGAAGCGCATCCAGGAGCTTGACATCCAGGAGCACGCCGGTGGCATGGCGGCGTTCCGGGCCAGCCCACTGGCGGAGTTGATCGGCCACCAAGCGCGAGACAAGTTCGTTCCCGAGTTCGTATGGAGCGGTGGATGGGGAGTCAAGAGGGCGTTTCTCATGGCCGCCTTCGAAGGCGACGGCGGTAGTCGCGAGGCATATAGCTCGTTCACCATTCAGTACAGCACCTACAGCGAACGGCTTGCTCGTGAACTCCAGGAGTTGCTCGCCGAGTTCGGCGTGATCGCATCTCGTCGTCAGTACCGACGGCCAAGCGGGGCCTTGGAATATCGGTTGGTTGTCGCGGGACTGCGCAACGTCCGAGCCTATGCTGAGCGAGTCGGATTTCTCAGGACAAAACAGGCCAAACTCGGCTCGCTGCTGCGCCACTCACCGCTTCGCCCGCATCGGCTCAGCGGGGACCACGTGCCGTTCGTCGCCGACTATGTTCGCGGTGCGGTGGATTTTGGCCGGCGCGGAAGCGGCCGAAAGTGGTTGACGCAGCACAACTTCGATCGGTTGGAGCGGTGGGCGACCGAGCGGCTGCGCATCATTGATCGGATCAAGGATCCTGAGGTGCTGGCCACCATCCTGCCGATCATGGACTCGGGATACCGGTTCGAGGAGGTCACCGACGTTCAGGCAGGTGAGCCAGCTGAGGTCTACTCCGTTCGCGTCGAGTCCGACGACCACTCGTTCCTCGCTGGCGGCTTCGTCAACCACAACACCGAAGCGCGGATGTCGCAGGCGGCGATGCTGCTCGTGGGGGAGTTGGGCGAGGACACGATCGACTTTCGGCCTAACTACGACGGGTCGATGCTCGAGCCGTCCGTGCTGCCGGCGGCGTTTCCGAACCTGCTGGTGAACGGGACGTCGGGGATCGCGGTGGGGATGGCCACCAACATGATTCCGCACAACCTGGGGGAGGTGGTCGACGCGGCGCGGTGGTTGATCAACCATCCCGAGGCGTCGCTGGACAAGCTGATGGAGTTCGTGCCGGGGCCGGACCTGCCGACCGGCGGGATTCTGCTTGGCCTCGACGAGGTGCGCAAGGCGTACGAGACCGGGCGCGGTGTGGTGCGGATGCGGGCCAAAGTGGACATCGGGCCGCTTGAGGGCAGCCGCGGGCGGCAGGCGATCACGATCACCGAGCTGCCGTACGGGGTCGGGCCGGAGAAGATCATCGAGAAGGTGACCGACGAGGTCACGAAGTCCAGGCGGCTCACCGGGATCGCGGACATCAAGGACCTGACCGACCGGGAGAACGGCACCCGCGTGGTGATCGAGTGCAAGGTCGGGGTGAACCCGCAGGCGCTGCTGTCCGATCTGTACCGGCTGACGCCGATGGAGCAGTCGTTCGGGATCAACAACCTGGTGCTCGTGGACGGGCAGCCGCGAACCTTGGGGCTCAAGGAGCTGCTGGAGGTCTTCCTCAAGCACCGCTTCGAGGTCGTCACCCGCCGGACCCGGTACCGCAAGCGCAAGCGGGAGGAGCGGCTGCATCTGGTCGAGGGTCTGCTGCTGGCGCTGCTGGACATCGACGCGGTGATCCGGTTGATCCGGGGCAGCGACAACGCTCAGAAAGCCAAGGAGGGCTTGATGAGCGAGTTCGGGCTGTCCGAGATCCAGGCCACCTACATCCTCGACACGCCGCTGCGCCGGCTGACCAAGTACGACAAGCTCGAGCTTGAGTCCGAACAGGACACGCTTACCGCCGAGATCGCGGAGCTGGCCAGGATTCTCGATGACGAGTCGGTGCTTCGTAAGGTCGTTTCGAAGGAACTGGCCGAGGTCGCCAAGACGCTGGCCGGCGAGCGGCGCACCGTGCTCATGGACGGCGACCTCAAGGAGGTCCTCGCCGCGTCGAAACCCGCCGGGCCGCTTGAGGTTGCCGATGACCCGTGCCAGGTGATCCTGTCCGCGACCGGGATCGTCGCCCGCACCGCGGCCGAGTCCGAGGAGGTGTCGGAGGGGCGGCGGCGCAGCGGCCGGGCCAAGCACGACGCCGTGGCCGCGGTGGTGCACTCCACCGCCCGCGGCCAGGTCCTGCTGATCACCAGCCACGGCCGGGCCGTCAAGACCGACGTGCTGCCGCTGCCCGTGCTGCCCGAGCAGCCGGGCACGGTGTCACTTGCCGGCGGGATGGCGGCCCGCGAGCTGGTTTCCTTGCAGCCCAACGAGAAGGTCGTCGGCATCGCGCCGCTGTCCGGGGATGGCCCGGGCATCGCCATGGGCACCCGGCAGGGCGTCGTCAAGGTATGCGTGCCCGAATGGCCGGTCCGGTCCGACGAGTTCGAGGTGATCGGGCTCAAGGAGGGCGACGAGGTGGTCGGCGCCACCTGGCTGAGCGACGGCACCGAGACCCTGGCGTTCGTGTCGTCCGACGCGTCGCTGCTGCGGTTCGCCGCGACGCTGGTGCGGCCGCAGGGCCTCAAGGGCGGCGGCATGGCCGGCATCAACCTCGGCCCCGGCGCGAGCGTGGTGTTCTTCGGCGCGGTGCGCACCGACGACGACGAGCACGGCGAGCCGATGGTGGTCACCTCCACCGGCCGCAGCGTCAAGGTGACGCCGTTCGACCGGTACCCGCCCAAGGGCCGGGCCACCGGCGGCGTGCGCGCACACCGGTTCCTCAAGGGCGAGTCCCGCGTCGCCCTCGCCTGGATCGGCCCGCGACCGGCCGGGGCCAGCGGCACCGGGATCCCGGTCGAGCTACCCGAGGTCGACCCGCGCCGGGACGGCTCCGGCTCGGCTCATCCCGGCCCCGACGTCGTCGGCCACCTCATCGAACGCGGCTGAGCTTGCCAGCCGGGCCGCCCGGACGTGCGGGGCGACCGGGCTGAGCAGCAGCCAGTCGGGCAGGCCGCGGACGATCCACCGGGCGCCGGTCAGCGTGATGGCGCCGTCCCGGATCGCGTCGCGCAGCTCGATCTCGCCCTCCCACATGCGGTACAGCGTGGCCAGGTCCGAGGCCAGCACGGCGTCGATGTCGAAGCCGGGGTCGACGTAGCAGACCGACGCGTCGCCGGGCTCGACGACCAGCCAGAACGTGCGGCGGTGGTCGGATACCTCGATCTGGATGACCGCCCGCCCGGTGACGTCGCTGGTGTCGATGCGGCCGTGCAGCCACCACATGAGGGTCTCGGGGTCGAGCTCGTCGGGCCGCGGGTCGCCGAAGGCGTAGCGGGCGCCCCATGCGGCCAGCCCGAGCACCAGCCCGCGCAGGTCCCGGCCGGCGCGGGTCAGCTCGTAGCCGTCGGCGGACCGCACCACCAGACCGGCGTTCTGCAGCTGGCGCAGCCGGCGGGACAGCAGCGCCCTGGACAGCCCCGGCAGGCCGCGGGCGATGTCGTTGAACCGCCGGACGCCGTTGAGCATCTCCCGCACGATCAGCAGCGTCCACCGGTCGCCGAGGATCTCGGCGGCGCGCACGATCGGGCAGTACTGGGCGTAGGTCCGCATGGTAGATAGGTCGGCCGCCGGCCCCGGCGCCGTTACGCCCTCCGGGTTCAGTTTGTGAACTACCCGACCGGACGCCCGATTCTTACCGTCTGTGCATGACGATCACAGAGACCATCCAATCCGGATCGGGCACCTACCCGATCCCGGTCAGACCCGACGACACCCGCTTCGTCGGCCTTGCCGGGCGGATCGGCGCGGTGGCCGCCGAGCACGCGACCGAGCACGACCGCGACGCCACCTTCGTGTCCGAGGCCTACGCCGCGATGCGCGAGCACGGCTACCTGGCCCTTGCCGTGCCCGAGGAGCTCGGCGGCGGGGGCGCCACCCTGCGCCAGGTGTGTTACGCGCAGGCCGAGCTGGCCCGGCACGACGGCGCGACCGCGCTGTCGGTGGCCATGCACCACTACCTGACGCTGGTCCAGGCGTTCCGGTACCGCAACGGCGCCGGCGACGCCGAGGCGGTGCTGCGCCGCGTGGCCGCCGACGGCATCGTGATCGCCACCAGCGGCGGGTCGGACTGGCTGTGGCCGACGTCGACGGCCGTGCCGGACGGCGACGGCTACCGGGTCAGCGGGCGCAAGATGTTCTGCAGCCAGTCGCCCGGCGCGACGGTCGTCGTCACCTGCGCGGTGCTGGGCGAGCCGGGCGAGCACGCCGAGGTGCTGCACTTCAGCGTGCCGCTGGCCGCCGAGGGCGTGCGGCTCGAGCAGACCTGGGACACCCTCGGGATGCGCGGCACCGCCAGCCACGACGTCGTGCTGGAGGACGTGTACGTCCGGGCCGACAAGATCGCCGGCCGCCGGCCGTACGGGGAGTTCGGGGTGCCGCTGCTGGCCGCCACCATCCACTTCGCCCCGGTCGTCGGCGCCACGTACTTCGGGATCGCGTCCGGCGCCCGCGACCTCGCGGTGTCCGCGGCCGCCGGCGGCAGCCGCGGACCGCGGTCGCTGTCCGCGCTGCCCCGGGTGCACCGGCAGGTCGGGCTGATGGACGCCAAGCTGCGCGGCGCATGGTGGGCGCTGATGGGCGCGCTCGACGAGCTCGGCGACGACTACGGCCTCGGACCGTCCACAATGGCCACCGTCATGGTCGCCAAGCGGCAGGCGGTCACCCGAGGCCGTCAAGGTCGTCGACCTGGCCATGGACGTCCTCGGCGGCCGGTCCTACTACCGCAGGGCCAAGCTGGAGCGCGCCTACCGCGACGTCCGGGCCGGCGCCTACCACCCGCTCACCCCGGAGCTCACCCTCACCTACGCGGGCAAGCTCGCGCTCGGCGACCCCGGCGTCACCGAGTAGCGGAGAGCAACCCGGCGGCGCCCCGGAAACTCGTCGCGACGAGTTTCC
>NZ_DASZCQ010000249.1:0-4016 GCF_035942955.1 Actinophytocola sp. | reverse complement strand
CGGCGGCGGCCCGACCGCCGCCGGGCGCAGGCCCGATCCCCCATCACGGCACATCAAACAAAGGGGAGAAGAACCGACGTGCTGGACGTCAACTTCTTCGACGAGCTCCGCATCGGCCTGGCGACCGCCGACGACATCCGTCAGTGGTCCTACGGCGAGGTGAAGAAGCCGGAAACCATCAACTACCGCACGCTCAAGCCGGAGAAGGACGGCTTGTTCTGCGAGAAGATCTTCGGTCCCACCCGGGACTGGGAGTGCTACTGCGGCAAGTACAAGCGGGTGCGCTTCAAGGGCATCATCTGTGAGCGGTGTGGTGTCGAGGTCACCAGGGCCAAGGTCCGCCGGGAGCGGATGGGCCACATCGAGCTGGCCGCGCCGGTCACGCACATCTGGTACTTCAAGGGTGTGCCGAGCCGGCTGGGCTACCTGCTCGACCTGGCCCCGAAGGACCTCGAGAAGATCATCTACTTCGCCGCGTACGTGATCACCGGGGTGAACACCGAGCTGCGGCACAACGACCAGCCGACCCTTGAGAGCGAGATGGGGGTCGAGCGCAAGCAGGTCGAGGCCAAGCGGGACGCCGACATCGAGGCGCGGGCCCAAAAGCTGGAGGCCGACCTGGCCCAGCTCGAGGCCGAGGGCGCCAAGAGCGACGTGCGCCGCAAGGTCAAGGAGGGCGGCGAGCGCGAGATGCGCCAGATCCGCGACCGGGCCCAGCGCGAGCTGGACCGGCTCGAGGAGATCTGGACCACCTTCACCAAGCTCGAGCCCAAGCAGCTGATCGCCGACGAGGTGCTCTACCGCGAGCTGACCGACCGGTACGGCGACTACTTCACCGGCGGCATGGGCGCCGAGGCGATCCAGAAGTTGGCCGCCGAGTTCGACGTGGAGGCCGAGGCCGAGAGCCTGCGCGAGACCATCCGCAGCGGCAAGGGGCAGAAGAAGCTCCGCGCCCTCAAGCGGCTCAAGGTGGTCGCCGCGTTCTCCTCGACGAGCAACTCGCCGATGGGCATGGTGCTGGACTGCATCCCGGTGATCCCGCCGGACCTGCGGCCGATGGTCCAGCTCGACGGTGGCCGGTTCGCCACCTCCGACCTCAACGACCTGTACCGCCGCGTGATCAACCGGAACAACCGGTTGAAGCGACTGATCGACCTCGGCGCGCCCGAGATCATCGTCAACAACGAGAAGCGGATGCTGCAGGAGGCCGTGGACGCGCTGTTCGACAATGGCCGCCGCGGGCGCCCGGTCACCGGTCCCGGCAACCGGCCGCTGAAGTCGCTGTCCGACCTGCTCAAGGGCAAGCAGGGCCGGTTCCGCCAGAACCTGCTCGGCAAGCGCGTCGACTACTCGGGCCGGTCGGTGATCGTGGTCGGTCCGCAGCTCAAGCTGCACCAGTGCGGCCTGCCCAAGGCCATGGCGCTTGAGCTGTTCAAGCCGTTCGTGATGAAGCGGCTGGTCGACCTCAACCACGCGCAGAACATCAAGTCCGCCAAGCGGATGGTGGAGCGGGCCCGGCCGGCGGTGTGGGACGTGCTCGAGGAGGTCATCACCGAGCACCCGGTGCTGCTCAACCGGGCGCCGACGCTGCACCGCCTCGGCATCCAGGCCTTCGAGCCGCAGCTGGTCGAGGGCAAGGCGATCCAGCTGCACCCGCTGGTCTGCGAGGCGTTCAACGCCGACTTCGACGGCGACCAGATGGCGGTGCACCTGCCGCTGTCCGCCGAGGCGCAGGCCGAGGCCCGGATCCTGATGCTGTCGTCGAACAACATCCTGTCCCCGGCCTCCGGGCGGCCGCTGGCCATGCCGCGGCTGGACATGGTCACCGGGCTGTTCCACCTGACCAAGCTCAAGGAGGACGGCACGGGCGCGGGCCTGGCGTTCGCGTCGCCGGCCGAGGCCATCATGGCCTTCGACCGCAAGGTGATCGAGCTGCAGTCGCCGATCAAGGTCCGGATCCACGACCGCACGCCGTCGCCGGCCGACCGGCCGGACGGCTGGGAGCCGGGCACGATGTGGCTGGCCGAGACCACGCTGGGCCGGGTGCTGTTCAACGACCTGCTGCCGGAGGACTACCCGTTCGTCAACGAGGAGATGCCCAAGAAGCGGCAGGCCGCGATCGTCAACGACCTGGCCGAGCGGTACCCGATGGTCACCGTGGCGCGGACGCTGGACAAGCTCAAGGACGCCGGCTTCTACTGGGCCACCCGGTCCGGGGTCACGATCGCCATCTCCGACGTCGTGGTTCCGCCGGGCAAGCAGGAGATCCTCGACGCCTACGAGAAGAAGGCCGACGCGGTCGAGAAGCGCTACCAGCGCGGGCAGCTGTCCCACGCCGAGCGCAACAACGAGCTGGTCAAGGTCTGGGGCCAGGCGACCGAGGAGGTCGCGGCGGCCATGGAGGAGCACTTCCCCGAGGACAACCCGATCCCGATGATCGTGAAGTCGGGTGCGGCGGGCAACATGACCCAGGTCCGGTCGCTGGCCGGGATGCGTGGTCTGGTGTCCAACCCGAAGGGCGAGTACATCCCCCGTCCGATCAAGGCCAACTTCCGCGAGGGCCTTTCCGTGCTGGAGTACTTCATCGCCACGCACGGCGCCCGCAAGGGTCTGGCCGACACCGCGCTGCGGACCGCCGACTCGGGTTACCTGACCCGGCGTCTGGTGGACGTGTCGCAGGACGTCATCGTGCGGGAGATCGACTGCGGCACCAGCCGCGGCATCATCATGCCGGTCGGTGAGCCCGGTCCGGACGGCGTTATCCGCGACGCGCACGTCGAGACCAGCGTCTACGCGCGCACGCTCGCCGAGGACATCTCCGACGAGGACGGCAACATCCTGCTCAACCGCGGGGACGACCTCGGCGACCCGGCGATCGAGAAGCTGATCGGCGCGGGCGTGACCAGGGCCAAGGTGCGCAGCGTGCTCACCTGCGAGTCGGTGGTCGGGGTGTGCGCCACCTGCTACGGCCGCTCGATGGCCACCGGCCAGCTCGTCGACGTCGGCGAGGCGGTCGGCATCGTGGCCGCGCAGTCGATCGGTGAGCCGGGCACGCAGCTGACCATGCGCACCTTCCACCAGGGTGGCGTCGCCGGTGAGGACATCACCACGGGTCTGCCCCGGGTGCAGGAGCTGTTCGAGGCCCGCGTGCCGAAGGGCAAGGCGCCGATCGCCGACGTGGACGGTCGGGTGCGGATCGAGGACGGCGACCGGTACTGGAAGATCACGCTGATCCCGGACGACGGCAGCGAGGAGATCGTCCTGGACAAGCTGTCCAAGCGGCAGCGGCTGGCGCTGACCCCGTCCGGCCTTCCGCTGGCCGACGGCGACCACGTCAAGGTCGGGCAGCAGCTGCTCGAGGGCACCCCGGACCCGCACGAGGTGCTGCGGGTCATGGGTCCGCGCGAGGCCCAGCTGCACCTGGTCCAGGAGGTCCAGAAGGTCTACCGGGCGCAGGGTGTGTCGATCCACGACAAGCACATCGAGGTGATCGTCCGGCAGATGCTGCGCCGGGTGACGATCCTCGACTCCGGTTCCACCGAGTTCCTCCCCGGTGCTCTGGTGGAGCGCGCCGAGTTCGAGTCGGAGAACCGCCGCGTGGTCGCCGGCGGTGGCGAGCCGGCCTCCGGCCGTCCGGTCCTGATGGGCATCACGAAGGCCTCGCTGGCCACCGACTCGTGGCTGTCCGCGGCCTCCTTCCAGGAGACCACCCGCGTGCTCACCGACGCGGCCATCAACGGCCGGTCGGACAAGCTCGTGGGCCTGAAGGAGAACGTGATCATCGGCAAGCTGATCCCCGCCGGCACCGGGATCAACAAGTACCGGAACATCCAGGTGCAGCCGACCGAGGAGGCCCGGGTCGCCGCCTACGCGATCCCGTCCTACGACGACGGCTACTACACCCCGGACGTCTTCGGCACCGGCACCGGCCCGGCGGTCCCGCTCGACGACTACGACTTCGGGCGCGACTACCGCTGACAGATGGCCTGAAGGCCGCCTTCGCCACACGCGAAGGC
>NZ_DASZCQ010000248.1:0-31873 GCF_035942955.1 Actinophytocola sp. | reverse complement strand
GGACGAGGTCGAGCTGGTCTGGACCTCGCACCACCTGCTGCTGGACGGCTGGAGCACGGCCCAGGTGTTCGACGAGGTGTGCGAGCAGTACGCCGCGATCACCGGCGACCGCGCGCCCGCGCTGACCGCGCGAAGGCCGTTCCGGGACTACCTGCGGTGGCTTGGCGAGCAGGACCGGCGCGCGGCCGAAGGGCACTGGCGAGCCGTGCTCGCCGGCTTCGACACGCCCACCCCGCTGCCCTACGACCGGCAACCCGTCGAGGCGCACCGCACCGAGTCGTCCGAGTCGGTCCGGGTCCGGCTCGGCGAGCGGGACTCGGGCGGGCTGCACCGCATGGCCCGGCGCAACGGGCTGACCGTGAACACGATCGTGCAGGGCGCGTGGGCGCTGCTGCTGTCCCGTTACAGCGGCAGCACCGACGTGGTCTTCGGCACCACGGTGTCCGGCCGGCCGGCCGAGCTGCCCGGCGTCGAGTCGATGATCGGCATGTTCATCAACACCGTGCCGAGCCGCGTGCGGATCCACGATGGACAGAACCTGGTGCTGTGGTTGCGCGAGCTGCAGATCCAGCAGACCGAGTCCCGGCGGTTCGACTTCCTCTCGCTGGCCCAGCTGCGGTCCTGGAGCGATCTGGCCGCCGGGACCAACCTGTTCGACAGCGTGGTGGTGTTCGAGAACTACCCGCTGGACACCAGCTCGACGGACCGGGCCGGCCTGCGGGTCCGCGAGGTGTCCGCGGTGGACACCACGAACTTCCCGCTGACGCTGAGTGCCTACCTCGAGGACCGGCTCGGCTTCAACCTGTCCTACGACCCGACCCTGTTCGACCGGGCGACGGTCGAGCGGATGGCCGGGCACCTCGAGGTGCTGCTCCTCGAGCTGGCCGCCGACCCCGACCGCCCGCTGGCCAGGGTGCCCTCGATGCCGGCGCAGGAGCGCCGGCGGGTGCTGGTCGAGTGGAACGACACCGCCCGCCCGGTCGGCGATGCCATGCTGCCGGACCTGTTCGAGGCGCAGGCGGCCAGGACGCCGGAGGCCACCGCGCTGGTCTTCGACGGGACCCCGATGTCCTACGCGGAGCTCAACGCATGCGCGAACCGGTTGGCGCACAAGCTGATCAGCGAGGGCGTCGGCCCGGAGCGCTACGTGGCCATCACGCTCCCGCGCTCGGCCGAGCTGGTCGTCGCGCTGCTCGCGGTGCTCAAGACCGGCGCGGCCTACCTGCCCGTCGACCCGGAGTTCCCGGCCGAGCGGATCGCCTACATGCTCGCCGACGCCCGTCCCGTCTCGGTGCTCGGCAGCCGCAAGGCCGTCCTCGACACGCGGGGCTACAAGCAGGCCAACCCCACCGACCGGGACCGGACCGCCCCGCTCACGCCCCTCAACCCGGCGTACGTGATCTACACCTCCGGCTCGACCGGCCGGCCGAAGGGCGTGGTCGTCCCGCACGGCGGCCTGACCAACTTCCTGCTGTCCATGGGCGATCGCTTCGCCCTGTCGCCGGACGACCGGCTGCTGGCCGCGACCACCATCGCGTTCGACATCGCCGCGCTGGAGCTGTACCTGCCGCTGATCAGCGGTGCGACCGTGGTCGTCGCGCCCAAGACGGTGATCGCCGACCCCTGGGCGCTGACCCGGCTGATCGACGAGACCGGCACGACGATCATGCAGGCCACCCCGTCGCTGTGGCGCTCGCTGCCCGAGTCCGGATCGGAGTCCCTGCGCGGGCTCCGGATGCTGGTCGGGGGAGAGGCCCTGCCGGCCGGGCTGGCCGCGCAGCTGCGGCAGCTTGCCGCGGAGGTCACCAACCTCTACGGGCCCACCGAGACCACGATCTGGTCCACCGCGGCCATTGTGGACGATCGGCCCGGCGCGCCGACCATCGGCCGGCCCATCGCCAACACGCAGATCTACGTCCTCGACGCCGCCCTGCGCCCGGTGCCGGTCGGCGTGCCGGGCGATCTCTACATCGGCGGGGACGGCCTGGCGCGTGGCTACTTCGGCCGGCCGGGGCTGACCGCCGACCGCTTCATCGCCAACCCGTTCGGCCCCGCGGGCAGCCGGATGTACCGCACCGGGGACCTCGCGTCCTGGCGGGCGGACGGCAACCTCGACTATCTCGGCCGCACCGACCACCAGGTCAAGATCCGCGGGTTCCGCATCGAGCTCGGGGAGATCGAGACGGCGCTGCTGCGGCACGCGTGCGTCGGCGAGGCGGCCGTGGTCGCAAGGGACGACGGGCCGGACCACAAGCGGCTGGTGGCCTACCTCGTTCCGGCGGCCGGCGAGCAGGCGCCGCCGCCCGAGGAGCTGCGCGCGCTGCTCGGCGAGACGCTGCCCGACTACATGGTGCCGTCGGCGTTCGTCGTGCTGGACGGTTTCCCCTTGACCCCCAACGGAAAGCTCGATCGCAAGGCGCTGCCGGCGCCGGAGGGCAGGGCGGCGGCGGCCGGCGCCGGTTACGTGGCGCCCCGGACTCGGGTCGAGCGGATCGTGGCGGAGATCTGGGCCGAGGTGCTCGGCGTGGACCAGGTCGGGGTCGAGGACAACTTCTTCGCGCTCGGCGGCGACTCCATCCTGAGCATCCGGGTCACCTCGCGGCTGCGGGCCGCGCTGGCGGCCGACCTCTCGCCGCGCGCGGTGTTCAGCCATCCCACGGTCGCCGCGTTCGCCGCCGCGCTACCGGGTGCGGACAACGCGACACCGGTGGCGGCCATTCCCACCGTGCCGCGGGACGGGGCGCTGCCGCTGTCGTTCGGCCAGCAGCGGCTGTGGTTCCTCGACGAGTTCGAGCCGGACAGCACCGAGTACGTCATGCGCTATGCCGCGCGGTTGCGCGGCGAGCTCGACGTCGCCGCCCTCAACGGTGCGCTGACCGCGCTCGTCGCCCGGCACGAGTCGTTGCGGACCACGTTCGACTCGGCCGACGGGCAGGGGGTGCAGGTGGTGCGCCCGCCGTATGAGGTGGCGCTCCCGGTCCTGGACCTGTCGGAGCTGCCGGAGCGGGATCGCGAGTCCGAAGTGGACAAGCTGCTGGCCGATGCGAGCAGCCGCCCCTTCGACCTGCGCGAAGGCCCGTTGCTGCGGGCGAGCCTGGCCCGGCTGCGCGCCGACGAGCACGTGCTCACGCTGGCCATGCACCACATCGTCAGCGACGGCTGGTCGATGGGCGTCCTGGTCGATGAGCTGTGCGTGCTGTACGACGCCGCGCTGCGCGGTGTCGAGGCCACCCTTCCGCCGCTGCCGGTGCAGTACGCGGACTACGCGGTGTGGCAACGGGACCGGCTGTCCGGTTCGTCCCTCGAGGAGCAGCTCGAGTACTGGCGGCGCCAGCTGTCCGGCGTCGCACCGCTTGAGCTGCCGACCGACCGGCCGCGGCCGGCGGTGCGCACCTCCGCGGGCGCGGTGCACACGTTCACGGTCCCGGCCGAGGTCACCGCGGCGCTCAAGGACCTCGGGCACCGCGAGGGCGGCACGCTGTTCACGACGCTGATTGCCGCCTGCCAGGTGCTGCTCGCCCGGTTGTCCGGCCAGGACGACGTCGCGATCGGCACGGTGGTGTCCGGCCGGGAGCACGGCGAGCTGGAGCGACTCATCGGGCTGTTCGTCAACACCCTGGTGCTGCGCTCCACCGTGGACGGCAAGCTCTCCTTCGGGCGGCTGCTCGCCGAGGTGCGGGCGACCGTGCTGGACGCCTTCGCCCACCAGGAGGTGCCGTTCGAGCGGGTGGTGGACGACCTGCAACCCGCTCGGGACACCAGCCGCAACCCGCTGTACGACGTGATGGTTCTGCTGCAGAACACGCCGAACGAGGCATCCGGGCTGCCCGGCCTCGAGGTCGAGGGCCTCGCGATGCCCGTCGTCACCGCGAACTGCGATCTCACGTTCGAGTTCCAGGAGCACGAGGGTGGCCTGATCGGCGCGCTGGAGTACAACACCGATCTGTTCGACGCCGCCACGATCGAGCGGATGGTGCGGCACCTGCGGGTGCTGCTCGACGGCATCGCGGCCGACCCGGACCGCCGCGTCGGCGAGTACCCGCTGCTGGACGCCGCCGAGCGCGACCAGGTGCTGGTGGCCTGGAACGACACCGACCTCGAGGTGCCGTCGGCCACCTTCCCCGAGCTGTTCGAGGCCCAGGTGCGGCGCAGTCCACACGAGACGGCGCTGGTGTGCAACGACACCGCGCTGAGCTACGCGGAGCTGAACGAGCGGGCGAACCGGCTGGCGCACCGGTTGATCGAGCAGGGCGCCGGTCCGGAGCGGGTCGTGGCCCTTGAGCTGCCGCGCTGCGCCGAGATGGTGATCGCCATCCTCGCGGTGTGGAAGGCGGGCGCGGTGTACCTGCCGATCGATCCCACGCTTCCGGCCGACCGCCGGGCGCACCTGCGCGCCGACGCCGCCCCGGTCGTGGTGATCGACGATCCGCGTGCCGTGGACGGTCTCGACGGCTGTCCGGACACCGACCCGGCCGATTCCGAGCGGGTCGGTCCACTTCGGCCGGACAACGCCGCGTACGTCATCTACACGTCGGGCTCGACCGGGCTGCCGAAGGGCGTCGCCGTCGAGCACCGGAACCTGGTGAACCTGCTCTTCTGCCACCGCAACGGTTTCGTGGCCGAGGCCGGCGGATCGCGGCTGCGGGTCGCGCTGAGCGCGGTGTTCTCCTTCGACACGTCGTTGGAGGGCCTGGTCCTGCTGGCCGACGGGCACGAGCTGCACCTGCTCGACGACGACGTGCGGCGCGAGCCGGAGCTGCTTGTCGACTACGTTGCCAGGAACCGGATCGACTTCCTCGACCTCACGCCGTCCTACGTGCAGCAGCTCCTTCCGGCCGGGCTGCTCGGCGACCGGCACCGGCCGAAGGTGCTCATGCTCGGCGGCGAGGCGTTGGGGGAGTCCCTGTGGCGTGAGCTGGCCGCGGCGCCGAGGACCAGGAGCTACAACTTCTACGGCCCCACCGAGTGCACGATCGACGCGCTGGCCACCCCGGTGCTGGCCGGGACCCGGCCGGTCGTCGGGCGGCCGCTGCCCAACCTGCGGGCCTACGTGCTGGACGGCGACCTGTCGCCGGTGCCGATCGGCGTTCCCGGCGAGCTGTGCCTGGCCGGCGCTCAGGTGGCGCGGGGCTACCTGAACCGTCCGGGGTTGACCGCGGATCGCTTCGTGGCCAACCCGTTCGGGCCGCCGGGCAGCCGCATGTACCGCACCGGCGACCTCGCCCGCTGGCGGCCGGACGGCACGCTGGAGTACCGCGGCCGCACCGACGAGCAGGTCAAGATCCGCGGGTTCCGGATCGAGCCGGGCGAGATCGAGGCCGCCCTGCTGCGCCATCCCGACGTGACCGAGGCCGTCGTCGCCGCAAGGGAGGACGGCTCAGGGCACAAGCGGCTCGTGGCCTACCTCGTGCCGTCCGGCCCGGCCGCGCCGGCGAGCTCGGAGCTGCGGTCGTGGCTGAAGCGGACCCTGCCGGACTACCTGGTGCCGTCGGCGTTCGTCGTCATGGCCGGGATTCCGTTGACGCCGAGCGGAAAGGTCGACCGGCGCGCGCTGCCCGAGCCGGACGGCCGGCCGGAGCTCGAGTCCGCGTACGTGGCCCCGCGCACGCCGGCCGAGCACGAGCTGGCCCGCGTCTGGGCGGAGGTGCTGGGCGCCGAGCGCGTCGGGATCGAGGACAACTTCTTCGAGCTCGGCGGCGACTCCATCCTCAGCATCCAGGTGGTGTCCAGGGCCCGGCAGGCGGGCCTGCGCCTGACCTCCAAGGACATCTTCCTGTACCAGACGATCGCGGAGCTGAGCGCGGGCGCCGGCATCGAGTCCGGGCCCGACACCGCCGAGCCCGAGCCGATCGCCGGTCCCGCGCCGCTGAGCCCGATCCAGCACTGGTTCCTCGACGAGGACACCCCGCGGCCGGACCACTTCACGATGTCGACGCTGGTGGAGCTGGCCGAGGAGGTCGACGAGCGGGCGCTGCGGACGGCGGTGGACGCCGTGCTGGCGCACCACGACGCGCTGCGCATGCGGTTCCGCCGGGTCGACGGCCGCTGGCAGCAGGACGTCGCGCCCGACGCGGGCGAGGTGTTCCTGCGCTACGACCTGTCCGAGCTGGACGATGACGGCCAGCAGGTCGTGCTGGAGGAGGCCGTGTTGGCGGCCCAGACGAGCCTGGACATCGCCCAGGGCCCGCTGATCAGGGTGGTGCTGTTCCATCTCGGCAGCCGGCCGCCGCGGTTGTTCCTGACCATCCACCACCTGGTCGTCGACGGCGTGTCGTGGCGGATCCTGCTCGCTGACCTGGAAGCGGCTTACCACCAGGCGCTCGGGGATTCGGCGGTGACGCTGGAGCCCACCGGAACCCCGTTCGGCCAGTGGGTGCACCGGCTGACCGAGCACGTCCGGTCCGGCCGGCTCGACGACGATCTGGCGTACTGGTCGAAGATTCCCGGCACCGCGCCGGCCGAGCTGCCGGTCGACCACCCGGGCCACAACACCGAGGCGTCCGCGGTCTCGCTGTCGGTGCGGTTGGGCAAGGACGACACGGATGCGTTGCTGCACCGGGTTCCCGGGGTGTATCGCACGCAGGTCAACGACGTGTTGCTGAGCGCGCTGGGTCGGGTGCTGTGCCGGTGGACCGGCCGGGACGGCGTGCTGATCGCGATGGAGGGGCACGGCCGGGAGGAGATCCTCGCCGGCGTCGACCTTTCCCGCACCGTCGGCTGGTTCACGTCGGAGTTCCCGCTGGCGTTGAGCGTCTCCGCCGATGCGGACTGGGGCGAGGTGCTCAAGTCGGTCAAGGAGCAGCTGCGTGCGGTGCCGCACAAGGGACTCAGCTACGGGGCGCTGCGCTACCTGAGCCCGCCGGACACGGCGGCCGGCGTGCTAGCCCACGACCCGCACCCGCAGATCTCGTTCAACTACCACGGTCATTGGGACATGGCGTCCGACGCCGAGGGCCTGTTCCGGTCGTGGACGGCGGGCGTCGGCCAGGACATCGACCCCGGACGCACCCGCGCCTGCCTGCTGGACGTCACCGGCGTCGTGAACGCCGGTGAGCTGGAGCTGGTCTGGACCTATTCCACCGAGGTGCACGACGAGGCCACGGTGGCGCGGCTGGCCAGGGAGACGATCGGCGCGCTGGCCGAGATCGTGGCGCACTGCGCCCGGCCGGGCGCCGGTGGCTGCACGCCGTCGGACTTCCCGCTGGCCCGGCTGAACCAGCGGCAGGTGGACCGGATCGCCGGCGACGGGCGCTCGGTGGAGGACGTCTACCCGCTGACCCCGCTGCAGGCGGGGATGCTGTTCCACAGCCTGGTGGACACCGAAAGCGACGCCTATTTCAACCAGCTGACGCTGCAGGTGGCGGGCGTGTCCGATCCGCGGGCCTTCGGCGCGGCCTGGCAGCGGGTGGTGGACCGGACGCCGGTGCTGCGCAGCTCGCTGGTGTGGGACGGCGTGGACGAGCCGCTCCAGGTGGTGCACCGCCGGGTCACCGTGCCCACCGCGTACCACGACTGGCGCGACCTGTCCGATGTGGAGCGCGAGGCGGCGTCGCGGCGGCTGGTGGACGAGGACCGCGCGGCCGGGATGGAGCTGGACCGCGCGCCGCTGATGCGGCTGTCGATCGCGCGGCTGCCGGACGACGAGGTGCTGCTGGTGTGGACCTCGCACCACGTGCTGCTGGACGGCTGGAGCACGGCCCAGGTGTTCGCCGAGGTGTGCGAGCAGTACGCGGCCATCGTCGCCGGCCGGAAACCGGGTCTGGTCGCCAGGCGACCGTTCCGGGACTACCTGCGGTGGCTGCGCGAGCAGGATCAGGGACAGGCGGAGCGGCACTGGCGGGCGGTGCTGGGCGACTTCTCCTCGCCCACCCCACTGCCCTACGACCGGCAACCGGTCGAGGCGCACCGGACCGAGTCGTCGGAGTCGGTCCGGCTGGACCTGCCGGCCGAGGAGTCCGGCCGGCTGCACCGCGTGGCCAAGCGGAACGGGTTGACCGTCAACACGATCGTGCAGGGCGCGTGGGCGCTGCTGCTGGCCCGCTACAGCGGTGAGCCGGACGTGGTCTTCGGCACCACGGTGTCGGGCCGGCCGGCCGAGCTGCCCGGCGTCGAGTCGATGATCGGCATGTTCATCAACACCGTGCCGAGCCGGGTGCGGGTCCACGATGGACAGAGCACGGTGTCCTGGTTGCGGGCGCTGCAGATCGAGCAGACCGAGTCCCGGCGGTTCGAGTTCGCGTCGCTGGCCCAGCTGCAGACCTGGAGCGGCGTTCCCGGTGGCACCAACCTGTTCGACAGCGTCGTGGTGTTCGAGAACTACCCGCTCGACGACCCGGCCGCGCAGCGCGGGGGCCCGCGGGTGCGCGCGGGCCAGGCGCTGGACACCACGAACCTGCCGCTGACGCTGAGCGCCTACCTCGACGACCGGCTACGCTTCGACCTCGCCTACGACCCGAGGCTGTTCGACGCCGCCACAGTGGAGCTGATGGTCGAGCGGCTGCGCCTGCTGCTGGCCGGCATGGCCGACGATCCCGACCGCCCGCTGTGGCGGCTGCCCTGGCTGTCCGCCGGCGAGCGGGAGCGGGTGCTGGTGGAGTGGAACGACACCGGCCTTGACGTGCCGTCGGCCACGTTCCCCGAGCTGTTCGAGGCTCAGGTGCGGCAGAGTCCACACGAGACGGCGCTGGTGTTCGCGGACATCGCGCTGACCTTCGCGGAGCTCAACGCGCGGGCCAACCGGCTGGCGCACTGGTTGATCCGGCGGGGCGCCGGACCGGAGCGCGTGGTGGCGTTGGAGCTGCCGCGCTGCGCCGAGATGGTGATCGCGATCTTCGCGGTGCTCAAGGCCGGCGCGGTGTACCTGCCGGTCGACCCGGAGCTGCCGGCCGACCGCCGGGCGCACCTGCGCGCCGACGCCGCCCCGGTCGTCGTGATCGACGATCCGCGGACCGTCCGCGATCTCGACGGCTACCCGGACACCGATCCGACCGACGCCGACCGAATCCGTCCACTTCGGATGGACAACGGCGCCTACGTCATCTACACCTCGGGCTCGACCGGCAAGCCCAAGGGCGTCGTCGTCGAGCACCGCGGCCTGACCAACCTGCTGTACTGCCACCGCAACGGGTTCGTCGCCGATGCGGGTGGACAGCGGCTGCGGATCGCGCTGAGCGCGGCGTTCTCCTTCGACACCTCGTGGGAGGCCCTGGTGCTGCTGGCCGACGGCCACGAGCTGCACCTCATCGACGCCGACACCCGCATCGACGCGGAGGCGTTCGTCGACTACGTGGTGCGCCACCGCATCGACTTCCTCGACCTGACCCCGTCCTGGGTGAGCCAGCTCATGCCGGCCGGGCTGCTGACCGGCGAGCGGCATCGCCCGAAGATCCTCTCGGTGGGCGGTGAGGCGCTCGGCGAGTCGCTGTGGCGGGAGCTGGCGGCCCTGCCGGACACCGCGAGCTACAACCTCTACGGCCCCACCGAATGCACCGTCGACGCGCTGTGGTGCCGGGTGGCCGGCGAGGCGCCGATCGTCGGGCGGCCGCTGCGCAACCTGCGGGCCTACGTGCTCGACGGGCACCTTCAGCCCGTTCCGGTCGGGGTTCCCGGCGAGCTGTGCCTTGCCGGTGACCAGGTGGCGCGCGGGTATCTGAACCGGGCCGGGTTGACCGCGGAGCGGTTCGTGGCCAACCCGTTCGGGCCGCCGGGCAGCCGGATGTACCGCACCGGCGACCTGGTCCGCCGGCGGGCGGACGGGACCCTGGAGTACCGCGGGCGCAACGACGAGCAGGTGAAGATCCGCGGGTTCCGGATCGAGCCGGGCGAGATCGAGGCGGCCCTGCTGAGCCAACCGGGAGTCAGCCAGGCGGTCGTGGTCGCCCGCGAGCTCGACGGCCGCGGCAAGCGGCTGGTGGCCTATGTCGTGGCCGGCGCGGCGACCGTGGCGCCGGATGCGCTGCGCGACGCGCTGCGCACGACCCTGCCCGACTACATGGTGCCGTCGGCGGTCGTGCCGCTGGACCGGTTGCCGCTCAACGCCAGCGGAAAGCTGGACCGGCGGGCCCTGCCGGCGCCGGACGCGCCGGCCCCGGATGCCGGCTACGTCGCGCCGCGTACCGAGACCGAGCGGGTCGTGGCCGACATCTGGGCCGAGGTGCTGGGCATGGAACGGGTCGGGGTCGAGGACAACTTCTTCGACCTCGGCGGCGACTCGATCCTGAGCATCCGGGTGATCTCGCGGCTGCGCGCCGCGTTCGGCGCGGACCTGTCGCCGCGCGCGGTGTTCGCCAACCCGACCGTCGCCGGGCTGGCCGACCTGGTCCCGGCCGACGCCGGGGTCGGCGGCCTGCCGGTCATCGAGTCCGTGCCGCGGGATCGGCCCCTGCCGCTGTCGTTCGCCCAGCAGCGGCTGTGGTTCCTCAACGAGTTCGAGCCGGACAGCGCGGAGTACGTCTCGCCGTCGGCGCTGCGGCTGCGGGGCGCGCTCGATCTGGACGCGTTGAACGCCGCGCTGACCGCGCTGGTGGCCCGGCACGAGTCGCTGCGGACCACGTTCGACGCGGTGGACGGGAAGGGCGTGCAGCTCGTGCACCCGCCGTACGACGTGCGGGTCCCGCTGCTCGACTTGAGCGGGCTGCCGGACGAGGAGCTGGAAACCGAGCTGTCCACCGTGCTGGAACGGGAGGTGACCACACCGTTCGACCTTGGCCGCGGGCCGCTGTTCCGGGTCCGGCTGGTCCGCCTTGCCGACGACGACCACGTGCTGAGCATGGCGGCGCACCACATCGTCACCGACGGCTGGTCCAGCGGCCTGCTGGTCGACGAGCTGTCCACACTGTACGGTGCGGCGCTGCGCGGCGAGCCGGCCGACCTGCCGCCACTGCCCTTGCAGTACGCCGATTTCGCCAGCTGGCAACGCGAGCACCTGAGCGGCGCGGTGCTGGACAAGCAAATCGGCTACTGGACGCGGCAGCTGTCCGCGCTCGCTCCGCTGGAGCTGCCCACCGACCGGCCACGGCCGGCGGTGCGCACCTCAGCCGGTGCGATCCACGGGTTCACGGTGTCCCCCGAGCTCACCGCCGCGCTGAAGGACCTGGGCCGCCGGCGGGGCAGCACGCTGTTCATGACGCTGGTCGCGGCCTGCCAGGTGCTGTTCGCCCGGTGGTCCGGCCAGGAGGACATCGCCGTCGGCACCGTGGTGTCCGGCCGCGACCGGGCCGAGCTCGAGGGGCTGGTCGGCTTCTTCGTCAACACGCTGGTGCTGCGCTCCACCGTGGACGACGCGCGGACCGTCGACGAGTTCCTCGTTCAGGTCCGGGACATGGTGCTGGATGCCTTCGCCCACCAGGAGGTGCCGTTCGAGCGGCTGGTGGACGAGCTCGCGCCGGCCCGCGACACCAGCCGCAACCCGCTGTTCGACGTCATGGTGCTGCTGCAGAACGCGCCCGGCCAGGCGCCGGCCCTGCCCGGGTTGGACGTCGAGGAGGTGCCGTTGCCGGTGACGACCGCCAACTGCGACCTGTCCGTCGAGTTCGCTGAGTACCAGGGCGGGCTGGTCTGCGCGTTCGAGTACAGCACGGATCTGTTCGACCCGGCCACGATCGACCGGATGGCCACGCACCTGCTGGCGTTGCTGGAGCGCATGACCGTCCACTCGGACCTGACGCTGGCCGAGCTTCCGCTGCTGACCGACCCGGAGCTGCGCCGGGTCGTCGAGGAATGGAACGACACCGATCTCGAGGTGCCGGCGCTGACCTTCCCCGAGCTGTTCGAGGCGCAGGCGCGGCGCACGCCGGACGAGACCGCTCTTGTGTTCCGGGGCACCGCGCTGACCTTCGCCGAGGTCAATGCCAAGGCCAACCGGCTGGCGCGGTACCTGGTCGAGCGGGGCGCCGGACCGGAGCGGGTGGTGGGGTTGGCCCTGCCGCGCTCGGCGGAGATGGTGGTGGCCATGCTCGCCGTGTTCAAGGCGGGCGCGGTGTACCTGCCGGTCGACCCGACCCTGCCGGCCGACCGGATCGATTTCATGGTCCGGGACGCGGCGCCGGTGCTGGTGCTGCGCGAGGCCGTCGACGAGTCCACATTGGCCGGTTACGCCGATGCCGACCTCACCGACGCGGACCGGCTCGCGGCGCTGCGGCCGGCCAACTCGGCGTACGCCATCTACACCTCCGGCTCGACCGGTCAACCGAAGGGCGTGCTCGTCGAGCACCGCAACCTGGTCAACCTGCTGTACAACCACCGCAACGACTTCCTGCCGCCGCTGATCGCCGCCGCGCAAGGAGAGCGGAGCTTGCGGAGCGAACCATCGAACACTGCCCTGCCGCCGAGGGACGAGGTGGCAGGGTCGCCGGCACCGAGCTTGCGAGGTGACGGATCCGATCGGCTGCGGGTCGGCCTGACCGCGGTGTTCTCCTTCGACACGTCGCTTGAGGGGCCGCTGCTGATGGCCGACGGCCACGAGCTGCACCTCATCGACGACGACACCCGTCGTGACGCGGACGCGCTGGTCGACTACGTGGCCCGGCACCGGATCGACTTCCTCGACCTCACGCCGTCCTACGTCCGCCAGCTCGTTCCGGCCGGGCTGCTCGACGACGCGCGGCACCGGCCGGGAATGCTGATGCTCGGCGGTGAGGCGCTCGGCGAGTCGCTGTGGCGGGAGCTGGCCGCGGCGGCCGGCACGGCCAGCTACAACTTCTACGGCCCCACCGAATGCACCATCGACGCGTTGTCCTGCCGGGTGGTCGACGGCATGCGGCCGGCGGTGGGCCGACCACTGCGCAACGTCCGAGCCTATGTGCTCGACGCCCATGGCCGCCCGCTGCCGGTCGGTGTCCCCGGCGAGCTGTACCTGGCCGGCGCGCAGCTCGCGCGCGGGTATCTCAACCGGCCGGGGTTGACCGCGGACCGGTTCGTGCCCAACCCGTTCGGCGCGCCGGGTTCGCGGATGTACCGGACCGGGGACCGGGTGCGCTGGACGGACCGGGGCGTGCTGGAGTACCTGGGCCGCACCGACGAGCAGGTCAAGATCCGCGGGTTCCGGATCGAGCCCGGCGAGATCGAGGCGGCGCTGCGGCGCCATCCCGACGTGGCCGACGCGGTCGTGGTGGCGGCGGAGCACGACGGGCACAAGCGGTTGGTGGCCTACGTCGTGCCGGCCGACTCGGCCGCTCCCGACCTGCGCTCCTGGCTGGCCGGCAGCCTGCCCGACTACATGGTGCCGGCCGCGTTCGTCGTGCTCGACGAGCTTCCGCTGACGCCGAGCGGCAAGGTCAACCGGCGTGCGCTGCCCGAGCCGGAGGCCGGGTCGGGTCGGGAGGACCGCTACGTGGCCCCGAGCGGGCCGGTCGAATCCGCGCTCGCCGACCTCTGGTCGGACGTGCTGCGCCTGGATCGGGTCGGCGTCGAGGACAACTTCTTCGAGCTGGGCGGTGACTCGATCCTCAGCATCCAGGTGGTCGCCAGGGCCCGCCAGGCCGGGCTGAGCTTCACGACCAAGGATCTCTTCCTGCACCAGACCATCGCGTCTCTTGCGCCCGTCGTCGGTACCGTCCACAGCGGACAGTCCGGGCAGGAGCCGGTCGTGGGCGCGGTTCCGCTCACCCCGATCCAGCACTGGTTCTTCCGCCAGCCGCTGGCCAACCCGCGGCACTACAACCAGTCCACCCTGGTGGAGCTGACCGGCGACATCGACGAGCGGGCCCTCCGGCGGGCGGTCGAGGCCCTCGTCGTGCACCACGACGCGCTGCGGATGCGGTTCGAGCGCACCGACGGCCGGTGGCGCCAGTACAACGCCGCGGTCGAGGGCGTGCCGGTGCTCGACCGGCACGATCTGTCCGATCTGGACAGCGAGGAGCAGGACGCGGCGATGCGGCGGATCGCCGACGAGGTGCACGCGTCCTTCGACCTCGGCCGCGGGCCGCTGTTCGCCGCGGCGCTGTTCGTGCCGGGCGGCGGCCGCGCGCCGTACCTGTTCCTGGCCGCGCACCACCTGGTGGTCGACGGCGTCTCCTGGCGGATCCTGCTCGACGACCTGGAAACCGCCTACCGGCAGGCACTGCGGGGCGAGCGGATCGACCTGGGCCCGAAGACCACGTCGTTCCGGGACTGGGCGCTGCGGCTGGCCGAGCATGTCGCAGGCGGCGGTCTGGACCACGAGGTGGACCACTGGGCGGCCGCGCTGGACGGCTGCGCGCTGCCCGTCGACGGGCCGGCCGAGCCGCCCGGCCCGGCCGGGACCGTCTCGGTGCGGTTGAGCGCCGAGGAGACCGACGCGTTGCTGCGCGGGGCACCCGCCGCCTACCGCACCCGGATCAACGACGTCCTGCTGGCCGCGCTGGCCTGGGCGCTGTCCCGGTGGACAGGGCGGGGCCGGGTCTCGATCGACCTGGAGGGGCACGGCCGCGAGGAGATCCTCGACGGGGTCGACCTTTCCCGAACCGTCGGGTGGTTCACCACGCTCTTCCCGGTCGGGCTCGAGGTACCCGCCGGCGACGAGCCGAGCTGGCGCGATCTGATCAAGTCGGTGCGCCGCCAGCTGCGCGCCGTTCCGGGCAACGGGTTCGGCTTCGGCGCGCTGCGGTATCTGGGCTCGCCGGAGGTGCGCGAGCGGCTGGCCGCCGACTCGCCGGGACCGCAGATCGCGTTCAACTACCTCGGCCAGTGGGACGGGCAGGCACAGGACGACGACCACGGCCTCTACCGGGCGATGTACTCCTCCCTCGGCCAGGAGCAGGATCCCGCCGACCGGGGCTCGCACCTGCTGGAGGTCGTGGGCGGCGTCGAAGGCGGTCGGCTCGGGTTCACCTGGCACTACCAGCCCGACCGGCATCGAAGGTCCACTGTGGAGCGTGTGTCCGGTGACTTCGCCGACGCGCTCCGCCAGATCGCGCACGACTGTTCGAGGGGGCGGGCGACATGACTGTGTCTTGTCCGAACGAGCCCTTCGAAACAAGGGTCGCGGGTTGCGTGCCGCCGTGGTCGCCGGTCCGACCGCTCGGGCGGGCCAGCGTGCCGTGTGGTGTTCGCGGTCCGTGGTCGCCATGGTTGGGCTGGTCGCTGGACCGATCGCTCGGGCAGACCTCCGGCCTGCCGTCGCGACCGGTGGCGAGCACCACCCGGCGGCCCGCCGTCGCTGATCGGAGTTTCGAATGACGCTCAAGCCGCTGTCCCGCAACCACAACTACCAGCTGCTGTGGGGAAGCCAGGCGCTGTCGGAGTTCGGCATCAACGTCACCTCGATCGCCTTCCCGCTGCTGGTGCTCGTGGTCACCGGATCGCCTGGGGCGTCCGGCCTGGTGCTGGGGGCGAGTGCGGCCGCGCACCTGCTCGCCGGGCTGCCGGCGGGCGCCCTTGTGGACCGGTGGAACCGCAAGACGGTCATGCTCGCCTGCGAGGCGGTGCAGGCCGTCACGGTGGGCAGCCTGGTCCTCGCGCTGTGGTGGGACACGGCGACCGTGGCGCACATGGTGGTGGTCGCCGCCGTCCTCGGCGTGTGCGGGTCGATGTTCGAGCCGGCCGAGGAGGCCAGCCTGCCCAACGTCGTTCCGGCCGAACAGCTGCCGACGGCGCTGGCGATGAACTCGGCGCGGTCCTTCCTCGCCCAGCTTTCCGGCACGGCGGCGGGCGGCTTCCTGTTCGCGGTGGGCCGGGTGGTGCCGTTCGTCGTGGAGACGGTGACCCACGCGGTCTCGTTCGTGGCACTGCTGTTCCTGCGGATGCCGCCCCGCCGGGTGCGGTCCACGCCGATGCGTCACCTCGGCCGCGAGATGGCCGAGGGCGTGCGGTGGATGTGGCGGCACCGGCACGTCCGCGCCACCGCCCTGTGCGTCGTCGGCCTCAACCTGTTCTTCGCCGCGTACTACCTCGTGATCATCGTGCTCGCGCAGCAGCGCGGGGTGCCGACCGGCGAGATCGGCATCATGGCGGCGATGTTCGGCGCCGGTGGGCTGCTCGGGGCGGTGGTCGCGCCGCGGTTGATGCGGATCCTCAGCCCGTACGGGTCGATCGTCGGGGTGTGCTGGATCCTGACGGCGCTGACGCCCATCTCGGTGTTCGTCTCCAGCGGCTACCTGATGGGATTGCTGCTGGCCGCCATGGCGTTCCTGGCGCCGACGACGAACACCGCCATCGACACCTACCAGTTGCTGGTCACCCCGGACGAGCTGCGCGGCCGGCTCAGCGGCGTGATGGGCGTGGCCGGCGGGATCGCCGCGGCGGCCGGACCGGCGGCCGGCGGCGCGCTGCTCGAACTGGTGCCGGGCAACCAGGTGATGCTGCTCTGCGCGGGCGGCATCGCGCTGCTCACGCTGTCGATCACGGTCAGCCCGACCATGCGCAGCTTTCCACGAACGCCGCCCGCCGAGGCGGATTCCCCTACCACCGTAATGAGTTCACCGATCGAGAAAGGGACAGCAGATGGATGACGACGCCAGGTACCAGGTACTGATCAACGACGAGGAGCAGTACTCGCTGTGGCTGGTGGACCACGACATCCCGGCCGGCTGGCGCGCCGTCGGCAAGGAGGGCAGCAAGGAGGAGTGCATGGCCTACGTCGACGAGGTGTGGACCGACATGCGCCCGCGTAGCCTGCGCGAGCAGATGGACGCCGCCCCGCAGAACTGAGGCCGCGGCCCGTCGCTACGCCGAACGCCGTAGTGCGAAATGCACGCGTGGCTTGCCGTACCGACATTTCACGTGATCCGATGCTCACCAACTGGCACGGACTCCGAAGGGAAGGGGCGGCATGGCCTCACAACGGCTGGAGTTGGTGGCGCCGAGCGGGCGGCGGGTGAGCGTCGCCCTTCCCTCGGACCGGCCGGTTTCCAGCGTGGCGGCGGGGGTGCGGTTCGCGGGCGGCTCCTACGGCACGGGGTTCCAGATCGGCCCGCGGGGCTATCACGAGTTCGCCTGCACCTACGTGGCCCCGGCGGCCAGCCGCGACCGGTTCCTGATGCACGGGCGGGAAGTCGTTGTGGCCGAGGCGAACGACCAGCGGTCGTCGGTCGCGACACTGATCGGGTCCTATCACGAGCTGATGACCGTGTACGCCGGCCCGGCGCCCGGCCGCGACCGGGTGGCCGCGCTGTTCGCCTCGCTGGAGATCACCGACCGGGTCGGCGGCATGGTCGTGCGGCCGCGGGCGGCGACGCTGATGGACACGATGACCGAGCAGATCGCCGTCGTGGTCCGGGGTCGCGGCACGATGTCGATTCCCGGGCCCCGGCAGGCGCTCGCCCTGGTACCGAAGCACGCGGGGGCTCGGACCCGGTACGGCGAGGTGTGGAAGGCGGCCGTCCCCGGTGCGGAGGGCAGGTACTCCTTCATCCTCGGCTGCCCCGCCGGCCTCGCCGAGGTGCACCTCACCGACCCCGGCGGCCTGGACTGGCTCGCCGAGATCGACGTCGCCTGGCACGACTGAGCGGAGGCGGGGATGTCACCGATCATCGCCTATCACATCCTGGTCTGGGTGGCGATCGTGGTGCTGTTCTGCGCGCTGGCCGCGGTCATGCGGGAGGTCCGGCTGCTGCGCGGGATCGTGCTGCGCGAGGAGAAGGGCTTCGCGTCGGCACGACCCGAGATCACCCTGGGTCCGGGATTCGCCGACGGCCGCACGAGGATCGTGCTCGCCGTGGACTCCGGGTGCCCGCTGTGCGTGGCGGCGACCGAGCGGCTCGGCCGAATTGCGCCGGGCGCGACGGTGCTCACCCACGAGGACGCCTCGGCCTTGGCGGGGCTCGCGACCGGGTTGGACGTGGTGCACGACCGCGATTCCTGGCGGGCGATATCCCACCTGGCGTCGCCGGTGCTGATGAAGGTGGACGGCGCGGGCCGGGTCGAGGAGCTGGTGCTGCCCACCCGAGTGTCCGAAGTGGACGACATGGTGACCGAGTGGAGTGCCGATGTCGCTGACGCTTGACCAGATCCCCGACGCGGACGCATCGATCGATGCCGGCCGGACCGGCGCGCTGACCGAGCTGACCGTGGCCGGCAACCGCAGGACCGTGTTGCGGGCCGCGGCGCTCGGCGCCGTGACCGTCGGCGCGCTGGCGTTGTCGTTGGTGCGCGGCCGGAAGGCCCGTGCCGAGGCGGGGCCGTTCGGCCTGCGGGGGTGGGACCGCACCGACTGCCGGGACGCCTACCCGCTCGGCTACGACGAGCTCGGTGACACCACGGGGGCGTACGTCAACACCTACCCGGCCTGCTTCGGCGGCGCCTGGCGGGGAACCACGTACTGCGATGCCGGCTGGCACAAGAACGGCACCTGGAGCTACGGCACGGTCCAGGCCGACCACGTGCCGATCTCCACCCTCTGCGGCGAGATCACGGCCAGGAACGCCTGGAGGTGGACCACCCCGGACGGGCGCGTCTACCGCTGCTCCGACGGCCTGACCACGTACTGGGGCGGCCCGAACAACGGCCAGACCTTCCTGACCATATGCCGCTCACCCGGCTGAGCTGGCACCCCGTCACCGTGGCGGCCGGGCTCGTCGGCACGGCCGGCGCGGCGGCGGTCGCCGGGCTGCCGCCGGCGCTGTGGCTGACGATGGGCGCCGCGGCGGGCTTCGCCACCAGCGGCTCGACCTGAAGTCGCAACTCGGCCCTTGTGCTGAGCTCGCCGGTCCGGCGGGGTTCCCCACGTCTGGCGTTCGTCGCCGGTCTGCTGGCCGGCGGCACGCTCACGGCCGCGGTGCTGGTCGTCGTCGGCTCGCTGGTGCGTGCCCCGCTGCCGATGCCGGTCCGCTTGGCGGTGGTCGGCGTGGCGCTGATCGCGGTGCTGCTGCGGCGGCTCGGGCTGCTGGCGTTCAGGTTGCCGGAGAGCAGGCGGCTGGTGCCGGAGACGGTGTTCCGGCTCGGCCGGCATCTGGGTCCGCTGCAGTTCGGTCTGGAGATGGGCACGGGAGCGCGCACGTACCTGCCGAGCGGCCTGCCCTACGTCGGCGCCGTCGCGGTGCTCATGGTCGCGCCGCTGCCGCCGGCCCTGTGCGCCGGCGCGGGGTTCGGCCTCGGCCGGGCGCTGATGACGGCGTCCAGCCTGCGGTACGGCGCCGATGACGGCTGGCACCGGGAGTGGCGAGACCATGCGCGCACGCTGGCCGGGCTGACCGGCGCCGCCTTCATGGTCTCGCTCCTGGCTATCCCCTTGTGGTCTGGTATGCCCTGATCACGGTCTGGCTCACGGAGTTGCCGTCGACGTCCCGGGCGCCGACCCGCAGCGACACGAAGCCCGGGGTGGCCGGGTGCCGCAGCACCGCCAGCCCGGTGTCCCCGCCGCTGACCACGGGTGCGACCGTCCATGTGCGACCGTCGTCATAGGACGCTTCGACCCGCAGCGCGGCCAGCCGGACCGCGGGTTGGCCCGGTTGGTGCTGGGCCTTGAGCAGCAACGGGAACGGCCGGCCGGCCGGCGCCCTGCTCTGCGCGTCCACCGCGCCGATCGTCCGCACGACCAGCACCGGCAGCGGGGTGCCGGGATCGACCGTGTCGCGGAACGTCCACTCGACGTCGGCGTGGGTGGCCACGACCGACCACGGCACCGCCCGGTCGGCGCTCACCCGCACGGTGTACGTGCCCGACGCGTCCGGCACGGTGAAGACGCCGACGCCCGGCACCGGGCTCGTGCCGATCTCCGTGCCGTTCCTGAGCAGCGTGGTCGTCCCGGTGAGCCCGGTCGGGGGAAAGGTGACCTGGTTCGGGTCGCTGCCGGACAGCGTCGATACCGCGAACTGCAGCGTCGTGCCGTCCCGGAACACGCCGAAACCGTCCTGCGCCTCGCCGAAGGCGGGGCTGAGCGGCGCCCGGTTCCACCCGGCCCGGTACCCGCCGGGGCGGTAGGACCGGCGGGAGACGTAGGTCTCGGCGTCGGACAGCTCCGCGTCCGTGACGCTGAGCAGGTGCTCCCAGGTGACGTCCGGGTTGGCGGTGTAGAGCTCGATTCGCCCGGCCGGCAACGAGTACTGGTATGCGGTCGCGTAGATGCCCACGCCGGCCGGGATGGGGAACCGGGCGTAGTCGGCCCGCAGGGCGGTACCCGGCGCACCCTGACCGTGGTAGACGGTGTCGACCCTGGCCAGGTCCCGATCCCGCGGGCGGTAAGCGGTGTCGGCCGGAATCCGTCCCCGTTCGAAAAAGGCCAGCTGGTAGACGAAGTCACCCGCCCCGGTCTCCGGTGTCACCGGCCCGAGCGTGGCCCGGAAGCTGAACGCGTAGGTATGGTCGGTGACCTCGCCGGCCGTCGGCACGGCGTACAACCTGGCGTCCTGAGGCGCGACATAGCTCAACGAGGAGCTGCGATCGCCGGATGCCGGCGCCGAGAAGAGGTTCAGCTCGCCGACCTGGAACCGGGCGTTGGCCCGGTCCACCGTCGCGGTCACCGGGCGGCCGGCCCTTGCGTCGAGCGTCACCGTGGCGTCGGCGCCCAGCGTCAGGTTCGGGATGGACAGCATGGTGGCCGAGGAGTCCGGCGCGACGTCGAGGGCGTTGATGTCGTAGCGGCCCTTGGGCAACCGTGCCAGACCGCCGCGGATCCCGTACGCCTGCCCGGTTTCCGCGTTGACCGCCCGCACCACCGACGAGCTGCGCTCCGCGCGACTGATCAGGCGCACGGTCAGGTTGTAGCTCTCCGGCTCGATGAACGCCGACAGCGCCGTCTGCACGGCGACGTCGCCCGCCGTCGCGGTCAGCCGGCCGCCCTGCAGGCCGGTCGCGCCACCGGCCGGGTCGACCGAGACGGCCACCTCCGCCGTGCCGTGCGCGGGCACCACCACCCGGCTCGGTGCGGTGAACACGCCGTCGGCGGCCAGCCGGAGGGTCACGGCGGAGCTTCCGTCGTTGCGGTAGCCGACCGTTCTGGTCACCGGTCCGTTCTGCGGCCAGGCAAGGAATCCGAAGTTGACGCTGCCGCCGGTGGCCGTGACGTTCTGGGTCACCGCGCGGGCGACGTCGACCCGGCCCGCGCCCTGCTCGAACACCCCGGCGGTCGGCCGCGCGGTGCTCATCAGCGCCGGCTTGAGCCGGCCGGCCGGCCAGTCCGGGTGCTGCTGAAGGAGAATCGCCGCGGCGCCGGCCACGTGCGGCGCCGCCATCGACGTGCCGGACAGCGCGGTGTAGTTGGCGTCGACCGGGCTCTGGTCGCCGGCCGGCGTCCCCGGCGCCCTGGCCGACACGATGCTCTCACCGGGGCCGGCGATGTCCGGCTTCACCGCGTGGTCGCCGATCCGTGGTCCCGGGCCGGAGAACGGGCTCGTCGCGTCCTGTGCCGACACGCTGCCGACGGCGAGCGCGGCGTCCGCGACCGCGGGGGAGGACACGGAGTTGGTCGGGTCGGGTAGGTCGATCGAGCGGTCGTTGCTCCCGGCGGCCACGAACAGGGTGCCGAACCGCGCCGTCAGGTTGTTCACCGCCTGGCTCATCGGGTCGGTGCCGTCGGTCGATTCGCCGCCAAGGCTCATGTTGACCACGCGCACCCTGGGCGCGATCCACTCCATGCCCGCGATGACCGCCGACTCCGGGCAGCCGAAGCTCACGCACACCTTGCCGCTGACCAGTTTCGCGTCCGGTGCGACGCCCCGGTACCGGCCGCCCGACGCCGCGCCGGTCCCGGCGATGATCCCGGCGACATGCGTGCCGTGCCCGATGTCGTCGCCGGCATCGGGCCGGGTGCCGGTGAAGTCCCGCGCCTCGACGACCTTGCCGATCAGGTCGGGATGATCCGCCTTGATCCCCGAGTCCAGCACGCCGACCGTCACACCGGCGCCGGTCAGGCCCCGTTGCCACGCGACCGGCGCGCCGATCTGCGGCACGCTGACGTCCAGCCGCGGCGTCGCGACGCCGTCCAGCCACACCTTCGCCACGTCGGGCGATCCGGTCAGCCAGCGCCAGAACTCACCCGCCCGCGCCCCGTCCCGCGCCACCGCGACACCGTTGATGCTCGGCAGCTCGCGAACGGTCGTCGCCGCCGTCGCGGCGGCCGGCCCGGAATGGCGATAGGACACGATCAACGGCAGCTTCGGCCCGGCGTCGGTGTAGCCGTGCCGAACAAGGGCCGACACGTTGAACAACCGTGGGTCGAGCCGTCCCTGCTCCACCAACCCGACGGCATCCGCCGGCACCACCGTCAGCTCACCGTCGATCCGCGACTCGCGGACGAAACCGATATTTTCCCGGCCGGGCGCCGGCTCGATTCCGAACACCGGTTCACCGCCCGGCCTGCCTAACAATCGAACCCGGTCACCGGTGATGAGCGTGACGACCGTACCGCCGGCCGCCACCCCGCCCGCCACCGGCGCCGCCGCCGCCGAACCGCCGAGAACCGGCGTCACGAGCGCCATCACCACCACTGCGGTCTTCAGTTTGAATAGCAAGCGCATGCTCCTCACATCGCTTCCGATCACGGCCCCGCTAACATCGCATCGTTCCCATTTCGCGTAAAGCCAGGTGTCCCGCTCGGCCGCACCGGCCCGCGGTCGAGTTGTCCACGCGTGCAGTCGTTGTTGTCGGTGGTGCACCGGCGGTGGCCCGGCCCGCCGTGGATCCGGCAGGGTTCGTCGGAACCGACGGCAGAGAGGTCCACTGTGGATACCGATCCCACCCGCAACGTGGTGGTGTTCCAGTTCGGCCAGGACGACGAGCGGGCCGCGGCCGACGCGCCGACCATGGACGACGACTGCGTCCGCCAGGCCTGGGCCGCCGTGCAGCGCGAGCGCGGGGCCCGGCCGGAGGACGTGGTGGCGCTGCTGTGCGAATGGGAGCCGTCCATTGTGGACGGCTTGTTCATCGAGCGGATGTTCCCCGCCGCGACCGTCTACTACAGCTTCGAGCGGCCGGACCCGGACGGCTGGGCGGAGGCCTTCGAGGCGGCAAGGCAGACGATGCTGCGCCGGCGCGCCGAGGAGCTGGAGTCCGGCGACGGCGAGCTGCTGCCCGTGCTGTGGAGCGCGTCGTCGCCGTGGGCCGAGCTGCTCGAGGCGATGCCGCACCGGACGGTGGTCGCCGGCCGCGTGTACGTGGCGCTTGCGTCGGTGGCCTTCACCCCGCGCGGAACCGTGGGGATGAGCCACCTGACCCACCACCGGCACCGGGAGCTGGGCGACGTGCCGTTCGGCGAGCTGCTGGCGCAGGCGGGAACCACGCTGGTCACCGGGCTGCGCATCGACGGGCAGAGCAGCGCCGAGGGTGAGCTGCTGTGCTTGCACCGGGACGGCACACCGGTCGCCTCCGCCGTCACGCTGCCCGACTTCCACGAGCGGATGTGCGCGCTGGT
Organism: Actinophytocola sp.; assembly: GCF_035942955.1. Lineage (GTDB taxonomy): Bacteria > Actinomycetota > Actinomycetes > Mycobacteriales > Pseudonocardiaceae > DASYTH01. The sequence goes on along the minus strand of NZ_DASZCQ010000248.1, from coordinate 8,610 downwards.
CGGCGGGCCGCGGCTGATCGTCGGCCTGCCCTGCCCGCAGGAGCTGCTCGTGGCCGACGCCGACTCGAGCCTGGCCGGCGAGGTGCGGGACGCGGTGCTGTCGTCCGGCTACGCCGACTCCGAGCTGGTCCCGTCCGTGCTGCTGGTCGAGCCCGGCGGGATCCGTCTGGTCGCCGAACGGCAGGCGGGTCGCGGGAGGTGAGGACGGTCGTAGGGCGGGCATAGGCTCGGGCCATGCCCGTCCCGGCGTGGATCCTGCACGTGGATCTGGACCAGTTCCTGGCCGCGGTGGAGCTGCGCCGCCGCCCCGAGCTGCGCGGCCGGCCGCTGGTGGTCGGCGGCTCCGGCGACCCCACCCAGCGCCGGCAGGTCGTGCAATGCGCCTCGTACGAGGCCCGCGAGCACGGGGTGCGCGCGGGCCTGCCGCTGACCGTGGCCGCCCGGCGGTGCCCGGACGCGGTGTTCCTGCCGGCCGACGCGGCGGCCTACGAGGCGGCGTCCGCGGAGGTGATGGCCATCCTGCGGGCGATGCCGGTACAGGTGGAAAGCTGGGGTTGGGACGAGGCGTTCGTCGGCGCCCGCACCACCGACCCGGAGGCGCTGGCCCGCCGAGTGCGCCGGGCCGTGGCCGACGAGACCGGGCTGAGCTGCTCGATCGGCATCGGGGACACCCGGCAGCGGGCCAAGCTGGCCACCGGCTTCGCCAAGCCCGCCGGGATCTTCCGGCTGGACGAGGGCAACTGGATGGCCGTGATGGCGCCGCGCCCCACAGAGGCGTTGTGGGGCATCGGATCCCGCACCGCCCGCGCGCTGGCCGAGCTGGGCCTGCGCACCGTCGCCGACCTGGCCGCCGCCGACCCGGAGTGGCTCGCCGCGCGGTTCGGCCCGACCATCGGACCCCGGCTGCGCGACCTGGCCCTCGGCGGCGGCGCGGCCGACACCGAGCTGGTGACCACCCCACGCGAGCCCAAGTCCCGCGGCCGCCAGGCCACCTTCCCCAGCGACCTCACCGACCCCACCGAGATCCGGACCCGCCTCACCGCCCTGGCCGAGGAGATCGCCGACGAGGTCCTGACCGCCGGCCACACCGTCACCCGGGTCGCCGTGACCGTCCGAACCGCCACCTTCTGGACCAGAACCCGCAGCACCACCCTGCCCGCCCCCACCCGCAACCCCACCGACATCATCCACGCCGCCGGCACCGTCCTGGACCGCTTCACCCTCACCCGCCCGGTCCGCCTACTCGGCGTCCGCGTCGACCTCCGAGCGCACTCCGCGGAAAACAGCGGACAATCGGCATGACCCGCCGATTCGGAAATCCCGGGAAAGACCGTGCTGCGCCCGTGCGTGTTCAGCCACCTCGCGTGCCGCGGTCTTGTCCGATTGGGCCGGTTAGCCGGCGGGTTGGCTGAGCCGGAGCCAGCGGCAGCCGTAGGGGCCGAGGCGCAGTGACACGGTTCCGTTGTCGGGCACGGTGGTGTGCTCGTCGTGCAGGAGGTCGGTGAGGACGGAGCCGGGGTCGAGGGACAGGCGTGGCTCGGCGTCGGAGTCGGCGAGGTTGTGCAGCGCGATGACCGTGCCGTCGATGTCGCAGCGGTGGGCGAGCACGGAGGGTACGCCGGTGTCGAGCACGGTGTAGCGGCCCCAGGCTAGCTCGGGGCACTCACGGTAGCGCTCGATGAGGCGCCGGATCCACGACAGTAGCGAGTCCGGGTCGCGTTCCTGCGCCGAAACGTTGACCTGCTTCGGTCCATAGTGGCCGTTCGGGATGGGGCCGGGCAGCTGCCGCGGGTCGGCGGTGGAGAAGCCGCCGTTGCGGATGGGCGCCCACTGCATCGGGGTGCGGACGGCGAGCCGGCCCTCGGCGCGGAGATCCTCGGCCATGCCGATCTCCTCGCCGTAGAACAGCACCGGGGTGCCGGGCAGCGAGTACAGCAGGCTGTACACCAGCCGGATCCGCCGCGGGTCGCCGCCGAACATGGTCGGCACCCGGCGGCGCAGGCCGCGGCCGTACAGTTGCATCTCCGGCGCCGGGCCGAAGGCGTCGAACACCTCCTTGCGTTCGGATTCGGTGAGCTTGTCCAGGGTCAGCTCGTCGTGGTTGCGCACGAACGTCCCCCAGTGCCCGTCGCGCGGCGGTTGCGGCCGCTCGCGCAGCGCGGCGGCCAGCGGGCCGGCGTCGGACCGGGCAAGGGCAAGGTACATCCTCTGCATGCCGACGAAATCGAAGCACATGGTCAGCTCGTCGCCGACGCCTTCGGCGTTGCCGAAGAAGCGCATCGTGTCCGGATAGGGCAGGTTGACCTCGCCGAGCAGCACGGCGTCGCCGCACCGGCGGGACAGGAACGCCCGCAGGTCGGCCAGGTAGTCGTGCGGGTCGGGCAGCAGCTCGGCGTCGGGGCTGCCCTGCGTCTCCAGCAGGAACGGCACCCCGTCGACCCGGAAGCCGGACAGCCCCAGCTCCAGCCAGAATCCCATGACCCTGGCGATCTCGTCGCGCACCGCGGGATTGGCCACGTTGAGGTCGGGCTGGTGCTTGTAGAACCGGTGCAGGTAGTACTGGCCGGCCCGCTCGTCGTAGGTCCAGATGCTCTTCTCCTTGTCCGGGAAGACGATTCCCTTGTCCGCGCCGGGCGGCGGCTCGTCCTGCCAGACGTACCAGTCCCGGTACGGCGACTCCCGGCTGCTGCGCGCGCTCTGGAACCACGGGTGCCGGTCCGACGTGTGGTTCACCACCAGGTCGGCGATCACCCGGATGCCACGGTCGCGCGCCGTGCGCAGGAACTCCACGAAGTCGCCGAGCGTGCCGAGCCGAGGGTCCACCCCGTAGAAGTCGGTGATGTCGTACCCGTCGTCGCGGTCGGGCGAGGGGTAGAACGGCATGAGCCACAGGCAGGTCACGCCCAGCCGATCCAGGTAGTCGATGCGCTGGGCCAGCCCGCGGAAGTCCCCGTGGCCGTCTCCGTTGGAGTCGCTGAACGTCTCCACGTCCAGGCAGTACACGACCGCGGTCTTCCACCACAGGTCGGCGGTCCTGGTCAGCTCCACGACGCCACCCCCATCAACCGGGGGAGCACGGCCTCGCCGAACACCGTGAGGAACGCCTCCTGGTGCGCACCGACGTGGTGCAGGTAGATCTCGTCGAAGCCGAGCTCGGCGTAGGACCGCAGCCATTCGGCGTGCCGGCCGAGATCGGCCGACACGTTGACCACCCTGGCCACGTCGTCCGGGGTGACGAAGCGGGCGGCGCCGTCGAAATGCTCTGGCAGCTCGAGATCCCAGCACACCGGCGGCGCGAACACGTTGCTGCGCCACTGCTCGTGCGCGACGTGCCGGGCGGTGTCGTCGTCCGCGGCCCAGCACAGGTGCACCTGCAGCGCCAGGCGGCCCCGGCCGCCCGCCTCCCGGTAGGCGTCGATCATCCGGCGGAGGTGGTCGGCGGGCGCGTTGACCGTGATCAGCCCGTCGGCCCACTCCGCGCACCAGCGGGCGGTTTCGACGCTGACCGCGGCGCCGATCAGCGGCGGCGGTTCGTCGGGTCGCGTCCAGAGCCGGGCCCGGTCCACGGTCACCAGCCCGTCGTGGCTGACCTCCTCGCCGGCCAGCAGCGCCCGGATCACGTCGACGCACTCGCGCAGCCGCGCGTTGCGCAGCTCCTTGCGCGGCCAGCGATCCCCGGTGATGTGCTCGTTGCTGGCCTCACCGGTGCCCAGCGCCACCCAGAACCGGTCCGGGAACATCGCCGACAACGTCGCGATCGCCTGGGCGATCACCGCAGGGTGGTACCGCTGACCCGGCGCGTTCACCACCCCGAACGGCAGCCCGGTCGCCTGCAGCGCCGCGCCCAGCCACGACCACGCGAACCCCGACTGCCCCTGCCGCGCGCTCCACGGCGAGAAGTGGTCCGAGCACATCCCCGCCGCGAACCCGGCCTGCTCGGCCAGGACGACGGCATCGAGCAACTCGCGCGGATGCACCTGCTCGTGCGATGCATGGAAGCCGTAGACGGTCATGCCCAGGCAGTACCCAGGCTGGCCCGTTCGATGCCTCAGCGCGCGTTCCGAAACTGCGCTGGGGTCGCCAATCTTTGGCGAGGGCGGCCGCCCCACGACGACCAGGGCAGGGCGAGGAACGAGCCCTGCCCGCAGACGTCGTCAGCCGACCACCCACGCCACCCCACCACCCACACCGGCCCGCAACCGTCCCGCCAACCCGACCCGAGGCCGCTCGCCGAAGGCGACAGGGCGGCCTTGCCCGAGCTAGAAAACACAGCCCGAGCTATCAGATACAGAAGATCCCCTGCCCGGGGGTGAGGACGTTGCGGGGGTCGAACCGGGACTTGGCCCTGGCGAACCGGGGGTAGGCGGCGCCGAGGTGCGCCCGCCAGTCCGCCGGGCTCATGGGAAGGGCGCTGACCGGGTACAGGGTGCCGCCGGCCGCGCGGGCACGGTCGTAGAGGGCGCGGTTGGCCCGCAGGAGGCGCTGCACGACGGCGTCGTCGGGTGGGCTGACCATGCGCAGGATGGCGAACAGGAACACCACGGCGCTGTCCGGCACGACGACGAACGGCCGGGTGAGCCGGGCGCGCGGTACGGGATAGAGCAGGATCGGGCCGCCGCCGGTGTCGGCCGGGGTGAGCCCGTCAAGCGCGCCGGCCACCAGCGCGTCGGTGGCCGGTCCTGGCAGGAACAGGTTGATCCACGGGTTGGGCAGCCGCAGCTGCCTGAGCTGGTCGACGATCGCGGTGATCCGGTCCAGCCAGCCGAAGTAGGGCAGCTCGGCGATCTCGGTGGCGGCCGGGTTCATCCCGGCGAGCACCTCGTCGTCGCGCGGCACCGCCGGCGGGGTGAAGAACACCGCGCCCTCGAGCAGGAAGCCCCAGCCGCCGCCCTCGATCGGGACGACCTGCCCCTCCAGGTAGTCGAAGCGGCCGTCGGCCAGCGCGATCCGTTGCGCGGCCGTCAAAGCCGCTACGGTGGGGTAGGACAGCCGGTAGACCCGCGCGGTGGTCTCGGCCGGCGCCAACCTGATCGTGGCCCGGACGATGATCGCGAACTGGCCGAGCCCGCCGAGCACGGCGCGGAACAGCTCGGCGTCGTCCCGCTCCGAGCAGCGCACCAGCCGCCCGTCGCCGGTGACGACCTCCAGCTCCCGCACGTTGTCCACCTGCAGGCCGTGGTGCGAGCTGGCGCCGCCGATCCCGCCGACGGACAGCGTTCCACCGACGGACAGTCCGATGTAGTCGGTGCTGACCGGCGGGGTCAGGCCGCGCGCGAGGGCGGCCCGGATCAGGTCCACCCAGCGCACCCCGGCGTCGACGACGGCGCCGGCCGCCGACACGGCGTGGATCGTCGCCAGCGTCCGCGAGTCGATCACCACGCCGGCCAGCACCTGCGCCTGGCCGAACACCGAGTGCCCCTGCCCGCGCATCGCGACCTTGATGCCGTGCCGGTTGGCGAACCGCACCATCGCGAGGATGTCGCGCACCGAGCCCGGCCGCAGCACCGCGATCGGTCGGCGGTGCACGATCTGGCCGTAGTCCTCGGCCGCCTCGGCCAGGGCCTCGGGATCGACGACCAGCTCGCCGTCCAGCCCGGGGACCTCGATGCCGTCCGCGGCGTCCGCCTCGGTGATCCACCCCAGCCCAACAGGGTCGAAGGCGACCACCGTTGCCGCGGCGGCGCCCGTCAGGAATGCCCGCCGGCCGAACCCGGCGCTACGTAAGGCCATGGCAGGACCTTAACCCACGACTACAGTGCGGGAGGTGGACCTCAGGAGCGTGGCCACCTGGGTGGGTCTCGAGCCGACGCGCGAGCGGTTGATCAGGCTGAACCGGGCGACGCCGTACATCACGGCGGTGGCGCGGGCCATCGCGGAGGTCGAGGGCATCCGGGACGACGAGGTGCCGGACGCCCGGCCGAGCGAGATCCCGGTGCGCTACGAGGCATTCGGCGAGCCGCCCGGCGCGACCCGGCCGTGCGAGCTGGGTGTGCTCGAGGCGGCGCTGGCGATCCGGCGCGGCGAGCTGTCACCGAAGGAGCTGCTGGAGTCCTGCCTGGCCATGATCGAACGCACCGAGCCGGTGGTCCATGCGTTCGTCCGGTTGACCGATGACGCGGCGCGCCGGCAGGTGGCGTGGGCGGGCAGCGGGCAGCCCACCGGTGTGCTGCACGGGATCCCGTTCGCGGTCAAGGACCTGCTTGACACCAGGGACGTGCCGACCGAGCGCGGCAGCACCGTGTTCGCCGGCCGCCTGCCGCGCTGGGACGCCACCGTGGTCAACCGGATCCGGGCCGCGGGGGGCATCCTGGTCGGCAAGACGGCCACCCACGAGATCGCCTGCGGCGTGTCCACGCCGCATTCGCGCAATCCCTGGGATCCCACCAGGATGACCTCGGGCTCGTCCGGCGGATCGGCCGCGGCGCTGGCCGCGCGGCAGGTGCCGATGGCGCTGGGCAGCGACACCGGCGGATCGCTGCGGCTGCCGTCGGCGTTCTGCGGGACCACGGCGATCCGGCCGACGTTCGGGCTGGTGCCGTGCGCCGGCGCGATGGCGCTGGCGCCGTCGTTCGATGTGGTCGGACCGATGGCGCGCAGCGCGCAGGACTGCCTGTTGCTGCTGCGGGTGCTCACCCACCGGGCGCCGGCGGAGCCGGAGACGGTGGCCGTTGGTCCGCGCAGGGTGCGGATCGGTGTCGCGGACGTGTGCACGCCCGACCAGGTGGCCGTGGCGAACGCCCTCGACGAGCTCGGGGCGCAGGTGGACCACGTCACGTTGCCCTCGTTGGAGATCACGCAGGCGGCCGGCGCGTTGCTGGTCTTTGCCGAGGCCTCCGCCCAGTTCCGCGGGCACGTCCGGCGCGAGGAGCCGTTCGCCGAGGACATCACGGCGCTGCTGGAGGCGGGCCTTACCGTGCCGGTCGCGGATTTCCTGCACGCGCAACGGGTTCGCGCGGCGATCCGGCGGGACTACGCCGAGCTGTTCGGCCGGGTGGACGTGATCCTGTTGCCCACCAGCCCGATCAGCGATCTGCCGCACGGGATCTCCGAGCACGACGGCGTTCCGCTGATCCCGCTGCTCACCCCGTTCACATTCCCGGCCAGCCTCACCGGGCTGCCGGCTATCGCCTTTCCCTGCGGCTTCACCGCATCCGGACTTCCGGTCGGCGCGCAGCTGATGGGCCCCGCGGGCACCGAGCCGCTGCTCGCCGCCGTCGCCGACGCCTACCAGCAGGTGACCGACTGGCACACCCGTGTCCCGCCGGTATCCCTAGGGGATTAGTACACCGATCCGCCCAACGGCGTAGGCCGAATGCCGAGCCGCTTACGCGGATCGCTGGAGTGACCGGATCTCCGCCGGGCCGGACGATCGAGACGTCGTGCCGTGCACGGCTGTGTGCGGAGCGTGTACCCGCTCCGCTCCTACCCTGCTAACCGAAGAGGTGGAACGTTGAGGAGAATCCTGCAACTCCTCGCGGCCGCGGCGCTGGTGATCCCGGCGGTGTCCGCATCTGCGATAGTCCTTCCGTCCCAACAATCCGGCGCGGCGGCGCCGATCGCGCAGTCCGGCGAGGAGGTCGGCACCGAGGAGTCGGTGTTCGCCCTTGTGTCCCACGCCAGGAGCACCACGATCAGCCGGCCGGGCGCCTGGTACGTCAAGGTGCACCTGGCCGGGCTGAAGCTCCGGCCCGGCACCGAGATCAGCGTGTCCAATGTGGATGGAACCGAGGCCTACCGGTACACCGCCACCGGCGGCCTGACCGCGACCCCGGACGCCACCGGGTTCTGGGCCATGTCGATCACCGGTGACACCGCCGTGGTGACCGTGCACGGCCGCGGCGCGGCGAAGATCGACAAGATCGCGCGCGGGTTCACGCCGGCGGAGTTCGCCGCCCGCCCGCAGCCGATGAGCGTGTGCGGCACCAACGACTGGCGCGACGTCGTCTGCTTCCAGTCCAGCAACCCCACCGAGTACGGCCGGACCCGGCCGGTGGCCAGGCTGCTGCGCAACGGCAGCTCGCTGTGCACCGGCTGGCGGGTCGGCCCGAACAACCGGATGCTGACCAACAACCACTGCTTCACCTCGCCCACCGGGATCGAGGTGTGGTTCAACTACGACTGCACCACGTGCGGCGGAACCGTGGCCGCGGCGACCACCAAGGTGCTGGCCTCCCAGGTGCTGCGGACCAACGCCGCGCTGGACTACACCCTGTTCACCGTCAACAACTTCAGCGCGATCTCCGGGTTCGGCTTCATCGAGCTGGACACCCGGCGGCCGGCCGTCGGCGAGCAGATGTACATCGTCCAGCACCCCGGCGGGCAGCTGAAGAAGCTCGGCCTGCGTGACTCCTCGACGTCGACCGGGAACTGCCAGGTGCGGGCGGTCGGCGTGAACGGCAGCTCGGCCGGCGCGGACATCTCGTACATGTGCGACACCGCGGGCGGCTCGTCCGGCTCGGTGGTGCTGTCCCGCACCACGCACCGGGCGATCGCCCTGCACCACTTCGGCGGCTGCCCCAACCAGGGCGTGCGCATCGAGCTGATCGAACCTCAGATCCGCTCGCTGCTCTGAGGACGTGTCTGATGGATCTGGGTCGCGACCCAGATCCA
>NZ_DASZCQ010000247.1:0-27145 GCF_035942955.1 Actinophytocola sp. | reverse complement strand
CGGGCGCGGGCGCCCGGACGGTTCCGGCCGCCCGCGGCCCTCGCGGGATGACCGCATCCGCCGTACGCACGCGGACGACGTGGTGGCCGCTGTCGCCGGGAGACAACGGCCACTACACAAGTGGCGTAATCTTGACTGATCTCAGATGACTTTTCTACATTCGAACCCTGATACAGGGCTACCATCGGGGACATTCCTGATCACCTAATGGTCTTGCCGCTGTACACGTCTCCCGTGGGGGGCTGAGATGCTTCGCTATCGCGTTCTGGGTCCGATAGAGATTCAGGCCGACGACGGACCCGTCGAGATACCGGGCAGGTTTCAACGCACGCTGCTGGCGGCCCTCCTGGTCAACACGGGCAGGCTGGTGATGGCCCACTCGCTGGTCGACGAGCTGTGGGGGGCCCATCCGCCGGGCAACTCCGAGAACGCGCTGCAGGCGCACGTCAGCCGGCTGCGCCGCACGCTGACCAAGGCGCAACCGCACCGCTCCGCGCCGCACATCGTCAGCCTTCCGTCCGGATACCGGCTGCTGGTCGAGCCGGACGAGGTGGACGCGGACCGGTTCATCCGGGCGGTCGGCTACGTCCGGTCGCGGCCGGACCTCGACCCGGCAGAAACCACCCGCCGGCTGCGCGACGCGCTGGCGCTGTGGCGCGGCGCGGCGTTCGGCGGTGACATCGGCGGGTTCATCTGCCAGGCCGCCGCCATCCGCTACGACGAGCACCGGTCGTCGGCGCTCGAGCTGCTCTTCGAGACCGAGCTGCTCATCGGGCGGCACGCGCAGGTCATCGCCGAGCTGAGCGAGTTCGTGGAGTCGGACTCGGTCAACGAGAAGCTGTGCGCCCAGCTGATGGTCGCCCTGTACCGCGCGGGCCGGCAGACCGACGCGCTCGCCCTCTACCGGCGGGTCCGCGGGCGCCTCGCCGACGAGCTCGGCATCGAGCCCAGCCCCACCCTGCGCAACTGCGAGCGGGCGATACTGTCCCACGACCCGATGCTCGAGGCGAGGTCCCAGCCGATCGCGCTACGTGGCTGAGCCGTCGGTGTAGTATGCTGCGACAGATACTATATCGACGACGTTATAGGCGGCTGGCTTGAATAAGCCCTCTGATCCAGCGAGCTTCGAGGCGGAGACCGCCGGCCGCCTCGGTGACCTCATCAAGCGGGCCGAGCAGGCCGTCACCCTGGAGAAGACCAAGGCGTTGCGCGACCTGGAGCTGACCGTGCCGCAGTACACCGTGCTGCTCGCGCTGTCCTACACCGGCGGCGCGTCCGGCGCCCAGCTCGCCCGGATCTGCCTGGTCACCCCGCAGACCATGACCACGGTGCTGTCCAACCTCGAGGCCAAGGAGCTCGTCGCGCGGGAAACCTCCAGCCTGCACCAGAAGGTGCTCGTCACCACCCTGACCCGCACCGGCCGCGCGGTCCTCAAGAAGGCCGACGCCAAGATCCGCGCGGTCGAGGACCGGCTGACGTCGGCCTTCGACGCCCGCGACCGGGCCACCCTCATGCGCCTGCTGACCCAGGCGACGCACATGCTCAACGGCGCCGGCTAGCAGTCCGCTAGGCCACCCGCGCCGCGTCGGCGTCCCACACCGCCGGCGGGGTGGGCTCGGGATTGCCCGTCCACAGTGGATCGAGGTTCATCGCGACGCCGTGCACGGCGAGCTGGCCGAGCGCGTCCTGCAGCGTCGTGCAGCCGTTCTTTCCCTTGACGTCGAGGGTGACCGCGCGGTAGTCGGTGGCGTCGAGGATCTGCCAGACCAGCTTGGTCAGCGTGCCGCCGGCCCCGACCTCCACGAACGTCCGCACGCCCCGCGCGTACATCGCGTGCACCTCGTCGACCCAGCGGACCGGCGCCGCGATGTGCTCGGCGAGCCGGCCGCGGATGTCGTCCGGGTCGGCCGGATACAGCCCGGCATCGGCGTTGCCGAACACGGGCAGCCGCGGGCGGCAGATGCGGGCGCCGGCCAGGTGGTCGAGCAGCTGCCGGCCGGCGCTGGCCACGATCGGGCTGTGGTACGCCGACGCCAGGTTGAGCCGCCGGTTCTTCACGTCGCGCGCGGTGAGCCGGTCCTCGAGGTCGGCGATGGCCCGCGTCGTGCCGGACACGATGATCTGCCGCGGTGCGTTGTGGTTGGCCAGCCACAGCTCGTCCGGGTAGCCCTGCGCGACGACCGCCTGGATCTCCTCGCGGGACGCGGCGACGGCGATCATCGCACCGGGGATCGTGGCGGCGTCGCGCTGCGCCTCGCCCCGGCGCCGGGCCAGCCGCAGCAGGGTCTCGGCGTCGAAGACCCCGGCGACGTGCAGGGCGACGAGCTCACCGAAGCTGTGGCCGCCCACGCAGTCCGGGCGGATGTCCAGCGCCTCGAGCACGTTGAGCAGCGCGCGGCACTGCACGGCGAGCGCCGGCTGGGTCCACTCGGTCGCGCTCAACAGCTCCTGCTGGGCGTTGCGCCCGGCGGCCGTGACCGCCGGAACCGGGAACACGACGCCGGCCAGCGGCCGGTCGCCGAGCTCGACCGACGCGGCCTCGTCCCAGGCCCGCTGTGCCTGCGGGAAATGCATCGCCACGTCGGCGCCCATGCCCACGTACTGGCTGGCCTGCCCGGGAAACAGGAAGGCGACCTCGCCCGGCGCGGTCGGGCCGGCGCCGTAGTGCACCCCGTTCGGCAGCGAGACCGTCCGATGTGGATTCTCCTCGATCGCGCGCACGGCCTGGTCGAGCTTGACCCGCAGATCCTCGGCGTCGGCCACGGTGAGCGCGAGGCGGTGCGCGTCGGTCCGCCGGAAGTCCAGTTGCGACCGGCGGGCGGTCCACAGTAGATCCGTGGGGCCGACGCCCCGGATGCCGGCGATCAGCCGGTCCGCCGTCGGCGCGCTCAGCAGCACCAGCTCGGTGGGCAGCGTGCGCGACCGCGGTGGGCGCCGGCCAGCCGACCCGGCGCCCGGGACGTACTCCTCGACGGCGACGTGGACGTTGGTGCCGCCGTAGCCGAAGCTGGACACCGAGGCGCGGCGCGGATGATCGCCGGCGCGCACCCAGGGTCGCACCGCGGTGTTGAGGTAGAGCGGGCTGCCCTCGAGCTCGGGCCGGCCGCCGGGAGTGCTCACCGTGCTCGTGGGTGGCAGAACCTTGTGGTGCAGGGCAAGAACGGCCTTGAGCAGACCCGCGGTGCCGGCCGCCGCCCTGGTGTGGCCGATCTGCGAGGTGACCGAGCCGACGGCCGCCCACTGCCGGTCGGCGCGCCCCGACTCGTCGAATACCGCGCGCAGCGCGCCGAGCTCGGCCGCGTCGCCGGCGCCGTGCGCCTCGACCAGCTCGACGGTCTCCGGCCCGTAGCCGGCGACGGCGTATGCGGCGCGCAGCGCCCGCCCCTGCCCGGCGGACGGGTCGCCGGTCGCCTTGCACCGGCCGTTGGAGGCGATCCCGATGCCGCGGATCACGCCGTAGACGGCGTTGCCGTCGCGTTCGGCGTCGGCGAGCCGCTTCAGCGCGAACATCACCAGACCCGCGCCGGTCTGCACGCCCCCGGTGAGGACCAGGTCGGCCCGCCCGAGCGTGAGCTCGTCCACCCCGCTCGACACCGCCGCCAGCGAGCTCGCCCACGCGGCGTCGGTCGTATAGTCGCTCCCCCGCAAATCGAACCCGCCGGCGACGACGGCGTTGAGCATTCCCGGAAAGGTGGCCTCGCGCGCCGCCGGTTCCATCCACTCGGTGCCGATGATCACGCTGGTGCGCTCCGGCGCGGCCGGGCCGGACACGTCCGCGAGCGCCTGCCCGGCAACGAGCAACGCCAACCGTTCGGTGCCGTCGGCCGCCGGGATCCCCACGCCGGCCAGGTCCCGTCCGGTCACCACCATTCGCCAGAACTCAGCCGGATTCCGGGACCCGGGCAGCAGCGCGCCAATTCCCACAATTGCGATCGGCGGCTGAGGAGGCTGCGGTAAAGGCATGGCGGCTCCGAGTCGACGGTGTAGCCGAATTGTGACTCGGCGCCGCAAACTCTTACTTGAGTAACGGCCGACAAACTAGGGTTGGCCCGTGGAGATCGTGTACCGGACCGCGCGCGAGCTGGCCGAGCTGCTGCGGCGTCGCGAGGTGTCGGCCCGCGAGGTCGTCCAGGCTCACCTTGACCGGGTCGAGCGGGTCGACCCGGCGGTGAACGCGATCGCGACGCTCACCGCGGAGCGGGCGCTCGACGAGGCCACGGCGGCCGACGAGCGCATCGCCGGCGGCGAGCCGATCGGGCCGCTGCACGGGATTCCCTTGGTGTACAAGGACACCCACGACACCGCCGGAATACGCACGACGTACGGCTCGCCGTTGCTCGCCGGCAACGTGCCCAAACGGGACGAGCTGGCCGTCGCGCGGCTGCGCGCCGCCGGGGCGATCACCCTCGGCAAGTCGAACGTGCCCGAGTTCGGCGCCGGCTCGCACACGTTCAACCAGCTGTTCGGCGCGACCCGCAACCCGTACGCGCTGTCCCGGTCCGCGGGCGGCAGCAGCGGCGGCGCGGCCGCGGCGCTGGCCTCCGGGATGTGCGCGCTGGCCGACGGCAGCGACATGGGTGGCTCGATCCGCAACCCCGCGTCGTTCTGCAACGTGGTCGGGCTTCGGCCGTCCCCGGGCCGGGTGCCGACCTGGCCGAACCTCACGCCGTGGTCGCCGCTTTCGGTGCAGGGCCCGCTGGCGCGCACCGTGGCCGACGCGGCGCTGCTGCTGTCCGTGCAGGCCGGTCCGGACCCGCGCTGCCCCTTCGCCCTCGACGAGCCGGGCGAGCGGTTCGCCGAGCCGATGGATCCGGACCTGTCCGGGCTGCGCGTGGCCTGGACACCCGACCTCGGCGGCACGGTTCCGGTCGACCCGGACGTCGCCGCGGTGCTCGCAGACCTCCCCACCGTCCTGTCCGGACTCGGGTGCCGCGTCGAACCCGACGGCCCCGACCTGTCCGGCGGCGACGAGGTGTTCCGCACCCTGCGCGCGTGGCAGTTCGAGCTGATCCTCGGCGAGCTGTACGACCGGCACGCCGACCGGCTCAAGCCGAGCCTGCGCGACAACATCGCGCTCGGCCGCCGCCTCACCGGTCCGGACATCGGGCGCGCGCACCGGTTGCAGGCCGCCCTGCACGAGCGGGTGGGCGAGTTCTTCACCCGGCACGACGTGCTCGTGCTCCCGGTCAGCCAGGTGGCGCCGTTCCCGGTCGAATGGGAGTACCCGGCCGAGGTGGCCGGCCGGCACATGACCGACTACATCGAGTGGATGCGCTCGGCCTACCTGATCAGCGTCACCGGCTGCCCCGCGCTGTCCGTGCCCGCCGGGTTCACTGTGGACGGTCTGCCGATCGGCCTCCAGATCGTCACCCCACCCCGCGCCGACGCGCTGGCCCTGCGCGTCGGCCTCGCCCTCGAGCAGGCCACCGGCTTCGGCCAGCGCCGGCCGGACCTGCCCTGACCGAGGCTACGTGCGGATGACGAACAGCAGGTCCGCGCCCGAGGTGGCACCCCACACCTGGGAGGCTCGGCCGAGCAACTGGCGGGCGCTGCCGGCGCCGTCCGGCAGGCCGATCGTGGTGAACCGCTCGGTGGCCGGGTCGAAGCGCACAATGGTGTCGGCCCCGAAGTCGCTGGCCCAGACCATGTCGCGGTCGTCGACGTAGACCGCGTAGGTCTGCGGGCCGCCGCCGGGCAGCTTCCACTCGCGCCACTGGCCGGAGGCGGGGTCGTAGCGGCCGAGCTGACCGGAGTTGTACTCGCTGACCCAGATCACGCCGCGGCTATCGGACCACACCCGGCGGGCGCCCTGCCCGGCGGTGGGCGGGTCGATCGGGGTCGCCGCGCCGGTCGCGGTGTCGATCCTGGCGATGTGGTTTCCGGCCAGCGAGGCGTAGTAGATCTCCCCGGACGGCGTGGCCGTGACGCCGTACGGTCCGCGCCCGCGCGGCGCGTCGTGCACGGTCATCGCGCCGGTCGCCGGGTCGAGCCGGCCGTAGAACCCGGCCTGGCCGGTGAACCACAGCACGCCCCGGCCGTCGAAGGCGGCGGTGTTGAGGTTGACGTTGGGCCGGTCGCCCGGCAGGTCGAAGCGCCGCACCTCGCGGGTGGCGCCGTCGACCCGCACGATCGCGTTCAGGCCGCCGTCGGTCACCCAGGCCGCGCCGTCACCGCCGACGATGACGCCGTGCGGCCGCGATCCCGGCCCGAGGGGCACGCGGGTGACGGCCCGGCTGGTCGGGTCGAGGTGGCCGAGGTAGCCGGCGTGCTGCGCGGTGAACCACACACCGCCGTCCGCAGCGGGGGCGACGTCGTGCGGCCCGGCGCCGGCCGGCAGCTCGAACGTCTCCAGCCGGGGCGAATCGTCCACTGTGGACGGAGTGGGGGTGGTCGCCGTCGGGGCGCCGGTGGTCGGACCGGACCCGGCGTCCGCCGTGCAGGCCGCGACGGCGATCAGCGCCGCGGCAGCCGTGGCGATCGCGTGCCGCACGGGTCAAGTCCACCAGACGGCACCGAAAATCGGCGTAAGCGGGATCAGGGGGTGCGCCGGCGAAGCAGGTAGGTGTCCATGATCCATCCCTTGCGGGCACGGGCCTGCGCGCGCAGCGGCGGGATGCGCTCGGCGACCTCGGCCAGCGGCCCGGCGAGGGTGATCTCGTCCGGGGTGCCGAGGTACGCGCCCCAGTAGATGTCGATGCCGGGGTCGTCGAGCCCGGTGAACGCACACTGCGCGTCGAGCATCACCACCACGTCGTCCACGCCGTCCGGGAAGCCCTCCGCCGCCAGCCGGCGACCGGTGGTGATCTGCACCGGCCTGCCGATCTGGTTGACGCTGGTGCGGTGCCGGGCGGCGAGCGCGGACACGCTGCTGATCCCGGGGACGACCGTGTAGTCGAACGGCACGGTCCCGCGCCGCTTCACCTGTTCGATCACCGCGATCGTGTTGTCGTACAACGTGGGATCGCCCCAGCACAGCACCCCGCCGACGGCGTCGTCGGCGAGCTCGTCGCGGAACATCCGCTCGTAGAGATCGGCGCGGCGGTGGTGCCACTCCGCCACGGTGGCCACGTAGTCCGCGGGAGCCCGGTCGCGGTCGGCGTCGACCGCCTGGACCACGCGGTAACCGGGCCGCTCGACGTACCGCTCCAGGATCGCCCGCCGCGCGTCGACCAGGTCCTTCTTGGCGTCCCCCTTGTCGAGCAGGAAGAACACGTCGACCTCGTTGAGCCGGTTGATCGCCTGGACGGTCAGGTGCTCCGGATCGCCCGCGCCGATGCCGATGAGGTAGACCTTCCGCATGGCGGCAGGATACGGAACCGATGACTGACCGGCTGGTGATCGCGGCGCCCGCGTCCGGCAGCGGCAAGACGACCGTGGCCACCGGCCTGCTGGCCGCGCTGCGCGCCAGGGGCACGGTCGCCGCCCCGTTCAAGGTCGGGCCGGACTACATCGACCCCGGCTACCACACGCTCGCCGCCGGGCGGGCCGGCCGGAACCTGGACCCGATCCTGGTCGGCGAGCACCGGATCGCCCCGCTGCTGCGGCACGGGGCCGCCGGCGCCGACCTGGCCGTGATCGAGGGCGTCATGGGCATGTTCGACGGCCGGTCCGTCGACTCGGACCTCGGCTCGACCGCCCACGTGGCCAAGCTGCTCGCCGCCCCGGTGATCCTGGTGGTCGACGCGTGGGGCCAGGCCCGCAGCATCGCCGCGGTGCTGCACGGGTTCCGCGGGTTCGACCCCGACGTGCGGCTGGCCGGCGTGATCGCCAACCGGGTCGGCTCCCCCACCCACGCCCGGATCCTGTCCCGCGCCTGCGACCAGGTCGGGCTGCCGCTGCTCGGCGCGCTCCCCCGCACCGAGCTGGTCGAGCTCCCGTCACGCCACCTGGGCCTGGTCACCGCCGCCGAGCACGGGCCGGAGGCCACCGCCGCCATCGACGCCATGACCGAGCTCATCTCCGGCCACGTCGACCTCGACGCCATCACCCGTCTCGCGGCCGCCGCCCCGCCCCTCACCGCCACCCCCTGGAACCCCGCCGCCGAGGTCACCCCCGTCCCCGGATCCCCCCTGATCGCCGTCGCCGGCGGCCCCGCCTTCACCTTCGGCTACGCCGAGCACCTCGACCTGCTCACCGCCGCCGGCGCCCGCATCGCCGTCTTCGACCCCCTCCGCGACCCCGGCCTCCCCCAAGGCACCGCCGGCGTGGTCCTCCCCGGCGGCTTCCCCGAACAGCACGCCGAAGCCCTGTCCGCCAACACCCCCCTACGCCACGCCATCCGCGACTTCGCCCGCGCCGGCGGCCCCCTGCACGCCGAGTGCGGCGGCCTGCTGTTTCTGGTCCGCACCCTCGACGGCCACCCCATGTGCGCCGTCCTCGACGCCGACGCGAAAATGACGAACCGCCTCACCCTCGGCTACCGTGACGCCACCGCCGCCGCTGACTCCATCCTTGGGCCCAAGGGCTCCCCCCACACCGGCCACGAGTTCCACCGAACCACCGTCCACCCCTCCGCCAGCACCCCACCCGCCTGGCACTGGCCCACCCCCGACGGCACCCCCCACCCCGAAGGCTTCGTCCACGGCAACGTCCACGCCTCCTACCTCCACACCCACCCCGCCGGAAACCCCCGGCTCATCCAGCAATTCGTCCGCGCCTGCTGTTGATCATGGTTGTGGGGGCCCGGAATTGTCGGGCCACCACCCCGGAGTGCCTAGCCGGACAACGCCGAGCCGATCGCCTTCGTGAGCTCGGCGACCGTGTTGACCAGCGGAGTCACGGGTTTGACCACGGTGTTGAGCTTGTCCAGGATGCGGCTGAGCGTGCCGCGGTCGGGCTCGGGTTTGGCCAGCTCCTCCCGCAGCCGCTCGGCCGTGGCGACGGCGGTGGCGGGGAGCTCGGCCCGGTGCCGGTCCAGCAGGGTCATCAGCTCGGTGAGCAGCTCGCCGGCGCCGGCGGGCGCGGTGAAGCGCTGGCCGTGGCTGATCGCGCGGGCGTGGGGGCCGACGGCCTGGTTGCCGACGTTGCTGGTGCCGCCGGATTGTTGGATGCCGTAGTTGGCCGAGCTTTCCCGCACGACTTTCCCTTCTGTCAGGCCGGTTTCCCGGCCGCCGGTCGGGCGGCTTCCGGCGTGGGGAACTGCACGGTCGCGGTGGCCTCGCTGCCGACGGCCTGGTTGCCCACATTGCTGATCCCGCCGGTTTGAATGATGCCCTGGTTGAGAATGGTCATCTGGCGGTTGCGGAACTCGGTGGTGTCCACGTCGTGCTCGTCGAGGAAATCCAGCAGCGCGGTCAGCACGTGGCGCTCGATGAGCTTGAGATGCTTGGCGGCGTCGGTCTTCTGGAAGTAGTTGTGGTAGTTGTCGTCGGTGGCTTCCTCACGGACGCTGAACCCGGCGCCGTAGTTGTAGCCGAGGTCCTGCCGGGCGATCGCGCGTTCCACGGTTCCGCGTCGCTCCCACCGCCACCGGAAGTTGAGGTCCCGCACCACACGGACGGGGGCACGCCGCAACGCGCTCGGCAACCCGCTGGCCGCCCTGGCCAGCAGCCGGCCGAGCGCGGCGGCGGTCAGCAGCGGGGTGAGCCGGTCCACGTCGTGGTACTGCTGCCACAGCGGGCCGAGGATCGTGCGGTCACACTGCAGGTAGAGCAGCCGCCCGTCGGTGGAGAAATGCAGGAACGTGCTGGCGACCACCTCGCCGCCCCACGACGGCACCTGCGCGCAGAGGTAGTGCCGGGCCGAGCCGTGCGGCCGCGCGGCGAGCCGGGTCACGTCCTCGTCCGGCAACTGCTGCCGGGGCGCCTGGTTGCGATCGGGCAGGATCGTCGGGTGCGCGGTGAGCGCGTCGCCGCTGACGAACACCCGGTCGGTGAGGAACAGGCCGGGCAGCGCATCCGGCTGCGTGCCGATCGAGCTCAGCCGGTCGCGCATGTAGCCCACCAGCTCGACGGTGTCCAGCAACACCACGTTCTGCCCGTCGGCCGACGCCTCGGCGTCACTGCGCAGCGTGGGCAGGGCGAACGACCAGCTGGACACGGTCGGGCCGTACCCGACGAACGGGGTGAACCCGTCGTAGACGGTGACGTTGCCGCGTTCGGCGTCCTCGATCTGGCTCAGCCGTTCGGACAGCCACTCCTGGCCGGGTGGCAGCGACGGGGCCGCGTCCGGGCGGAACCTGGCGCGGGTGAGCTCGCGCAGCAGGGTCTGGCGGATCTGCCACTCGTTCCACACCATCAGCGCGTACATCGCCAGGCCGGTCAGCAGCGCCAACCACGGCAACCCGACCAGCCATTCGGCCACGGCCGGTTCGGTCGGTTCGTCCACTGTGGCCGGCTCGACGGCCCCGAGCGCGGACACCATCAGCACCGACAGGATCAGCAGTACCGCAAGGGACACCAGGGCGAGCACCGCGTCGCGCAGCCGGCGCGACTCCCCGGCCCGCCGGGCCAGGCTCCCGCCGATCGGAAGGATCACCAGCAGCGCAATGATTGTCCACAATGGAGAGAGAATCAGCGCGAGCAGCGTGGCCGCCAGCAGGCCCCAGTCCCGCACCCGGAACTGCCGGCGCCCGGCAAGGCCGTGCAGCAGCACCGGGCGCAGCGACAACCCCACCGACGGCGCGACCGCGTGCAGGTCGTCACGGAGCAGCTCCTTGGTCATCCGCTCGGCGAACCGCTCGTCGGTGCGGGCCGCCACGCACAGATAGCGGGTCGTGTCGTCGGCGGAGAACGCCGGCGGCTGATCCACCGCTCGTTTCATCGATTCCCCTCACCAGAATGATTTCGGCGCGTCGACCCGGCGTTGGGCCGGCCGTTTCGGCCGCTCGGCCGCCCGTATTTGGCCCTGCCGCTGCATGAGCACGGCGCCGCCGAGCACCAGACCGAACAGCACGCCGAACGATCCCGCCAAACTGAGCTGGGCCAGGAAAAACTCGGCCGTCAGGCGGCCGTCGGAGGTCGGAAAGAACCTCGGCTCATCCACCAGGTTCACCACCGTGACCGCGGCCGCCATTCCGGCGACCGCCGCGCTCAGCACGGTCACTCCCACGGTGGCGACGAACACCCCCGCACCGCTGGCGGTCTCCCGCAACCAGCGCGACACCCTGGCCAGCCCGGCGACGGCCAGCCCGACGAACAGAATCGTCCGTAGATTCGACAACCAGAACAGGAACGGGCCGAACCGGTCCACGTCGAGCTGCCAGCCCGGATAGAAAACCATCACGTCGAACAGCCGCAGGGCCGAATCGGAGTCCGACACCGCGAGTTGGAGGTCCCTGTTCATCCACGGATTGCCGACCAGTAGAACGTATCCGAGCAGGACGCCGACGCCCGGCGCGAACAGGCGCGATGATTGAGGGTCCCCCGGAGATCCGGCCACACGAGCAAAATAGGGCATCCGTGGACATCGGTGCTACAGCCAAACGGCGTACGGCGACGCGGTCACACGATGTCGGGTGCCGAGCCGGGCGACCTGTCCCAGGACGTGTGATCATTGACCTGATGCTCAACGGCATGCCACTCGTCGACGCGCACGTGCACGTACCCAGGTTGTCGACCGTCAAACCGGCCTGGTCGCAGTGGGCGCACCGGTTCTCCCGCGGCCACGACTGGCGATCGGCCTACGACGCCGACGGCAACCCGGTCCCGGCGCGGCTGGACGCGTTGCTCGACGCCGAGGGGGTCGACCGCGCGCTGCTGTTCTGCGAGTACAGCCCGCGGGCCACCGGCATCCAGCCCATCGAGGACAACCTGCCCATCGTCGAGCACAACCCGGCCCGGTTCCGCCTGGTCGCCAACGTCAACCCGCACCTGCACCACCCCGTGGAGTCCGAAGTAGAGCGCCAGCTCGACCTCGGCGCGGTGGCCCTCAAGCTGCACCCGGTGCACGGCGCGTTCCGGCCGGACGACCGGGAGCTGTACCCGGCCTACCGGATCTGCGCCGACCGCGGCATCCCGGTGATCGTCCACTCGGGCACGTCCAGCTTCCCCGGCGCCCGAGCCAGGTTCGGCGACCCGGAGCTGATGCTCGACGTGCTCGAGGACTTTCCCGACGTCACCGTCGTGTTCGCGCACGGCGGCCGCGGCTGGTGGTACGACACCGCCGCCTTCCTCGCGCTGGCAAGGGGCAACGTCTGGCTCGACCTCGCCGGCCTGCCGCCGGGCAAGCTGCCCGACTACTACGCCCGCTTCGACCTCACCCGCCTCGCCACCAAGTGGATCTTCGGCACCGACTGGCCCGGCGTGCCGGGGCCGGCCACCAACGCGGCCGCCGTTGCCGCGCTCGGCCTGCCCAACGACGTGCTCCGCGCCGTCCTTTCCGGCAACGCCGCCAAGATCTTCCCCGGCCTCGGAATCTAGCCGCCCAGCTCCGCCCACCGGCGCTGGGCGCCGTCCCGCCAGCGGGCGTGCCGGTCGTTGAACAGCTTGGTCGCCCTGGCGCCGATCCAGCGTGCCGGCAGCAGCTCGGCCGGAAGCTGGGGATCGAGGAAGGGGAACCGGCGCCACTCGTGCACCAGCCTGGTCTGCGCCCGGAACACGTCATCGGCCGACCGCGGCGACAGCCGGCTGAACTCGGCGATGAACTCCGCGTACCGCCGGGCCAGTTCCTCGATGTCCCACGCCGCGGCCACCATCTCCGGCTCCCGGCCGAGCCCGCCGAAGCCGGCCACGAACGACATCACCGGCCCCGGAAGCGCCAGCTCGGCCAGGATCAGCTTCGCCTCGGCCTCCGCCTCCGGCCGCGGCGTGATCCACACGCCCGGCGTCGGCGACCCGAACCCCGCCCAGGCCAGCCGGGTCCGCAGCCGGTGCCGCAACTCCCGCATGGACTCCGGGATCGACACCAGCAGCACCAGCCACCGGCCGTCCCAACTCGGACCGCCGCTGCCGAACCCGTAGATCCGCTCCGCCCCCTCGGCCAGCAACCGCCGGCCCGGCTTGGTCAGCCGCCACCGCACCCTGCGACCCACCCGCTCCGACTCCAGCCACCCCTCCGCGCCGATCCGGGCCAGCGCCTGCCGCGCCGACTTCTCCTCCACGCCGAACAACCCCAGCGCGTCGACCAGAGCCGCGGTCCACACCGGCCCGTCCATCGGCAGGACGAACTCCCCCAACACGGTCATCAGCAACGACCGCGCGCTGCCCCCGCCCACCTCACGACGGCGACTCACCACCGGATGCGACACGCCGCCAATTATGCAACACCCCCGGCTACCAGCGCTTTCACTAGATCAATCCGACGTCCCGCGGTCCCATAGCATCCTGGTGAGGTCCAGGCCGGGGACGGCATGCGCGTGCCGCATCGCGAGGTTGTACATCTGGGCGACATCCGGTCCCCTGGTCCAGATGACGCGGTGCCGATGGATGGCGTGGTCGTAGTAGACCCTGACCAATGTGCCGGATTTTCCGGTCAGCAGGCTGGCAAGCTGCCGCGCATTGCGCGCTCTTTTACTCATAGCCGACCCCTATTACGCCTATTACGCAACGGCGGTGACCGCAGTATCACAAAGGGTAAGAGGAATGGCCGGCACGAAGAAATACCCCGACCGGACTAAGTCGCGCTCCCAGCATGAGGATCCGCTTAGGATATTCACTGAAACCACCGACGCCGACCCATCATTCTTTTGTGGATCGCACGCCAATGGCGCGATGTTCAGTGAAGTTGTACTAATTGTCGGGTCAGGCGGTGACCTCGCGGTGGTCCTCGGCCCACAAGGTGTGGAACGTGCCCGGTTTGTCGACGCGGCGGTAGGTGTGGGCGCCGAAGTAGTCGCGCTGGCCCTGGATCAGCGCGGCCGGCAGGCGGGCGGACCGCAGACCGTCGTAGTAGGCCAGCGA
The DNA here is from genome assembly GCF_035942955.1 of Actinophytocola sp. Taxonomy (GTDB): domain Bacteria; phylum Actinomycetota; class Actinomycetes; order Mycobacteriales; family Pseudonocardiaceae; genus DASYTH01. Next base: position 13,307 of record NZ_DASZCQ010000247.1, on the reverse strand, counting down.
CGAGGAGAACGCCGGGGTCGGGATGCCGGTCTGCGCGGCGTGGGCGACCACCCGGCGCCAGGCTTCCTGGCCCTGCGCCACGGCGTCCCGGAAATAGGGGTCGACGAGCAGGGTCGGCAGCCCCGGGTCGCGCTCGTAGGCCTCCCGGATGCGGTTGAGGAAACGGGCCCGGATGATGCAGCCGCCGCGCCAGATCGTAGCCATGGCGCCGAGGTCGATGTTCCATCCGTACTCCGCGCTCGCCGCGGCCATCTGGTCGTAGCCCTGCGCGTAGGCGACCACTTTGGACGCGTACAGCGCCTTGCGCACGTCGTCGATGAACGTGTCCCGGTCGGCAAGCGGCGGCACCGAGCTCGGCCCCGGCAGTGCGGCCTGAGCGGCGGCGCGCTGCTCGGGATGCGCCGAAAGCGCCCTGGCGAAGGTGGCCTCGGCGATCCCGGTGACCGGCACGCCGAGGTCCAGCGCGGTCTGCACGGTCCACCGGCCGGTGCCCTTCTGCTCGGCCTGGTCCAGCACCACGTCGACGAACGCCGAGCCGGTCGCGGCGTCGACGTGCGCGAGCACCTTGGCGGTGATCTCGATCAGGAACGACTCCAGGTCGCCGCTGTTCCACTCGTCGAAGATCGCGGCCAGGTCCGCGGGCTCGGCCTTGAGCCCGTCCCGCAGCAGGTCGTACGCCTCGGCGATCAGCTGCATGTCGGCGTACTCGATGCCGTTGTGCACCATCTTGACGAAGTGCCCCGCGCCGTCCGGGCCGACGTGCGTGCAGCACGGCGTGCCGTCCACCTGCGCGGCGATCTGCTCGAACATGGGGCCGAGCGAGGCGTACGACTCGGCCGAGCCGCCGGGCATGATGCTCGGGCCGAGCAGCGCGCCCTCCTCGCCGCCGGACACCCCGGCCCCCACGAAGTGCAGGCCGCGCTCGCGCAGCTCGGCCTCGCGGCGGCGGGTGTCGGCGAAGTGGGCGTTGCCGCAGTCGATCAGGATGTCGCCGGGCTCCAGCAGCGGCGCCAGCTCCTCGATCACCGCGTCGGTCGGCGCCCCGGCCTTCACCATGATCACTACCCGCCGCGGCCGCTCGAGCGCCGCGACGAACTCCGACACCGACTCGGTCGGCACGAACACGCCCTCGTCCCCGTGCTCCTCGACCAGCGACCGGGTCCGCGCCACGGAGCGGTTGTGCAGGGCCACCGCGTACCCGTGCCGAGCGAGGTTGCGCGCCAGGTTGCGACCCATGACCGCCAGACCGGTGACGCCGATCTGCGCCCGAGCTGCCATCCGTTCCTCCCGGTGGAGCTACTCGTCGCCGGCCCGCCACCACTAGCCCATACGGCGGCAGCCGACTGCTGGTTCACCCGGACCGACCCTACAGGCGCGAACGCCGCCGATCCTGGACGGCGATTGCAGCTTCGCTGGACCGGGCGGGTCGTCGATCGACGTGCGAGGGATCCGAAGTAATCTTGGGCACGTGGACGGCGCCGGCGCTCTCTACACGGACCACGTGACCGACGGCGATCTGCGGCTGCTGTCGGCCGCGCTGGACATCCCGGCCGCGGAGCTGCGCCGGGACCAGGACTCCTTCCCGGCGGTGCTCGCCGATCCCCGGGTGTTCGAGGCGATCCTCGGCGAGCGGGCCGTGGCTCGTGCGGTGCCGCTGCAGGTGTCGCCGTTCCTGCTGTTCGCCGTGGTGGTGCACCGGGCCCAGCGGGAGCTGGCGTCGATGTCGCATGTGCCGGAGCGGGCCGGGTTGCGGCAGAAGGTGCCGGTGTTCGACACCCCGCAGCTGGCCGACTTCCTGGCCACCCCGGAGCGCCGGCTGTTCCTGATCGAGCTGCTCGCCTCGTTCACCAGGATCGCCAGCGGGCGCTACCCGGTCCGGACCCGGCACGGGTGGCGGTGGCGGCGGTTCAACGAGCTCGACCCGGTGCGCCTCGCCGGGCTGCTCGAGGCGGTCGGCGAGGCCGAGCGGCCCGGGATCTACCGGCGGCTCGGCGACGTCAGCCTGTTCCTCACCGGCGTCTTCCCCGACTACGCCGGCGATCGCGCACTGTCCCCCGTCGACGCCGCGCGGCTGGTGCGGATCGCCGGCGTCAGCGCACGGGACGAGCACGAGCGCATGATCGCCACACCGGCCATCGAGCTGTTCGAGCTGCTCGGCGCCCGCTGGTACCGCACCGCCTGGCAACTCGCCCCGGTCCGCACCGACCGCCTTGCCACCATCGTGGAGGTCGCCGAACGCTTCCGCTCCGCCCGCCGCGTCCTCAACCACCTGGCCGACCACTACCTGTTCCCCGTGATCAACCCCCGAGACACATGAGCGAGTTCGACGACATTGCCGCGCAGCGACCGGCGAACATCGACGAGGCGATTCCGTGCATGCAGAACGCCCTGCGATACTTTCATGAGCGCGACGACTACCGGGCAATCTTCCTGCGCGCCTATTACATCATCACCCTGAATGTGCATGCGGCCATCAATCAGCGGGGAGATTACACGAACCCGATCTTCTTCGACGCCGGCTGGGTGAGCTCGCAGGCCGGCCACTTCGCGTCCCTCTACTTCCGGTCGCTGACCACCTTCGAGCGGGATCCCGACGCCGAGCGGGCCTGGAAGGTCGCGCACGGCATGGCACAGGAGCGGAGCTCCACCGTCCTGCAGGACCTCCTGCTCGGGTTGAACGCCCACATCAACTACGACCTCGCCTACGGAACGTATCTCAACCTGAAACAGCACGGCGACGAGGTCCAGCACCTATCCCTGCCGCGCCGCAAGTTCGACCACGACCAGGTCAACAACATTCTTATCCGCTCGATCCCACAGATCGCCGAAACCCTCACCCGGGACTACGGCGGCGGCATCCAACTGCTCCGGAAAACGATGAACGGACTCGACGTCGTGCTGTCCGGAACCGGCCTGAAATACTATCGGGAACGGGTATGGTGGTCGGCGATCTCCTACCTGGCCACGACCGACGACGAAGAAGTGAACCTCGTGCACCAGCGGTCGAACTGGGAATCGGCGCAACTGGCCAAACGCATCGCCGACCGGAGCATCTGGAGCCTGCCGGTCCGCACCGTCGGCCGGGCCATACGCAAGGAGAAGTTCGGCGACATCACCCTGGAAACCCCGGTGCGCGGGGCATAGGTGTGACGTCTAGGCCGGGGTGGCGGAGACGGACCCGGTCAGGTCGTAGTGGCCGGCCTGGTCGAACGTGGCGGTGATGGGCTGCTGGGGGTCGTCGAGCAGGGAGGTGTGGGTGAACAGCCGCACCTGGAAGCCGACGACGTCGTCGGGGTCGAGCGCGGCGAAGAGGTCCTCGAGGATGTTGCCCTCCTCGAGGATCGCCGCCCGCACCTTCTGGCCGATCCGGCCGCTGAGCGCCTCGAGGTCGGCCGGGCTCGGGGTCGCGTTGCCCACGCCCAGCGTGGGGATGAGCTCGTTGAGCACCCGGGTGACCTCGGCGTTGAACGCCTGGTGGCCGGCCTCGGCGGCGTCGGCCGAGACGAGGTCCCGCTCGAGGAGCACGGACACGCACCCAATCACGCCCGAGATGCCGCCGACCAGCGAGCCGCGCAGCAGCGGCGGGAACGGGATCAGGTCCAGTTGCGGGGCGAACCGGCCGACGGCGTCCGGGATCTGGATCGTCTGGCCGGCGCTGACCGGGTCGACGCCCAGGTTGCCCTGGCTGCCGGGGCTGCCGACCACCACGGCCGTGCCGGCCAGCCGGAAGTTGTTGCCGAGGCTGACCGTGCTGCCGTCGATGGTGAAGAAGAGGTTCCACAGGTAGGGCTCGTCCGGGCCGGCCAGCCCGCTCTCGTTGGCGGTCACGCAGGTGAGCTTGTCCAGGTCGAGCGTGACCCGGCGGCGCCGGGCGAAGTCGGTGGGCAGCGTCGCCGTCGCCGACCCGCGGACGGTCCAGTCACCCGGCACGCCCTCGTCGAACCGCTTGCTGAACGGCTGGGACCGGTCGGCGAGCAGGCCCGCCTCGGTGAACACGAGCACGTCGCTGCCGAGGATGTCGTCGGCGTTGAGCACCAGGAAGGTGTTCTTCAGGATCGTGTCCCTGACCTTGGCCGCGATCCGCTCGGTGATCGCCTTCTTGACCTCCTCGCTGACCGTGAACGGGTTGGTCGCCGGGTTGGCCGGGTCGATCACGATGCCGTCCCGGATCTTGCGCAGCTCCTTGGTGAACTCCTCCACCAGCGTGTCGTACGCGGCGAGGATGGCGTGGTCGGGCAGGCCGTCCTGCTCGGCGAGCACGTAGAGCATCCCGACGGCGCCGGAGGCGCCGCCGACCACCAGGTCGCCGAGCGACCCCGGCAGCGGGATCGGACGCATCGTGGTGGCGAACCGGCCGACCGAGTCCGGCACCGGCACCGTCTCGCCGTCCCGGATCTGCGGCAGGTTGCCGTGCCGGCTGTTGGTTCTCCTGACCACCGGCTCACCGCGCAGCACCAGCTTCCCGTCGGCGCGCGTCTCGATCCGCATGGTGCCGCCGTCCAACTGGAAGAACACCGTCAGCAGGTACGGCTCGGCGGGACCGACGCCGCCGTTCTTCGTGGCGGTCACGGTCGACAGGTCCACGACCACGGGCAGGTTGGGGATGGATGCCATCATCGCTCCTTGGCGTTGAGGACGAACGGGACAACGCCGCAGAGCGTGCGGGACCGGCACGGATCGGTGCTTGGAGTTCTCCGGGAGATCGGCGGGAGATCGGCCGGAGGTTAGTGCGGGTCGGCCGCCAGGAAGCGGTGGACCTGGTCGAGGAACACCGGCCAGGCCGGTTCGTCGGCGGTGAGGATGTGGTTGCGGCTGGGTAGGAACCGCAGCTCGCTGCCGGGGATGAGCGCGGCGAGCTCCTGCGCCTGGGTCTTGGGTACCCGCAGATCGTCGCGGCAGTGCAGGATCAGCGTCGGGCAGCGCACCCGCGCGGCCAGCGCGGACACATCGATGTGCGCGAACACCTCCAGGAAGCGCACCACGTTCTCGGTGGAGGTGGTGGCCCGCTGCAGGTCGTTGAACGCGTCCCACAGCTCCCGGCTGCCGTCCGGCAGGAACTGGCTGGCGAACACCTGGCGGAACGTGGGATCGTCGCGCCGCCAACCAATCCGGCCGAGCTGCAGATCAAGGGCCGCCTCCTCGCGCTCCTCGGCCGTCCGGGCCCGCGCGAGCCGGCCACGGCTGTAGCCGCCGGCCAGCACGAGGCGCGACACCCGCTCCGGATGCCGCACCGCGTACGCGATGGCGACGGCCGCGCCCTGTGACAGGCCGAGCAGCGGGAACCGGTCGAGCCCGGCGGCGTCCACCACCAGCTCGAGATCGTTGACCCAGGCGTCGAAGCTGAAGTCGGCAACCTCCCAGTCGGACAGTCCACACCCGCGCTCGTCGTACCGGATCAGCCGGTGGTGGCGGGCCAGCCCGTCGAGCCAGTGCGCCCAGATCGGGCAGGACCATTCCAGATCGACGTGGGTGAGCCAGTTGGCCGCCTTCACCAGCGGCGGACCCGTTCCCGAGATCGCGTACGCCAGGCGCACGCCGTCCGGCGACACGCAGTACCGGATCTGCTGGGTCCGGTCGGCGCCGCGCTCCGCGGGCGGGCCGTGGTTGCCGCATTCGGCCACCTCGGCCACGAACCGGTAGCCGACGCCGTGCACCGTGGCGATGATCCGTTGCCGGGCGCCGTCGTCGCCGACCGCGCGGCGCAACGCCTTGACCCGGCTGGTCAGCGCCGAGTCGCTGACGAACCGGTCCCCCCACACCGCGTCCAGCAGCTCGGCCTTGGTGACCACCCGGTCCCGGTGCTCGATCAGGTGGGTCAGCAGGGTGAAGACCTGCGGTTCGACGTGCACCACGTCGCCGCCGCGGCGCAGCTCGAACTGGCGCGGGTCCACATGGCAGTCCTCGAACCGGTACATGGTGCTGGTCCTCTGCGCTGTTGTTCCGCCACGTTCATCGCCGCGGGTCAACCCGATGTGTCGGCAATCTCCACAGGATCTCCAGCAACCCGTCACGTGCGGCGGCGTATCCGCGGCGATGCTGGCGGCACACACCGCGACGGACCGTGGGAGGACATCGATGACGACGGACCAGGAGTATCTGCTCGGCCATGATCCCGCCGAGCTGGACCGGCTGCAGCACCAGGCGCGGATCCTCGGCCCCACCACCCGCACCGTCCTCGAGCTGGCCGGCGTCGCGCCGGGCATGCGGGTGCTCGACCTGGGAACCGGGGCGGGCGACGTCGCCTTCCTGGCCGCCGAGCTGGTCGGGCCCACCGGGTCGGTCGTCGGGATCGACCAGTCGGCAAAGGCGCTGACCCTGGCCGCCCACCGCACCGAGCGGTCCGGCCTGACCAACGTGTCGTTCCTGCACGACGACCTGCACACGGTCCGGATCACCGGCGAGTTCGACGCGGTCGTGGGCCGGCTGACCCTGCTCTACCTGCCCGATCCGGTCCGCATCCTGCGCCGGTTCGCCGACCTGCTGCGACCGGGCGGAGTCGTGGCGATGATGGAGTACGAGATGACCGCCATCGGCTGCCTTCCGCCGACTCCGATCGGCGAGCGGGTCGGGTTCTGGATCGCCGAAGCCTTCCGCCGGTCCGGCCTGGACGCCAGCCTCGGCGCCCGCCTCGGGCAGGTCATGCGGCGCGCGGGCCTCGACCCGGTCACCGTGCTCGGCCTGCAGCAGTACCGGCCGCCCGGCGATCCCGAGGCCGCCCGCATGGCCGCGGCAATCCTGCGCACGCTGCTCCCGGTCCTCGACCGCACCGGCATCGCCACACCGGACGAGGTCGACGTCGACACCCTGGCCGACCGGCTCATCCACGACACCATGCAGCACGACGCGACCTTCAAGCTCCCCACCCTGGTCGGCGCCTGGGCGGCAATGTCTTGACGAACCCCTATGAGCCGACGGGTTGGAGCTCGGCTATCTGCAGGAAACCGTTGGAGGTGTTGGGAGCCCGGCTGGTCATGTCCAGGCGTATCAGTCTACTTTGGACAGCATCGAAAGCGATCACGGTTGGCTGATTGGACTCGGTCGCCCAGGTGATCCGTTGGTTGGTCGCCGGGACGAACGAGTCGCCGTCCCAGTAGGACACCGTGATCGACGCCGGCAGGGTGCGGGTGGCGTCGAGGGTGAAGTACGCGGACAGCTGACCGAGCAGGTGCGGCTGCCGCCAGGCCACCGAGACCCACTCGCGCGCGTGCGCGCTGCTGACCGCGGGCAGCAGGGCGGTGGCGGCCTTGACGTAGGCGTTGGACCAGCCGCCGCTGGTGGTGACGCCGTCCAGCATGGCCGCCGGCAGCGTGTTCGGCGCGCCGGAGTAGCTCGCGTCGGCCACCGGATCGTCCGCTGTGGACGGTGGAGCCGGGTCGGCGGGAACCGGGTCGACACTCGCCGGCCGGGTGCCGTTGCCGGCCGGCAGCGCGAGCACGGTGGCCCGGTCCGAGCGCAACCCCGGCGCGCTGGCGGTGATCGTGACCGGCCCGGCCCGGTCGCCGGCCCTGACCATTGCCAGTGCCTTGCCGGCCCACGCCGTTCGCGTGGTCGCCGTGTAGTTCTCCGCGCTCTCCTGGCGGCCGTTGTCCAGGCCGACCAGCCGGCCGCCGTGCACGCCGAACGAGATCGGGGTGGTCGCGCCCGGCACGACGACACCAGCGGCGTCGACCACCTCAGCCGTCACGAACGCCTGCGACTCGCCGTCGGCGCTGATCCGGCGGCGGTCCGGGGTGAGCCGCAGAGCCGCCGGAGCGCCGGCCGTGACGAGCTCGTCGCGGGCCACCGCGACGCCGTCCCGCTTGGCCACCGCGACCAGCCGGCCCGGCGCGAACGGCACCTCCCAGGTCAGGTGCAGCTTGCCGGCGCTGCCGTTCGGGCTGGTGTAGCTGCCGGGGAACGGGCCGGTGGTGACGTTCTTGTCGTCCCCGGTCGGCTCGGTCGTCTCCAGGTACTCCCGACCGTAGGGCGTGGTCTTGTGGTCGAACCGGCGCTCACCCAGCGAGGCGCCGTTCAGGAACAGCTCCACGGTGTCCACAGTGGAGTAAGCCCACACGGTGACCGGCTCGCCGGGCTCGTGGTCGGTCCAGTTCATCGGCACCAGGTGCACCATCGGCGCGGTCGTCCACTGGCTGACGTAGGCGTAGTAGGCGTCCTTGGGGAAGCCCGCGGTGTCCACCGCGCCGAAGAACGACGACTTCACCGGGAACACGTCGTACGGCGTGGGCTCGCCGATGTAGTCGATCCCGGACCACAGGAACATCCCGGCGAAGAACTTGCGGTCCCGGTCCTTCTTCAGCCCGTACTCGTGGCTCATCGTCCACGAGGCCATGTTGTTGTCGTAGGAGGAGGTGTCGCGCTTGCCCGGCGTGTAGTTCTCGCCGGTGTTGAGCAGATGCGGGTCCTGGTAGGCGCCCCGCGTCGAGGTCTCGGAGGACGACTCGGACTCGAAGAAGAACTTGGTGGGATAGCGGGCATGCAGCGCGTCCACCGAGCCCGCGGTGTTGTAGTTCAGGCCCATCCCGTCCAGCAGGCCGAGGATCTGGTCCTGGGCCGACCCGGGCGCCGGCACGCTGCGGTACTTGTCGGACCCCATCACGATCGGCCGGGTGGTGTCGATCGCCCGCACGTCGGCGATGAGCCTCCTGGCGATCGGCACCCCGACCGCGACGCTGGTCGAGTCCGGGATCTCGTTGCCGATCGACCACAGCACCACCGCGGGTGAGTTCTTCGCCGCGTGCACCATCTCGGCGATGTCGGCGTCACTGTGGGCGTCGAAGAACCGGCCGTAATCGAACTGGACCTTCGGCCGGCGCCAGGTGTCGAACGCCTCGACCATCATCAGGATGCCGAGCCGCTGGCAGGCCTCGATCACCTCGGGCGCCGGCGGGTTGTGCGACGTCCGCAACGCGTTGACGCCCATGCCCTTCATGATCGTCAGTTGCCGCACGATCGCGTCGGAGTTGACCGCGGCGCCGAGCGCGCCGAGATCGTGGTGCAGGTTGACCCCGTAGAGCTTGGTCGGCACGCCGTTGAGCGAGAAGCCCTCGTTCGGATCGAACACGAACCACCGGATGCCGAACGGGGTGGTCGTCGCGTCGACCACCCGACCGCCGACGACCAGCTCGGTGCGCAACGTGTACAGGTACGGGTTCTCCGGCGACCACAGAATCGGCCGGTCCACCCGCAGGTCGGCGCCTACCGTGCCCGGGTCCGCGCCGAGCGGCACCGGCGTACGCTTCCGCGCCACCCGGCGGCCCCCCGCATCCTCCACTGTGGACACCACGGTGGCCTCGGCGGTGTCGCCGCGCTCGTCGACCGCGGTGGTCCGGGCCCGCACGGTGGCGAACCCGGATCCGATGGTGCCGGCCAGGTCCGGTGTGGTCACGTAGACGCCGTGCCGGGCGATGTGCACCGGATCGGTGACCACCAGGTGCACCTTGCGGTAGATGCCGCTGCCGGAGTACCAGCGGCTGCTCGGCAACTGGTGCTGCACCTTGACCGCGACCACGTTCGGCGTCCGGCCGTCGGTGTGCGCAAGCGAGGTCATGTCGACCGCGAACCCGGTGTAGCCGTACGGATGGTTGGCCACCTGCTGGCCGTTGACGTAGACGTAGGAGTCCATGTAGACGCCGTCGAACTCGATCGAGATCCGCTTGCCGGCCAGCGACCTCGGCAGCGTGAACGTCTTGCGGTACCACCCCAACCCGCCGGGCAGGAAGCCGGTGCCGCTGGTCGTGCCGCCCTCGGGGGTCGGCGTCAGCTCGATGCTCCAGTCGTGCGGCACGCTGACCCGCCGCCAGCCCGAGTCGTCGAAGTCCACGTCCTGGGCGTGCGCGAACGCCCCGGTCGGGTCCGTGATCCCGGTCCGGTTGGCCAGCGCGAACCGCCACCCGGCGCCGAAATCCGCGCTGCGCTCCCCGGATCCGCCCGCCGCGAGGACCTGATCGCCCGGCGCGGCGTCCGCGGTCACCCCGGCGGGCAGCCCGCAGGTCAGGACCACCACCAGCAGCACGTCAAACAACCTGCGCATCACACCCACCGCAATCACCCAGGACACTGAGTTATTTGGACATAACCGCACAAGAACGAACTCGAGTATTCGCCGCGGGGCGACGCGGTGTCAACGATCGCTCACTCATTCGACAGTATTCGACACTGTCCATAATGGAGTACGTCGCACAGCGAGGGCATGGGGAACGCTCAGGCCACGCACAGGCTCCGTGCCTAGCTTCGGTCGGGTACCCGGGCCACCCAACTCGCCACCGTGACCGGCGACGTCACCAACGGCTACACCGTCACGCTCAAGGTCGGCGTCGACACCGGCACCGCGGCCGGCGGCGGCGGCTCGGCACCCGCTGGCGGCGCCCCGCCCCGGCGGCCCGACCCGTTGAGGCCGCTCAGGTGCGCTCGAGGCGGAAGGCGGACACGCCGGCGACGAGGTTCAGGTCGTAGCGGTCGGCGCTTGATTGGTCCTGAGTAGACAGTTCGGTGCCGCCGGCGATGCCGCTGCGGACCGCGCCGTCGATGCTTGCCTGGCCGGCGCCCCCGGCCAGCAGCACCCTGGCCGGCACCCCGGCCGGCAGGTGCACGTCGAACGTGCTCGCGCCGCCGGTCATCCGCACCAGGGTGACGCCGCTCGGACGCGGCAGCACCGCCTCGATCCGCGCGCTACCGGCGCCGAAGTCCAGCGAGCCGAGCTTTCCCTCTGCCAGCTCGAGGGTCTGCACGGTCGCGCCGCCGTCCAGCCGGAGGTGCCACAGCACCTCGGAGCTCACGTCGACATGCAGCTCGGCGGGCCCGTCACCGTGCAGACCGAGCCGCACCACGTCGCGGTCGACCGTGGCGAGGGGCGCGACCCGGGAGCCGTCCGGAGTCCAGGCACGGAACAACCGGCCGTCCAGGTGCACCGCGCGGATCACGATCGCGTCCGCGCCGCTGACCACGTTCAGCCACGCCTCCCGCCGGTCGGCGGCGTCCGAGCTGACCATCCGGTTGCCCGGCAACCCGTCGCGCCGCACCACGTCACCGTCCGAGCAGCCCACGAGCGCAACGACCAGCGCGGCAAGCAGCGACACAGTTCGCACGCCCACGGGTTCCACCCCGCACGGCGGTGAAACACGATCACCATTCCGCATACCGCTGACGCAGGCCGCCGAGGGCTACCGGGCGATGGACGAGCGCCGCGCGATCAAGGCCCTGCTCCACCCGTGACCTGGTTGCGCAGGCGGGCCGCCGCCGATGCCCAGGCGGCGGGGTCGGCGCGGGGCTGGTAGCGCCGGGTGGGTCGGGTGGCGCGGATCAGGGCGCGGAGGGAAGCCAGGTCGTCGGGGACGGCGCGGAGGGCGCGGGCCTGGATGAGGGCGTTGCCGAGGGCGGTGGCCTCGACCGGGCCGGCGAGAACGGGGCGGCCGCAGGCGTCGGCGGTGAGTTGGCACAGCAGTTGGTTGCGGGCGCCGCCGCCGACGATGTGGACGACGTCGATGTCGCGGCCGGACAGGCGCTGGGCGTCGGTGAGGGCGGCGCGGTGGGCCAGGGCGAGGCTGTCCAGGACACAGCGGACGGTCTCGGCGTGGTCGCCCGGCGGTCTCTGGCCCAGCCGGGCGCATTCGGCGGCGATCCGGGCGGGCATGTCGCCGGGTGGCAGGAAGGTGGGGTCGTCGGCGTCGACGACCGCGCGGAACGGCGGCACCTCGGCCGCACGGCGCAGCAGCTCGTCCAGGTCGGGGTCGCCCCAGGCGCGTAGGCATTCCTGCAGCAGCCACAGGCCCATGACGTTGCGCAGGAACCGGATCCTACCGTCCACACCGGACTCGTTGGTGAAGTTCGCCGCGCGGCTGTCCTCGGTGAGCACCGGGTGATCCAGCTCGACGCCGACCAGCGACCAGGTGCCGCAGGAGATGTAGGCGAACCGTTCGCCGTCGGCGGGGACGGCGACGACGGCGGAGGCGGTGTCGTGCGAGCCGACGGCGGTCACCGGGACGGGTCCGAGGCCGAGGTCGGCGTCGAGCGGGCCGATGAGCGAGCCGGGCTCACGGATCGGCGGCAAGATGCCGGCCGGGATATCCAGCCAGGCGGCCAGATCCGTGGTCCAACCGCCGGTATGCACGTCGAGCAGCTGCGTGGTCGAGGCGTTGGTGCGTTCGGCGCCGATCTCGCCGGTGAGCCAGTAGGCGATCAGATCCGGGATCAGCAGCAGGGTCTTCGCCGCGGCCAGCTGGGCGGTGTCCCTGGCGGCGACGAGCTGGAAGATCGTGTTGAACGGCAGCAGTTGCAGCCCGGTGGCCGCGTAGAGCTCGGCCGGCGACACCTCGCGCAGCACCTGATCGGCGACGCCGTCGGTGCGGGAATCGCGGTAGTGCACGGGGTTGCCGAGTAGCTTGCCGTCGCCGTCGAGGAGTCCGAAGTCGACGCCCCAGGAGTCGATGCCGATCGAGTCGACGGGTCCGGCCGCGCGCAGCCCGTCGAGGATTCCTTGGTAGAGCCGCAGGATGTCCCAGTGCAGGGTGCCGCCGGCCCGTACCGGAACGTTGGGGAAGCGGGCGACCTCGGTCAGATCCAGGGTGTTCTGGCCGACGGTCGCGGTCATCACCCGGCCGCTGGCCGCGCCGAGATCGACGGCGGCGACCCGGGTGCTCATCGCAGGAAGGCCGCGGCGACGCCGGCGTCGACGGGGATGTGCAGGCCGGTGGTGTGGGAGAGGTTTCCGGCGGTGAGTGCGAAGACGGCGTTGGCGACGTGTTCGGGGAGGACTTCGCGTTTGAGGAGGGTGCGTTGGGCGTAGTATTCGCCGAGCTTGTGTTCGGGGATGCCGTAGACGGCGGCGCGTTGGGCGCCCCAGCCGGAGGCGAAGATTCCGGAGCCGCGGACGACGGCGTCGGGGTTGACGCCGTTGACCCGGATGCCGTGCTCGCCCAGTTCGGCGGCCAGCAGTCGGACCTGGTGTGCCTGGTCGGCTTTGGCCGCGCCGTAGGCGAGGTTGTTCGGCCCGGCGACGACGGCGTTCTTGCTGGCGATGTAGACGATGTCGCCGCCGAGCTGCTGGGCGATCATGATCCGGGCGGCCTCCCGGGAAACGAGGAACGAGCCGCGGGCCATGACGTCGTGTTGGGTGTCCCAATCGGACAGTGTGGTGTCCAGCAGCGGCTTGGAGATCGACAGGCCGGCGTTGTTGACCACCAGGTCGACCCCGCCGAAGGCCAGCGCGGCCGCGTGGAGGCCGGCCCGGACGGCGTCCTCGTCGGTGACGTCGGCGGTCACGGCGATCGCGGTGTCGGCGCCGCCCAGCTCGGCGGCCACCCGGGTGGCGG
>NZ_DASZCQ010000246.1:0-10960 GCF_035942955.1 Actinophytocola sp. | reverse complement strand
TTCTGGTGCTATAGCCCAGAAAGGCTCACGACCCCACCAGGCTGCCGAGCTCTCCCGTCTGGAGCACCTGCGGCTCGACCTCGGTCTGGTTGTCCACAAGCGCCTGCAGGGCGTCGCCGTCGTCCCACATGTTGACGTTCATCGCCGCGCGCACCCTGCGCTCGCGCAGCCAGAACGCGATGAACTCCCGGGTCTCCAGGCTGCCGCGGACCACGAGCTCGTCGCGGAACGGGTTGGCCAGGCCGCGCACCTCCATGCCGAGGTCGTACTGGTCGGAGAAGAAGTACGGGATCGCGGTGTACGGATCCGACCCGCCGAGCAGGTTGCCGGCCACGTGCGTGCCCTGATCCTTGGCGTTGGCCCAGTGCTCGACGCGCACCCGCCGGTCGTACTTCGGGTGGTACTGCGCGGCGATGTCCCCTGCGGCGTACACGTCGGGCGCCGAGGTGCGCAGGGTCGCGTCGGTGTCGACGCCCCCGCCGGGCACCGAGTCGGACAGCTCCAGCCCGGCCGCGTGCGCCAGCTCCACCCGCGGCACCGCGCCGACGGCCACCACCACCACGTCCGCGGGCAGCGTGCTCCCGTCGCCGAGCCGGACCCCGGTCACCCGGCCGTCCGATCCGGTCAGCTCCGCGACGTCGGCGCCGAACCGCCACTGCACGCCGTGCTCGGTGTGCAGGTCGCGGAACACCGCGGCGATCGTGTCACCGAGAACCTGGTGCAGCGGCAACGGAAGGCGCTCGACGATGGTCACGTCGGCGCCGTGCTTGCGGGCGGCCGAGGCCACCTCGCAGCCGATCCAGCCGGCCCCGATGATCACCACCCGGCCACCCCCGGACAGCGCGGCGAGCAGCGCCTTCGAGTCGTCGAGCGTGCGCAGCGTGCGCACCCCGTCGAGCTCCGCGCCGGGTAGGGACAGCGTGCGCGGGCGCGACCCGGTGGCCAGCAGCAGCCGGTCGTACGGGTACCGGGTGCCGGCCTCGTCGATCACCACCCGGTCCCCGAGGCGCAGCTCGGTGACCACGGTCGACAGCCGCAGGTCGATGTTCTGCTTGCCGTAGAAGTCCTCGTCGTGCACCCAGTCCGGCTCGTCGGCGTCGCCGAGCAGGATCCCCTTGGACAGCGGCGGCAGCTCGTACGGCCGGTACCGGTCCTTGCCGATCAGCACAACCTCACCGGAGAATCCCTTGGCCCGCAGCTCACCGGCGGCGGATGCGCCGGCCAGCCCGGTCCCCAGGATGACGATGCGATGTGGTTCGGCCATGGTGCGCTCTCCTTGCCTCAAAGGGCATCCGAAAAGTCATCGTTTCGCCGTCACAGTAACCCCCGGCACTAGTCACCCGTTCGTGGAGCAGACAGGGACGGGGAGAGCGTGCCGCGGCACACCGGGAGGTTGATCACTGTGAGTGGCCACAAGGAATGGTGGGTCACCTGCCGCGACATCGCCGGCCGGCGGCGGGATTTGCAGGTGATCGCCAGACGTGGTCATGTCGTGCTCGTCGCCCCACCCGGCGAGACGGCGATCCTATCCCCGCTCGACGTCGGTCGGCTCCGCGCGGCCTTACGCGACGCGGTCGTGGACGCCTCCGTCCACGACGACTCCTAGACCGCCGGCCAGGTGTGCACCGGCTCGTTGCTGTGCATGTGCGAGGCGTACCGCCTGGTCATCTCCCGCAGCGCCTGTTCCCGGTTGACCTCCGTGGTCTCCTCCAGCCGCCGCACCGTGTCCACCTGCCAGCTCGCCCCGTTGCGCCCCGTGATGCACCGCTGCTCGATCACCCCGAGCAGCCGGTCCCGGTCCTCCGCCGGCACTCCCCATGCCTCCAACCCCTCGTGCGCCTTCGGCAGCAGCTTGCGCAGCACCAGCTCGGTGACCGGCACCTCCCCGATGCCAGGCCAGTACACCCGGGCGTCGATCCCGTTCTTGGCCCCGGCGTGGAAGTTGTCCTCGGCGGCCGAGAAGCTCATCTGTGTCCATACGGGACGGTCCTGGTCCACGAGGGACCGCACCAGCCCGTAGAACAGCGCGCCGTTGGCCAGCGTGTCCACCACGGTCGGCCCGGCCGGCAGCACCCGGTTCTCCACCCGCAGGTGCGGCCGGCCGCGCACCACGTCGTAGATCGGCCGGTTCCACCGGTAGATCGTGCCGTTGTGCAGGCGCAGCTCGCCCAGCTCCGGGGTGTCCCCGCGGGCCAGCACCTCGGCCGGATCCTCCTTGTCGCACAACGGAAGCAGCGCCGAGTAGTAGCGCACGTTCTCCTCGAAAAGGTCGAAGATCGAGGTGATCCACCGGTCGCCGAACCACACCCGGGGCCGCACGCCCTGCGCCTTCAGCTCGTCCGGCCGGGTGTCGGTGGCCTGCTCGAACAGCGCGATCCGGGTCTCGGCCCACAGCTGCTTGCCGAACAGGAACGGCGCGTTGGCCCCGAGCGCGACCTGGATGCCGGCGATCGCCTGGCTGGCGTTCCAGTACCGGTCGAACGACTCCGGCGCCACCTGCAGGTGGAACTGGACGCTGGTGCACGCGCTCTCCGGGGCGATCGTGTCGGCGGTGACGGCCAACCGCTCCGCGCCGGCGATGTTGATCTCCAGATCCTCTCCCCGGGCCGCGAAGATCTGCTCGTTGAGCAGCGCGTACCGCGGGTTGGCCGACAGCGTGTCCCAGCTCATGTGCTTGGGCATCAGGGTGGGCAGGATGCCGATCATCAGGATGTGCGCGTCGACGGTGTTGGCGTGCGCCTCGGCCGCGTTCAGGCTGGCCCGCACCTCCTCCTCGAAGGTGGTAAGGCCGTCCCCGCTGAGCCGGCGCGGCGGTAAATTGATCTCGATGTTGAACTGGCCGAGCTCGGTCTGGAAGGCGGGATCGGCGATCGCCTCGAGCACGGCGGCGTTGCGCATCGTCGGGTCGCCCGCGTCGTCGACCAGGTTCAGCTCGATCTCCAGCCCGGCCATCGGGCCGATCTGGAACCGCGACTCGGCCAACATCTGGGCGAACACGTCGAGGCAACGGCGGATCTTCTGTCGGAACCGCTGCCGGTCGGCCCGGGTGAACACGGTCTGAGCGACGTCCTTACCCATACCACAAGCGTGACCGCTGTCCGGCGGGAGCGCCAGTAGCTAAGTGATCAACGCCGGCGGCGGTTGCCGAACAGGCCGCGGGTCAGCTCCCTGGCCAGCGCGCTCGCCGCGGACCGGAAGAACTGCCGGACCGCGCTGTTGCCCATGACCTTCTCGACGAAGCGCGGCTCCTCCTTGGCCTCCGGGGCGTGCTCCGGCTGCTGCCGAGGCTGCTGCGGCGGCGGGGCGATCTTGCTGGCCATCAGCTCGTAGGCCGACTCGCGGTCCACGGTCTGGCCGTACCTGCCGTTCAGCTCGGAAGTGCGGGCGGCCTGCCGGATCGCGTCCTCGCCGATGGTGTCCATCAGCGAGCGCGGCGCGCGCAGCCGGGTCCAGGCCACCGGGGTCGGCGCGCCCTTGTCGGACAGCACCGTCACGATCGCCTCGCCGATGCCCAGCGAGGTGAGCGCCTCGGCCAGCTCGTAGTGCGCCGTGGTCGGGTAGGTCTTGACGGTCCTTGCCAGCGCCTGCTGATCGTCCGGGGTGAACGCGCGCAGGGCGTGCTGCACCCGGGCGCCGAGCTGGGACAGCACCCCGTTGGGGACGTCGGTGGGCAGCTGCGTGCAGAAGAACACCCCGACGCCCTTGGACCGGATCAGCTTGACGGTCTGCTCGATCCGGTCGAGGAACGCCTTCGAGGCGTCGTGGAACAACAGGTGCGCCTCGTCGAAGAAGAACACCAGCTTCGGCGCGTCCAGGTCGCCCTCCTCGGGCAGCTCCTCGAACAGCTCGGCGAGCAGCCACATCAGGAAGGTGGAGAACAGCGCCGGCTTGGCGTGCAGGTCGCTCAGCTCGATCAGGCTGAGCACGCCCCGGCCGTCGACCTGGCGGATGAGGTCGGCGACGTCCAGCTCGGGCTCGCCGAAGAACTCGTCGCCGCCCTGAGCCTCCACATTGGACAGCGCGCGGAGGATGACCCCGGCGGTCTGCGGGGACACCCCGCCGATCCCGGCCAGGTCGGCCTTGCCGGCGTCGCTGGTCAGGTGCGTGATCACGGCGCGGAGGTCCTTGATGTCCAGCAGCGGCAGGCCCTTCGAGTCCGCCCAGTGGAAGATCAGCCCGAGGGTGGACTCCTGCGTGTCGTTGAGGCCGAGCACCTTGGCCAGCAGGATCGGCCCGAAGCTACTGACCGTCGCACGCACCGGGACCGCCGGGCCGCTGGTGCCCAGCGACAGGAACTGAACCGGGAAGCCGGTCGGCTGCCAGTCGTCGCCGGTGTCCGCGGCCCGCTGGGTGATCTTGTCGTTGGTCTGGCCCGGCTGGGCGAGCCCGGACAGGTCGCCCTTCATGTCGGCCAGCACCACGGGCACCCCGGCGAGGGACAGCTGCTCGGCGATCAGCTGCAGGGTCTTGGTCTTGCCGGTGCCCGTCGCGCCGGCCACAAGGCCGTGCCGGTTCATCATCGACAGCGGGATGCGCACCCCGGCGCCCGGGTCGACCTCGCCGCCGACCAGCACCGTCCCCAGCTCGACGGCCGGGCCGGACGTGGCGTAGCCGGCCGCGATCTCCCGGTGCGGGCTGGACGATTTCACCTCGGTCACACTGCGGGAGCGTAGTCGGATCATGCCGGTTCGCAGCCCGAGCGACGGTTAAGCTCGTCCGGTGCCCGACAATCTGGTGTGGATCGACTGCGAGATGACCGGTCTCGACCTCGGCGAGGACGCGTTGATCGAGATCGCCGCCCTGGTCACCGACGCCGACCTCAACGTCCTCGGTGACGGGGTCGACGTGGTCATCCATGCCGAGGACGCCCTGCTCGACGCCATGCCCGACGTGGTCCGCGAGATGCACGCGCGCTCCGGGCTCACCGACGCCGTGCGCCGCTCGACCGTCACCCTCGCCGAGGCCGAGAAGCAGGTGCTCGACTACGTCCGCACGCACGTGCCCGAGCCGCGCACCGCCCCGCTGTGCGGCAACTCCATCGCCACCGACCGCGGCTTCATCGCCCGCGACATGCCGGCCCTCGACGGCCACCTGCACTACCGCATGGTCGACGTCTCCTCGATCAAGGAACTCTGCCGCCGCTGGTACCCGCGCATCTACTACGCCCAGCCCGACAAGGGCCTGACCCACCGCGCCCTGGCCGACATCCGCGAATCCATCCGCGAGCTGGTCTACTACCGGCGCACCGCCTTCGTGCCCGCCCCCGGCCCGTCGAGCGAGGAAGCCAAGGCCATCGCCGACATCGTGCTCGGCGAGCACTCCATGGGGTGAGTGACGGGACTCGAACCCGCGACATCCTGGACCACAACCAGGTGCTCTACCAGCTGAGCTACACCCACCATGCGCGCACCCTCAGGAGGTCCGCGGCCGCATCATCGTAGCGTGCTGTGATCGGGGCCTGAAACTGGTTCCGGCTTGACTACCGCTTGCCGCCCTTGCGCCACTCGGCCCAGGGGATCTGCCAGACGCCGATGCCGTCCGTCGGCTCCAGCCGCTGCCCGCCGCTGTTGCTGACGATGAAGATGTCGCCCCGGTTGGAGACCTCCTGGAGCCAGCGGGAGTTCTCGGTCGACATGTTGATGCAGCCGTGGCTGACGTTGGAGTTGCCCTGCTGGCGCACCGACCAGGGGGCGGAGTGGTAGAAGATCCCGCTGTTGGACAGGCGGGTGGCCACCGCGACCTTGGTGCGGTAGCCCTGGGGCGAGTCCACCGGCACGCCGTACGTGCTTGAGTCCATGATGTAGTTGGTGTGCTCGCTCATCACCACGAAGGTGCCCTGCGGGGTCTCGTACCCGCGCTTGCCCATCGAGATCGGGATCGTCCTGGCCACCACGCCGTTGATGGCCACCGTCGCCTGATGGGTCTGGCCGTCCGCGTGGATGATCACCGAGTCGCCGACGGTGATGTTGGCCGCCCGGTCCTCCCGCCCGTACACGCCGTTCCCGAGATCCTTGCCGTACACCGCGGCGTTGACCGTGATCTTGGTCCCCGGCTTCCAGTAGTCCTCCGGGCGCCACTGCACCTGCCGGTCGTCGAACCAGTAGAACGCGCCCTCCACCGCCGGCGTCGTGGTGATCTTTATGGCCCGCTCGGCCGCCGCCTTGTCGGCGATCGCGGTGTCGAAGTAGAACGCCAGCGGCAGCCCCACCCCCACCGTCTGGCCGTCCAGCGGGCTGATCGAGAGGTTGGTCTGCCGGCGCGGCGTCACCGTGCTGAAGCTCGCCGTCGCCGCCGCGGTCTTCCCGTCGGCGCCCTGCCCGGTGGCCGTCGCCGTGTACGACTTCCCGTACCCCAGCGGCTCCGTCGACTGCCACGAGGTCCCGTCCGCCGCGAGCTGCCCACCCACCGGTTTGCCGTCCTGGTTCGTCACCACGACCTCGGTGAGCCGCCCGCCGGTCGCCGTCACCCGCACCGGCTCCCCCGGCGCCACGTCCACGGCCTTGTCCCCCGGCACGATCGCCAATCCCACCGGCGTAACCTCCGGCGCCGGGCTACTCACCGGCGGGCCCTGGCTCGTCGACCCCGGCGGCGCCGCCCCCTGCTCGGCCGGCGCGCTCGTACACCCCGCCAGTCCCACCAGCACCAACCCGACCACCGCCCACACGGCGCGCCCCGTCACCGCACCGCTCCCCACAGTCATGCCACCCGTCCGATCTGCCCGCACCGGTAGTCCGTTTCGCCCAGTAGTGTGCCCGATCCCCGGACCCTATTCCGCGGAACACTCCGAAGCGGCCCCGACCCATCCAATTTCGAGCCACCCCCACCCGTGTGCTACGGTTCCGCCGTCCGCAGGGGCCTCATCCCCCCTGCACCGCGCCGCTAGCTCAACTGGCAGAGCAGCTGGCTCTTAACCAGCGGGTTCGGGGTTCGAGTCCCTGGCGGCGCACTCATAAACCGCAGGTCATCACCGTCGATGACCTGCGGTTTTGCCGTTCTAATAATCTTCAGTGATCATCTGTTAGTCCACTTTGGCCTGATGGGTGCTCCGTGGGTGCTCCCGGGCGGGAAGCGGGCCGCCTAACAAGATCAACAACAGCCAGTTGTCAGGACAATCACGTGCCGCCAGGTGTGCCATATCGCGCCAGGTGAGGCCGGACGACAGAGCCGCCGAGATGGCGGCCTGCACCATGCCAGTGCTGCCGTGCGGCGACCACAGCTCGACCAACATCGCCAAGACTAGGTGCACCGGAGGCACCAGCAATGCAGCCGCCCGGTCAGCGGCGTGTGTGCGGGGTTCTCGATGCCTCCGGTACGAGAGAGTGCTGGATGTGCCCGTGATCCTTGACCGGAGGGCTGCGTTAGCTGTCGTGGCAGGCGTGGCTGCTGGCGTTGCAAACCGACACGGATGGCACATGGCCCAGTGGCCGTCGGCGGTATAGGACCGACTTCTATCTGTGGTGCAAGACGACCAATGGACAAGTCATCCGGAGCAGTCGGAGGGCGCTGACGAGCCGGTCTGGGTTGCCGTCGCCGAGGACCCGGGTTTGGCCTCGCCGGTGGGGCCTGGCGTCCCGGCGATGCGTCCGGCGGGAGAAGACCTCGACCTCAGTATCGGTTGGGACAGGTTTGAGAAGTTGATGTTGGCAGTATCGCGGCGCGTGCTGGGCCTGCGGGGTATCAAGGTGCGGCGCTACGGCGTTCGGGGACAAGCACAGCACGGCATCGACCTGGCCGGTCGAGAGCCCGACGGCCGGTACACGGTCATCCAGTGCAAGGACTACCAGTCGTTCATTGCTGCCGATCTCCGTAATGCCATCACGACCTTCACGAAGGGTAGGCGCCCGTTCGCGGCGTATCGATTCATCGTCGCCACGTCCGCCGCGACAGAAGGCACCCAGTTCGCCGACGAATTGGCCACGCTGCAAGATGCGCATCCCGACCTCGAGCTTGATCTGTGGGGCAGCGAGCAGATCAACTACTATCTCCGCTATATGGCTGATGTCGTTACCCGGTTCTGGACGCGAGAGACGGCCGAGGTCTTTTGCACCGGAGCCCCGTTGCCCGGGGTGCCGGCGCCGCCCCCGGATCGGCAGGAACAAGCCGAACGCATTCTGTTGGGTCCACTCAATACCCCGGACGTCACACCCCTGCTGCGGGAGGCTCAGAGCAAGCGTGCCGAGAATCCCGGCGACGCCGCCCAGCTCTACGGGAGCCTGGCCGAGCGTCTGTTTGACGCTGGGTTCCGTGGTCATTCCCTCGTGCTGCGTCGACGTCAGCTCGACGCGCTGCAGGAAGCGCGATTGGTCGACGACGCGATCGCCCTCGCCGGGGAATTCGCCGCGGCCGCGTTGCACCACGGCGACCGCCACGAGGCTCGCGTACTCGCCTGCCGGATGCAGGAGCTCGACCAAGCGGCCGAGCCGCTGTCTCCAGCAGTACCCGCCCGCAGGCGCCACATTGAGCTGCTGCAGGCGGCGGTGGACGACACGCTGCGTCCCCTCGGTTCCCCGGACCGAGTGTGGAAAGCCTTGACGTCGGGCAGTGAGGTGGAGCCTGCTTACCAGCCGTTGTTGGTTTTGCTGCTGGCTGAGGATGTGTTGGCGACCGAGCCGGAGCGTCTGCCGGAACTGGATGCGCTCGTGCGCCAGGCCATCGACGGCGCGGCCGGGCAGGATACCGACAATGCGGACCTGGTGGTACGGCTGCGACTGGTGCGCGCCGAATACGATCAGCGTGAGCGCCAGGCGCTGTTGAAAGCCGCAACACGTCATGCTGTGGCGGGAGCCCACGCAGCGTTGATCAGCGCGCGGGAAGCGCGCCGGTGCTGCCTGGAGGGCCGCGCCGAGGAAGCGCTCGAGGCGTGGCGGGATGCGGTTCACGACGGCATCCACGCCGGGTTCAGCGCTGACGCCGCGAACTGGCTGTATGCGATTCGGTCGCTGAACGTCCAGTACGGACCGTGGACCACAGATCTTGATGACGAACACCGGCTCGCGCAGGCGCTGCGGGCGACCGCCTCCGGTCGTCTGCTGGAACGGGTACGCAAGCCAAGTGAGGCAGCCAGGGCCGCATTCGTCAGCGGGCGGCCGATCGAGGCCGTGTTGTGGGCCCGACGTTGGCTCATCGACAGTGTCGTGACCGGCAGCTGGGCGAGCGAGATGGAGGCTGTCGAATTCTTGGGAGACCTCTACCGAAACAACCGAGAGCCTGGTCTGGCCGCCGTGTTCTACCAGCGTGCCGGCCGGGTCAAGAAGGTGACCGAGCTGGCCGGCGAAGTGGGTGACGTCGTGCTGCCGGTTGGCGCGCTGTCCGACGAGCCGTGGTGGGTGCTGTGTGCACGAGCCGCCCAAGCCTCAGCGCAAGCCGACCTGCTCGACGACCAGACAGCCGCCACGTTGCTCGAGCAGTTGACCGATCTCGCAGCGCGTGGACGAGCCGGAGAACTGATCGACTCACCGACAGATGCCCTGACGCTGCATGCCGCGCAGAGTGCGTGCGAGCTGGCCGCGCGGGCACGGCTGATCGAGCGGCCGCAGTTCTCGAGCTGCTTGCCGCTGACGTCGCCCGAGAGCCGAATCGCTACCGCCACCGACAAACAGCACGCCGAAGCGTGCGCACAGATCGCCTTGGCCCACCCCGGACTCGCGGTCATCGCTCTTACCCGACTTCTCGACCTGGCCCACTACGACGTCCAACACGCGCAGAAGATTCTCGTTCGTGACGAAGTACTCGCCGTTCTCTCAGGCCGCGCCGACGAGTTGCCGCCCAAGTCGGCGGCCTTGCCCGAAGCCGATCGCACTCGGTTGCGGGATCGGGTGATCGAGCTGGCTGAACAGGGCCGCTATCTGGCTGACGTCGTGTTGAGCGATCTAGACCCGAAATATCCGCTCGTTAGCCAGCACGCCGAACAGGCCCGGTCACGCATCCTGCAACGTCCCGATCCCAACCCGACACAGGTCAGCTTCGGCACCTCACTGGTGAGCGACGCCTATCTCACCCGCACTCTTTCCGCCGAGCAGACAAGAGCATGCCTGGACAAGCTGATGTCCATCGCTACTGACCCTCGTGAGGCTGCATCGAACCGGCAGGACGCGCTAACGGCCGCCAGCAATCTGGTGCTCGAGCAAGAGCCGGCGGTCAAGGCCGAGACGTTCGCCCTTGCCCGCGGCTTCGTGACCGGAGACCACGACGGCAGTCATTTAGATGAACTCACCGGCGAGCCGCACCCCCTGAGCGCATTCAAGATCACCATGGGATCCGCATCCCTGCGAGGGCCGGGACTGCGGCTGGCGCACAAGTCAGCCACCACAGCAGACGAGCAGGAATGGGTACGCGACCAAGCCATGAACCTGCTCCGAAGCAGCGACCAGCACGACATCCACATCGGCGCCTCAGTCCTCGCCGGACTCCCCGCCGACATCACCCGAATGATCGACGCCAACCTTCTCGCCGGACACCAGCACTCGATCGTCCAACAGGTAAGCGCGCTACTGAGCATGAACGAGCCCGAACGATACCCAGAACTCCTCCCCCGGCTCGCCACCGACCACGACTTCCGAGTCCGGCGAACACTTGCACAGGCCGTCGTCCGAGACAACAACCCCACACCAACAGCGGTGAGAACCGTGCTCGAAATCCTCACCCAAGACCCCCGACACAGCGTCAGATCAGCAATCCCCCCGCCATGATTCCCACCGCACACTCGGCACGAGGGGTTCGGTCAACAGCAGGCCATGTCCAGCGACACGCCCACAGTCGTGTGCCTACACACCTTCAGAGCTTCGGCGCATCCACAACCCACTCACCAGCGCAAACACTCTTTGAGGTTCCCCCCAGACCGTGGAGGCATGGACTATGAGGATGATGCGCCATGCCGGAGAAGCGACGGCGGTTCGACCGGGAGTTCCGTGAGGGAGCGGTCCGGATCGTCCGCGAGACGAACAAGCCGATCGCCCAGGTC
>NZ_DASZCQ010000245.1:0-14008 GCF_035942955.1 Actinophytocola sp. | reverse complement strand
CGCCGGAACCCTGGCCATCGGCGCCAGCACCGTCGCCTGCCTGATCATGGGTATCGCGGCGCTGCGGGCCGGCCGGCTCCCCGGGCCGGAGCTGGCCGTGCTCGCGCTCACCCCGCTGGCCACCGCGGAGCTGGTCGCCGGTCTACCCGACGCCGCGGCCCGGCTGCTCGGCGCCCGGCACAGCGCGCACCGGCTCGCCGAGCTGGACCGCACCCCGACGCCGATCACGGAACCCGTTGCCCCGCGGGACGTCTCGGGTACGACCGAGCTCACCGTCGAGGCGCTGTCGGTACGCTGGCCGGGCGCCGCCGCCGACGCGGTCACCGGACTGGACCTGCACGTCGGCGCCCGTCGCGGCGTCGTGCTCACCGGACCGTCCGGGGCGGGCAAGAGCACCGCGCTCGCCGCGATCATGCGCCAGCTCGACCCGTCGGCCGGGCGCATCGCGCTGGACACGGTGGACACCCGAGCGTCCACATCGGACGCGGTGCGGGCGCGGTTCGCCTGGTGCGGCCCGGACACCCACCTGTTCGACAGCACGCTGCGGCAGAACCTGCTCCTTGCCCGCCCCGACGCCACGGACGCCGACCTGCGGACCGCCCTTCGCCGCGCCCGCCTCGGCGCTTGGCTCGACGGCCTGCCCGCCGGACTGGACACCCCGCTCGGCGCGCACGGCGCCGGCGTCTCCGGCGGCGAGCGCCAGCGCATCGGCGTCGCCCGCGCCCTGCTCGCCGACCGCCACTTCGTCCTGCTCGACGAGCCGACCGCGCACCTCGACGGGCCCACGGCCGCCGCCTTGGCCGCCGACCTGCAAGCGCTCACCGCCGACCGCGCCGCGCTCATCGTGACCCACCGCCCGGACGACTTCCCCGACCTGCCGGCGGTCGACCTGGCTACCCCGACTGTCGCCGCGACTCGAGGTGCTCCTTGAGCCGGGCCAGCGTCGCGGCGATGTGCGACCTGTTGGCCGCCGGGCGATCCGGCTCGCCGGTGATGAAGATCGCGAACGGGACGAACCAGCTCGGCACCCGCAGCCAGCTCGACTCGGTGACCGTGCACCCCTCGTCCGCCGGCTGGATGTCGAACTGCCACCGGGCGATCGGCACCCGGAACGGCGTGCTCACCTCGTAGGCGAACCGCTCCCCCGGCTCCGCGTCGGTGATCGTGCACCGCGTCACCCAGCGCCGCCACCCGTTCCGGTTCGTCCCGCTGAACCGCGCCCCCACCGCCGCCTCGGTGGCCCCGCCCAACCACCGAACCCGGAACACCTCCTCGGCGAACCTCACCATCACCGTCGGATCACTCACCACCCGATACGCCTCCTCCGGCGCCACGTTGATCGTCACCCGACCCGTCGCAATCGGTGCGCTGGCGTCCACCTTCCACCTCCACGGCACCCCACGATGACGATCACAGTGTCGCGTCCCGGAAGAAGATCGGCGCCCAGGACCGCACTACGGAAGAATCGCCGCCCGCCTGGCTCGACAACGGCTCCACCATCGTCCGCTTACCGGGTCAGCAGGTCCAGCGTGGCGCGCTCGAGGGTCTCACGGGAGTCGTTGCCGTCGAGGGTCTCGGCCACCTCGAGGGCGGCGGCGATGGTGCGGCCCTCCTGGAACGCCGCGCAGACTCGGGGGTCTACATAGGACCGGCGGGCGACGGCCGGGGTGTTGCCGAGCTGCTCGGCGACCATGCGCATCACGGCGGCCTCGACCCGGCGGGCGGCGCGCTGGGAGGTGGGACGGTCGAGGGTGGCGAACTCGGTGGCGGCCAGCACGGTGGCCGTCCAGGTGCGCATGTCCTTGACGGTGAACTCGTCGCCGGCGAGCTGCTTGAACCGCTCGTTGACGTCCCGCGCGCGCAGCTCCTGGCGTTCACCGCTTCCGTTGCGGTATGCGAAGAGTCGCTCGCCGTCGGCCCGGCCGCGGCGCAACGCGATGATCAGCCGGGTCAGCTCGGGGTCGCGGATGCCGACGGTCCGCTCGATTCCGTTCTTGGCCGGGAAGTCGAACAGCAGCTCGCCCCCGCGCGGCCGCACGTGCTCGCGCAGCAGCGTCGCCACGCCGCGGGAGTCGTTCTCCTCGGCGTACTCCTCTCCCCCGGTGCGGAACACGCCGCGGTCAAGCACCCGCAGCGCGCCGGCGAGCACCCGCTCGCGGCCGAGCCCCGGGACGGTCAGATCCTCCTGGATCCGCGCCCGCACCTCGGGCAACCGCGCCGCGAGGGCCAGCACCCGGTCGTGCTTCTCCTCGTCCCGGGCCCGGCGCCACTCGGTGTGGTAGAGGTACTGCCGGCGGCCGGCGTCGTCGGTGCCCAGCGCCTGGATGTGCCCGTTGGCCTGCGGGCAGATCCACACGTCGCGCCAGGCCGGCGGGATCGCCAGCGCACGGATCCGGTCCAGGGTCTCGGGATCGGTCACCGGCGCGCCGTCGGCGTCCACATAGGAGAACCCGCGCCCGCGCCGGATCCGGCGCAACCCCGGACCGGAAACCTTGCTGCGCCGAAGCCGCATCGCGCCCTCCCGGGTGTACCTCGCAATGACCCGGGTACCCGAGTTTGCGGAGGACAATGCCATGGTCACCAAGAACGCCACCAAGAACACCGTGGAGGAGCTGCTCGCCGAGCGCGGCACGACCTACGCCGAGCAGGCCGGCATCAAGCTGGCCGACAAGCCGGCGCCGCTGTACCAGCTGCTGGTGCTCACCACGCTGCTGTCCGTGCGCATCAAGGCGGAGCTGGCCGTGGACGCGGCCCGCGAGCTGTTCCGCGCCGGTTGGCGTACGCCCAAGGCGATGCGGGAGTCGACCTGGCAGCAACGCGTCGACGCGCTCGGCCGGGCGCACTACGTCCGCTACGACGAGAGCACCGCGCGGTACCTCGGCGAGGCCGCGGAGCGCGTCATCGAGACCTACCACGGCGATCTGCGCCACCTGGCCGAGAAGGCCGACGGCGACGTCGGCCGGTTGCGCCAGCTGCTCACCGAGTTCCCGCGCATCGGCGCCACCGGGGCGCAGATCTTCTGCCGGGAGGCGCAAGCCGTCTGGCCGTGGCTGCGCCCGTACTTCGACAAGCGCGCCCTGGTCGGAGCCAAGAAGGTCGGGCTGCCAGCCGATCCGGACCGGCTGGCGAAGCTGGTCAGCCCGGACGACCAGGCCCGCCTGGCCGCCGCCCTGACTCGGGTGAGCCTTGCGCGGCGCTAGCGGCGCTGGCCGGGAAGCCGTGCTGCACAAGACGAACCTTGCGGAACTCGTCGGACGACGTGAGCGTGAAGTAGAAGGTGTACAGCAGCGCGAAACCCATCGCCGCCATCGCCAGCCAGGCCGGCACACCGGGCAGCAGGTTCAGCACGACGAACCCCGCGACCAGGAACGGCACCGCCCGGACGAGGATCTTGCCCGCATAGCGCCACCGCCAGGTGGGAACCGTGAGATCGTGCCGCACCCATTCCCGGTACCGGCCGGGTAGCCGCCCGCCGCAGGCGTACCACAGCCAGTGCAGCGGGTCGGGTCGGGCAACAGCCATGACCAAGGGTTACCCAACATCAGCCGGGGTATACGGGCTTCATGCCACGGCTGCCCGACGAGTACCTGGTGCGGTTCACCGATACCCGGCACGGCCGGGTGCGCAGCCGCGTCCTCGGCGAGCCGACGGACGCGCCGCCGGTGGTCGCGGTGATGGGCCTGGCCGTCGCCGACTACCTGCTGCCCGCGCTGGCCGCGCTGACCTGGACGCAGGTGCACCTGATCGACCTGCCGGGGCTGGCCGGCAGCGCCGACCCGCCGCACCCGCTTGACGTGCCGGGCTACGCCGAGGCGGTGTGCGACTGGCTGGACGAGGCCGAGCTGCCCCCGGCCGTCCTCATCGGACACTCCAGCGGCACCCAGGTGGCCGCCCACGCGGCCGCGGCCCGGCCGCAGCGGGTGGCGGCCGTGGTGCTGGCCAGCCCCACCGTCGACCCCAAGGCCCGCTCGTTCCCGCGGGCGCTGTACTACTGGCGGCGCGACGCCAAGTACCCCATGCCCGGTCTCGACGAAAGCCACCGTCCGGAGTGGAAACGGGCCGGGGCGCGGCAGCTGGTCCGCCTGATCCGGGTGCACCTGCGCGATCACCTCGAGGACACCGTGCCGCGGCTGTCCCAACCGCTGCTGGTGCTCCTCGGCCGGGACGACCGGCTGTGCACCGAGCAGTGGGCCAGCGAGCTGGTCGAGCGGGCCCCCGACGGCCGGCTGGTGACCGTGCCCGGCCCGCACACGTTCCTCTGGGGCGACCCCGGGGCGTGGCGCGAGCCGATCCGCGAGCTGGCCGGGAAGGTCGCCCCCTCGGGGAAGGGTGCGCGGTGAGACCGAACCGGGCGATCGCCTCGTTCGACTCCGCGTCCACCTTCCTGCGGGTGCTCGCCAGGCACCTGCACGGCGCGGACAGCCCGGCGCTCGGGCTCGGCCCGGCCGCGCGCACGGCGAGCCGGCTGCTGCCGCTGGTCAACCGCATGCCGGCACGGGCACGGGCGGAGATCTACACCTGGTCGGGCTGGTCGGAAGCGGTGCCGCAGAAGCACATCGGCGAGGTCGACACCGAGCAGGTCGCGCGCTGGGCCTGCAACCAGTACCCGCGCCGGCACTACCCCGCGGTGCTGATCGGCTCGTCCTCCGGCGCGGTCGCGCACCTCGCCGCGCTGGCCGGGATTCCCTGGCTGCCACAGACATTCCTGGTTCCGGTCCGGCATCCCGGCCTGGATCCCGACCGGCCCCGGGCGGCCATGGTCGACCTGGCCGCGGCCCGCGACGCCTTCGCGTCGGCCAACCCGAACATGGTCGTGCACCACATGCACGACGCCAACCAGGACCGGCTGATGATCCAGCACATGGCCTACTTCCGGTTCAAGTACCGGACATTGCCGGCGGCGTACCGGCGGTTCCTGCACGAACGCCTCGAGCCCGGCGGCACGGTGGTCGTGGTCGACTGCGACGAGCGCTGGTCGACCACCGCCGTCGGCGAGCGGCAGGTGTTCCAGCACGGCGCGGTCGGCGGCATGAGCGCGCGGGAGTACGCCGCCGGCGGCGAGCGGGTGACCGCTTTCCTTGCCGAGCAAGGATCCGAGCTGTTCGCGTGGGACGGGCCGGCGCCGGACGCGGTGAGCCCGGAGGCGGAGTGGGGCTTCGACTCCGCGCTGCTGCCCGATCTGACCGAGCTGTGCGCGCAGCGGGGCTTCGCGCTGGAGCGGTTGACGTTCCCGCACGCCGACGCGCTGAGCGGCCCGGTCGCCGAGCTGTACCGCGCCTGGTACACCGAGCACGGCGTGCCGGCCGACCGGTTGCTGGTCGGCTCGTTCGTGCTGATCGACGTGCACCTTCCGCTGGCGCTCGGGCTGGTGCCGTACTGGGCGCTGTTCGGCACCAAGCCGGCCCGCGACACCCTCGACGAGTACCTGCGCACCGCCGAGCCGTACGACGAGATCCACCTCGGTCTGTTCTCCCACGGCATCCGCTCGATCGGTTTGGCGACCATCGACGACTGGGACGAGGTGCTGCGCCACGCCCGACGGTCGGGCACGTACTGCGGCGTGGACCGCGCGGCCTATCCCCAGGACTTCGCCAGCAACGGCCGGTTCCACGACGAGGCGGCCAAGCTGCCGGCGACGGTGGACCCGCCGCCGGCCCGCGCGCCATGGGACTGGGTCATGCGGTGGTTGCCGACGCTGCGACTGGGTAACCCTGCATAACGCAAGAAAGAAGAAGGAGGAACTGTGCAGAACACCGAGACCGGCCAGGTCACCGGTACGAAGGACAAGGATTACAACATCATCTGGTTCGTCGAGCAGTGCCTGAGCAACGCGTTGCGGCTGGAGACCTACATCCAGGACGCCGAGCGCGAGCGGGACACCGAGCTCGCCGAGTTCTTCCGTCGCGCTCAGGGTGAGAGCCGCAAGGGTGCCGAGCAGGGCAAGGAGCTCCTCGCCAAGCGGCTCGGCAGCTGAGCCCATGGACGCGAGGGTCGTGGTGGTCACCGGCGCCAGCGCCGGGATCGGGCGGGCGACGGCCCGCCTGTTCGGGGCCAGGGGTGACCGGGTGGCGCTGTTCGCCCGGGGCGAGCGGGGGCTCGCCAACGCCGCCGAGGAGGTGGCGGCGGCCGGGGGCACCGCTCTGGCCGTACCGGTCGACGTCGCCGACCACGACGCCCTCGCCGAGGCGGCGGATCGGGTCGAGCGCGAGCTCGGCCCGATCGACGTCTGGGTCAACAACGCGTTCGCCACGGTGTTCGCGCCGTTCGTCGCCATCCGGCCGGACGAGTACCGCCGCGTCACCGAGGTGACCTACCTGGGTTTCGTGCACGGCACCCGGGTCGCCATGCAGCGCATGCTCCCGCGCGACCGCGGCGCGATCGTCCAAGTGGGATCGGCGTTGGCGTACCGCGGGATACCGCTGCAGTCCGCCTACTGCGGGGCCAAGCACGCCATTCAGGGGTTCACCGAGTCGGTGCGGTGCGAGCTGATGCACGACGGCAGCAAGGTCCGCGTGACCATGGTGCAACTGCCGGCCGTGAACACCCCGCAGTTCGACTGGGCACTGTCCCGTATGCGCCGCAAGGCCCAGCCCGTGCCGCCGATCTACCAGCCCGACGTGGCCGCGCGGGCGATCGTGCGCGCCGCCGACCATCCGCGCCGCCGGGAGTACTGGGTAGGGGCCAGCACGGTCGGCACGCTGCTGGCCAACAAGCTCGCCCCCGGCCTGCTCGACCGCTACCTGGCTCGCACCGGGTACAAGGCGCAGCAGACGTCCACAAAGGACGAGCCGAACCGGCCGGTGAACCTGTGGGAGCCGGTCGACGACGACACCGACTTCGGCGCCCGGGGCCGCTTCGACGACAAGGCAAAATCGCATAGCCCGCAGCAGGCGCTGTCGCGGCATCACGGTCTGGTGCGCGCGGCACTCGGCGCGGCGGCGGCCGGCGTGGTGTGGCGGGTCGTGCGCCGCTGACCGACGCGAAAGACAAGTCGATGATGGACCTTCTTGTGCTCCTGCTGCGGGCACTGCTGGTGGTCAGCGGCCACCCGGGCGGCCGGGTGGCCGCCGTGCTGTTCGGAGCGGTCCTGGTGCTCAGGTTCCTACTCGGTTCAGGTACTCGCGGAGCACGTCGGGGCTGAGCTCGGGGCGGCCACCCGGATGGCCGACCGTGGCCGCGGCCGCCGCCACCGCGAACCGCGCGGCGGTCTGCGGCTCGTGGCCGCGGCGCAGCGTGCTGGCCAGCGCCGCGGTGAAGGCGTCGCCGCTGCCGGTCGTGTCCACGACGTCGGTGTCTACCAACGGAAGCACCAGCTGCCCACCGTCCCAGACGAACACGTTGCCGTCGCCGACGGCGAACGCGACCAGCGACATCCGGTGCCGGTGCAGCAGCTCCCCTGCCGCCTCGACGGCCTCCTCCGCTGTGCGCAGCTCGCGCCCGGCCACCAGGCTCGCCTCCGTGGCGTCGGTCCGCAGCACGTCCGCCAAGTCCAATATGGACGTTCGGCGCTCATCCGGCGGCGGCGCGCCGTCCAGCACCACCAGCCCGTCCCGGCCTTCCCTGGCGTAGCGCGCGGCCGCCAGCGCCGCGGCCGACGGCTGCTGCAGCTGAACCACGGTGACCACGGCCGCCCGCAGCACGTCCTGCGCCGTGGCCACGTCCGCCTCGGTCAGCAGCCCGGATTCGGGAAGATCCTCCAGGTAGCGCCAATGCCCCGCGCCGTCGACGATGTCGACGATCAGACCGGTCGTGGCCCGCCGGACGACGTGGGACACGTCCACCCGGTCGGCCCCGGCCTGCTCGAGCAGGCGCGTGCCCACCTCGTCGTCGCCGACCACGCCGAGCACGGCCACCGGCGTGCCGAGCTGGGCCAGCGCGACGGCCAGGTTGGCACCCTTGCCGCCGAGCAGCTCCCGCCGGGTGCGCACCGGCGTCGTGCCGCCCGCGGCCGGCACCTCGTCGACCACCAGCACCAGATCCCGGGCTATCTGCCCGACGACGACCGCGTCCACCATGCCGGTGGACTACCCGCTCCAGCATCTCGCAAGCTCGGTGGGCAGTGTCCATGGCTCGCTCCGCAAGCTCCGCTCGCTGGTTGACCACCGATACCCGGGGTACCCGAGTTGTGACGGATCTGATCGGCTATCGGAGGAGGAGCAGTGGACAGGGCAGTCCTGCGCAACCTGATCGACGGCCGAGGCCCGTTCGCGTCGGTGTACCTGGACGCGACGCACGACACCGAGGACTCCGGCAAGGAGATCGACCTGCGCTGGCGCGCGCTGCGCAAGCGGCTGGCCGAGCAGGACGCGGGCGAGCCCACGCTGACCGCGCTCGACGAGGCCATCCGGGAGCGCCCGCCCGCGATCGGCCGGGCCGGGCGGCTGCTGATCGCCACCGGCGACCGCGTGCTCGTCGACGAGTACCTGACCGATCCGCCGCCGGCGCCCGTGGCCCGTGTGTCGCCGCTGCCGTACCTGGTGCCGCTGGTCATCGCCGGGCCGCGGTGCGTGCCGCACGTCGTGGTGCTGGTCGACAAGGTCGGCGCCGACCTGCGCGCGGTCGACGGCGCCGGGACCACCGTGGCCGCGTACACCGTCGAGGGCCGCGACCACCCGGTGCACAAGGTACGCGGGGCCGGCTGGTCGCACCGCACCGTGCAGGCGCACGCCGACGCGACCGTCACGCACAACATCGACCAGGTGGCCGGGGAGACGGCGCAGCTCGTGGAGCGCACCAAGGCCCGGCTGCTCGTGCTGGCCGGCGACATCGAGCCGCGCACCCTGCTGCGGCGGGCGCTGCCCGACTCGTGCGCCAAGATCGCGGCCGAGGTGGACACCGGCCGGCGGGCCGAGGGCTCCGACCGGGACGCCTTCGAGCGCGACGTCCGGGAGCTGGTCGCCGAGCAGTGGCGGCTCGAGCACGGCAAGCGGCTGGAGCGGTTCCGGGCCGAGCTGGGCCGCGGCGCCGGGCGAGCCGTGCAGGGTCTCGGCCCCACCACCGAGGCGCTCCGCCAGGCCAACGTCGAGCTGCTGGTGATCGACGACCCCGCGTTCGGCGACAAGACCGTGTGGGCGGGTCAGCGGCCGCAGCTGGTGGCGGTGGAGGAGGCGGAGCTGTCCAGCATGGGCGCCACGGAGGGCGCGCCCGGCCGGGCCGACGAGGTCCTGCCCGCGGCCGCCATCGCGGTCGGCGCCGACCTGCTGGCCGAGACCCCCGAGCTGGGCGACCCGGTCCCGCTCACCGACGGCGTGGGCGCGCTGCTCCGGCACGACTAGGACCGTACGTCGGCTGTCGATCGAGCGACTCAGGGGCGGGCGTCGCCGTAGGGCATGCTGGACGCGTGATCTCGTCGGATCAGTGGCATGCGGTGCGGGCGGCGTTGGAGGTGACCGGGGAGCGGTTCGCGGCGCTGGTGGAGTCGGCGCGCGATCCGGGTGCGCGGGCGACGCGGCATTGGTCGGTGGCCGACACGGCGGCGCATGTGGCGGCGATCGCGTTCCAGTACACGGGTCTGGCGCGCGGCGGGGAGCGCGCGTTGCCGATGGGCGGGCTGGCCGAGCAGGTGGCCGCGACGACGGTGGACACCGTGGCCGTGCTCAACGAGCTCACCCTGCGACAGTTCACCGAGCGGGATCCCGGCGCGCTGGCACGGGGGTTACGCACGGATATCAGGGAGATTCTGCGGGTCAGCGCCGAGCTCGATCCGGCGCTGCCGGTGCCCTGGCTTGGTGGGTCGCGGGTGCCGCTGGCCGGGATTCTGGCGCACCTGCTCAACGAGCTGCTCATCCACGGTCGCGACATCGCCCGGCGACTGCGGGCCCGGTGGGCCATTCCGCCGGCGCACGCGGGGCTGTTCATCGACCTGTTCCTCGTCGGGGTGCTGCGCTACGGCGTCGGGCGGTTGCTGGACAACGACCAGGCACCACGGGAGCGGCGCATCGCGGTGGAGCTCCGCTCGGCGTACACCGTCGCGGTGACGCTGGTGCTGCACCGGGGCCGGGTGACGGTGGAACAACCTGGCGGCGCCACCGACGTCCGGCTGTCGTTCGATCCGGCGACGCTGAACCTCCTGATGTTCCACCGGATCGGCGGGGCGCGCGCTCTGCTCAGCGGCAAGGTCAGGGTCCGGGGCCGGGTCTGGTTGCTGCCCACCTTCCTCCGTACCGTGCGCCTGCCCTAGGCCCAACTGGGAAGACGTGACGCTTCCGCCGGGCGAGGGGGCGTGCGAGTGTCGATCTATGCGCACATACCCTGCACTCGCGCTGGGACTCGCGGTCACTGCCGCGCTGCTGGTGGCGTCGCCGGCCCCGGCCCAACCGGGAAGCCCGCCGCCGGTGGCGGCCACCCGGCACACCGTCACGCTGATCACCGGGGACGTCGTCGAGGTGCGGACGCTCGGCGACGGCAACGCGACCGCCACGCTGCGGCCGGGCGCCGAGCGGGCCAACGTCAGCTATGCCAGCCGCCGCGTGGGTGACCAGCTCTACGTGGTTCCGGCGGATGCCATGCCGTTGCTGGCGGCCGGCAAGTTGGACGGGGAGCTGTTCAACATCACCGCGCTGCTGGCCGACGGCTACGACGACGCGCGCAGCGCCACGCTGCCCCTGATCGTTCAGTACGAGCGGGCCGACGCGCGGGCCATGGCCGCGCCGCTGGGCACCACGGCCCGGCACACGCTGGAGAGCATCAACGCGCGGTCGGTGGCCGAGCACAAGGATCAGGCGGGCGCGTTCTGGAAGTCACTGGCCGGCGCCGAGGGCGAGGTGACCGCCACCGCGCAGTCGGTCCGCAAGATCTGGCTCAACCGCACGGTGAGGGCCACCCTCTCCGACAGCGTGCCGCAGGTGGGCGCGCCGCGGGCCTGGGCGGCCGGCTTCGACGGCACCGGCATCACGGTCGCGGTGCTGGACACCGGGATCGACGACACCCATCCGGACCTCGACGGCGGCAAGGTGGTCGCCGCGGAGAACTTCTCCGACGACGCCGACACGCTCGACCACTTCGGCCACGGCACGCACGTGGCGTCCATTGTGGCCGGTACCGGCGAGGCGGCCCCGGCCGCGCGCAGGGGCGTGGCGCCGGGCGCGCAGCTGATCAACGCGAAAGTGCTCAACAGCAACGGATCCGGCACGTTCGACCAGATCATCGAGGGACTGGAGTGGGCGGCGGCGCAGGGCGCCGAGGTGGCCAACATGAGCCTGGGCACCCAGTCGCCGTCGGACGGGACCAACGATCCGCTGATCGAGGCGGTCGACGCGATCAGCCGGTCGTCCGGGATGCTGATCGTGGTGGCCGCCGGCAACCTCGGCAACGGCGAGTCCACGATCGCCAGCCCGGGCTGGGCCGACGAGGCGCTGACCGTGGGCGCGGTGAGCAAGCGGGACGCGCTGGCCGGGTTCTCCAGCCGCGGCCCGCGCCTCGGCGACTTCGGGATCAAGCCGGACCTCACCGCGCCCGGCGTCGGCATCGTGGCCGCCCGCGCGGAGGGCACCACCCTCGGCCCGATCGTCGACGAGACCTACCAGCAGCTCGACGGCACCTCGATGGCCACGCCGCACGTGGCCGGCGCGGCGGCGATCCTGGCCCAGCGGTTCCCGGGGCACACCAACCGGCAGCTCAAGGACGCGCTGATCAGCACGGCCAGCACGAAGGCCGACCAGACCGTGTACCAGCAGGGCGGCGGCCGCCTCGACGTGGCCCGCGCGCACGCCCAGCAGGTGTACGCCGGCCCCGGCACGCTCAACCTCGGCTTCTTCTCCTTCCCGCACGACGGCCAGCAGCCGGTCACCAAGACCGTCACCTACACCAACGCAACCGCGGCGGACCTGACGCTCGACCTGGCCCTCAATGTGTCCGGAAAGGACAGTGGGCCGGCGCCGGCCGGCATGTTCACCGTCAGCAGCCCGACCGTGACGGTGCCCGCCGGCGGCACGGCGTCGGTGGACGTCTCGGTGGACCCGAACGCCGGGCCGCTCGACCTGTACGGCGGCTACCTCACGGCCACCGCCGGGGACGTGGTGGTGCACACCTCGGTCGGCGCCTACGTCGAGCCGGAGATGTACGACCTGACGGTCACCGGGATCGCCAGGGACGGCCGGCCGGCCGCGGTGATCAGCTGGGCCGAGCTGTGGAGCCTGCAGACCGGCCAGTTCACCCAGAGGTTCTACTCCCAGGACAGCAACACGGTGACGTTCCGGGTCCGGCCCGGCACCTACAGCCTGGTCGGCTACCTGGCCACCGCGGACGCGGCGAACACCTTCGCGCTGGAGGTGGCCACCGTGGCCGAGCCGCAGCTGGAGATCACCGCGGACCGGGCGCTGACGCTGGACGCCCGCACCGCCAACCCGATCACGCTCGACACGCCGAAACCGGCCGCGCCGACCACGTTCACGCTGTCCTACCACCGGGACTCCGAGGACCGGAACTTCCACAGCTCGTTCACGCTGAGCCCGCCGATCAGCCGCGGCTACGCCTCCCCCACCGCCACGGTGACCGAGGGCGGCTTCGAGTTCTACAGCAAGTGGGACCTGGTCGCGCCGCGGCTGCTGGCGAAGGTGACCCGGCCGGAGGAGATCCCGCTGGACCCGCAGCCGATGAGCAACGCGGTGCCGGTCGACGGCCGGCACACCCTGCCGCTGGTCTACGTGGGCCTCGGCAAGCCGGCCGACTACACCGGGCGCGACGTCCAGGGCAAGATCGCGCTGATCTCCCGCGGTGAGATCACCTTCGCCGAGAAGGTGGCCAACGCGACCAAGGCCGGCGCCTGGGCCGCGCTGATCTTCAACAACCGGCCGGGAGTGCTGCTGGCCGGGGCGGGCAACCCCGGGGAGGTCACCATCCGCGGCCTGACCATCGAGCAGGCGCCCGGCCTGATGCTGGTGGACATGCTGCAGCGCGGGCCGGTGCGGGTGCAGGTCTCCGGCACCGCGGTCAGCCCGTACGCCTACGACCTGCTGCTGCCTGAGCCGCAGCGGATCCCGCCGGCGCTGAGCTACACCGTCGACCGGGGCACCGCCGCGCAGATCGACACGCGGTACACCGCCGACGTGCCCGGCGTGCTCGGCACCGACGTCCGGCACATCTCCCGGCCGTGGCCGACGTTCTCGGTCGGCTTCGTGCGGGACGTGCCGCGCCCGCTGCAGCGCACGTACCTGGTGTCGGCCAATGACACCCGGTGGTGGCACATCGCCTGGTCGAACGCGCCGTTCGACGGCGAGTTCAGCAGCACCTACGTCGGGTACGAACCGCGCCAACTGCTGTCCGAGACGTGGTTCGGGCGGGTGTCGCGGCCAGGGGCGTCGGCCCTGTTCGAGGATCAGGTCTCGCGCACCGGGGACGAGTTCACGATGGCCCTGTTCCCGCACTCCGACTCCGGCGGGCACTACGGCTGGAACTCCACCGGCGACGTGCTGAGCACCAAGCTGTTCACCGGCACGCAGTTGCTGAAAGAGACCGACACCTTCCCGTTCGACACGTTCCCGGCGCTGGCCACCCCGGCCCGGTACCGGCTGGAGCTGAGCGCGAAGCGGGCGAACGCATGGTCGAAGTACTCGACCGACACGTTCACCACCTGGGTGTTCTCCTCGAGCCGGCCGGCGAAGGACACCGTGGAGCGTCCGCCGCTGCCCCAGGTCGACGTCGACCTGACGCTTGACGAGCTGAACCGGACCACCGACCGCACCGCGTTCACGTTCCGGCTGCGCGCCGGCTACGTGCCGGGGGCGACCGGGCCGGGGATCACCCGAACCCAGGCGTGGGTCTCATTCAACGACGGCGGCACCTGGCGGCGGATCGACCTGGTCGACCTCGGCACCGGGTGGCTGCAGGCCACCGTGCAGCATCCGAGGATCGAGAACACCACGGGCGCGGTCTCGCTGCGGGTGCGGGCCGCGGACGACGCCGGCAACAGCGTCGACCAGACGCTGCTGCGGGCCTACGGGCTCAAGCCGGCTACCTGACCGGATGGACGCGTCGGGTGACCCGGCGTCCCGAGAAGGGAAGCCGGGTC
>NZ_DASZCQ010000244.1:0-9466 GCF_035942955.1 Actinophytocola sp. | reverse complement strand
GATCGAAGGCGCCCCGGCCGCCCGCCCGCTGGTGGTCGCGGCGCTGTCCACCAAGGCACCCGTGCTCGTGGTCACCGCCACCGGCCGCGAGTCCGACGACCTGACCGCCGCGCTGACCGACCTGCTCGGCCCCGACGCGGTGGGCGCCTTCCCGTCCTGGGAGACGCTGCCGCACGAGCGGCTGTCCCCGCGCGCCGACACCGTCGGCTGCCGGCTGTCCGTGCTGCGCCGGCTCGCCCACCCCGACGGTCCGCCGCTGCGGGTGGTGGTGGCGACCATCCGCAGCCTCATCCAGCCGATGGCGCCCGGCCTCGGGGAGCTGGCCCCGATCGATCTGGAGCCCGGCCAGGAGTGCGACTTCGAGGAGCTGATCGAGCGGCTGGTCGAGCTGGCCTACACCCGGGTGGACATGGTCGAGAAGCGCGGCGAGTTCGCCGTGCGCGGCGGCATCGTCGACGTCTTCCCGCCCACCGCCGAGCACCCGCTGCGGGTGGAGTTCTGGGGCGACGAGGTCAGCGAGATCCGCGCGTTCGCCGTGGCCGATCAGCGGTCGCTGCCCGGCGAGGTGGCCCGCGTCGTGGCGCCGCCGTGCCGCGAGTTGCTGCTCACCGAGCCGGTCCGGCAGCGCGCGGCCGAGCTGGCGCGGCGGCACCAGGCCGACGCCCACCTGCACGAGATGCTCGACAAGCTGGCCAACGGAATCCCTTGCGAGGGAATGGAAGCGCTCATCCCGGCACTGTGCGGCGGCGAGCTGGAGCTGCTCACCGACGTGCTGCCGGACGGCGCCCACGTGCTGCTGGCCGACCCGGAGAAGATCCGCACCAGGGCGCACGACCTGGTGCGCACCGGGCAGGAGTTTCTCGAAGCCTCGTGGATGGCCGCGGCCGGTGGCGGCAGGGCCCCGATCGACCTCGGCGCGTCGGCCTACCGCGACCTCGCCGACGTGGCCGTGCACGCCCGCGACACCGGCCACCCGTGGTGGACGCTGTCCCAGCTGACCACGCCGGACGAGGCGGTGCTGCGGCTGGACCTGCTGCCGGTCGAGTCCTACCGGGGCGACGTGGCCCGCGCGTTCGCCGACCTGCGCGCGCACACCGCGAGCGGGGGAGCGGCGGTGCTCGTCGTGCCGGGCTCCGGCACCGGCAAGCGGGCCGTCGAGCAGCTGGCCGAGGTGGACGTCGCGGCCACCTTCGCCGAGGACGGCCTCACCGAGGCGCCCAAACCCGGCGTGGTGACCGTGGTCCGCGGCGCGCTCGAGGACGGGTTCGTTGCGCCGCAACGGGCCCTGGTGGTGCTCACCGAGGCCGACCTGACCGGCGGGCGGCACGGAACGTCCAGCCGGGACCTGTCGACCAAGATGCCGTCCCGGCGGCGCAACGCCGTGGATCCGTTGGCGCTCAAGCCCGGCGACTACGTGGTGCACGAGCAGCACGGCATCGGCCGGTACGTCGAGATGGTGCGGCGCACCGTGAAAGACACCGGCGGGGCCCCTTCAACCAGGGAGTACCTGGTGCTGGAGTACGCGTCGTCCAAGCGGGGCCAGCCCGGCGACCGGCTGTTCGTGCCGACCGACCAGCTCGACCAGGTGTCCCGCTACGTCGGCGGCGAGCTGCCGACGCTGAACAAGCTCGGCGGCTCGGACTGGAAGAACACCAAAGCCAAGGCGCGCAAGGCGGTCAAGCAGATCGCCGCCGAGCTGGTGCAGCTCTACGCGGCCCGGCAGGCCGCGCCGGGGCACGCGTTCGGCCCCGACACCCCGTGGCAGCGCGAGCTGGAGGACGCCTTCCCGTTCACCGAGACGCCCGACCAGATGGCCGCGATCGACGAGGTCAAGCGGGACATGGAGCGCGGCGTCCCGATGGACCGGGTGATCTGCGGCGACGTCGGCTACGGCAAGACCGAGATCGCCGTGCGGGCGGCGTTCAAGGCGGTGCAGGACGGCAAGCAGGTCGTCGTGCTGGTGCCCACCACGCTGCTGGCCCAGCAGCACCTGCACACCTTCACCGAGCGGATGCAGTCGTTCCCGGTCACCGTCAAGGGCCTGTCCCGGTTCACCCACGCCGCCGAGGCCGAGGAGGTGCTCAAGGGACTCGCCGACGGCAGCGTGGACATCGTCATCGGCACCCACCGTCTACTTCAGACAGGCGTGCGGTACAAGGATCTCGGCCTGGTCGTGGTGGACGAGGAGCAGCGCTTCGGTGTCGAGCACAAGGAGCACATCAAGGCGCTGCGCACGCACGTCGACGTGCTGACCATGTCGGCCACCCCGATCCCGCGCACGCTGGAGATGAGCCTGGCCGGGATCCGCGAGATGTCCACGATCCTCACCCCGCCCGAGGACCGGCACCCGATCCTGACCTACGTCGGCTCCTACGACGACAAGCAGGTGGCCGCCGCGATCCGGCGCGAGCTGCTGCGCGACGGCCAGGTCTTCTACGTGCACAACCGGGTCTCGTCGATCGAGAAGGCCGCGCGGCGGCTGCGCGAGCTGGTGCCAGAGGCGCGGATCGTCACCGCGCACGGGCAGATGAACGAGGACCGGCTCGAGAAGATCATCGAGGCGTACTGGGAGCGCGAGCACGACGTGCTGGTGTGCACCACGATCGTGGAGACCGGGCTGGACATCTCCAACGCCAACACGCTGATCGTCGAGCGCGGTGACCTCCTCGGCCTTGCGCAGCTGCACCAGCTGCGCGGCCGGGTCGGGCGCGGGCGCGAGCGGGGCTACGCCTACTTCCTGTACCCGCCGGAGGCGCCGCTCACCGAGACCGCGCATGACCGGCTGGCCACGATCGCGCAGAACACCGAGCTGGGCGCCGGGATGGCGGTGGCCATGAAGGACCTGGAGATCCGCGGCGCCGGCAGCCTGCTCGGCGCCGAGCAGTCCGGGCACATCGCCGGCGTCGGCTTCGACCTGTACGTCCGCCTGGTCGGCGAGGCCGTGGACGCGTTCCGCCGGCACGCGGGGGCGCCGGAGGTCGAGGACGAGGAGGAGCTGGCCGAGGTCCGGATCGACCTTCCGGTCGACGCGCACATTCCGCACGACTACGTGCCCGGCGAGCGGCTGCGGCTGGAGGCGTACCGCAAGATCGCCGCGGCGCGGAACCCCGAGGAGCTGTCCGCGGTCGGCGAGGAGCTGACCGACCGGTACGGCGCGCCGCCGGCGCCGGTGCAGCTGCTGTTCTCGGTGGCCGCGTTCCGGCAGACCTGCCGCCGGCACGGCGTCACCGAGGTGACCACCCAGGGCAGCAGCATCCGGTTCAGCCCGCTGCAGCTGCGCGACTCGCAGCTCGTCCGGCTGAAGCGCTTGCACCCCAAGGCGATGTACAAGGCGGTGACCAGCACGGTGTCCGTGCCGCGGCCGACGGAAGGCGCCGCGGGCGGGCGGATCGGCGCGCCCCCGCTGCGCGACCAGGCGCTGCTCGACTGGTGCACGACCCTGCTCGAGTCGCTGGTGATCACGCCCGCGCCGGTCGGCTGACCTCGGCGGTGTGAGAAGGTACCCGGTGTGACGACCGCAATCCGCCACCCGGGCGTGCTGATCGCTGTCCTCGCCGTGCTGGCAACCGCGCTCACCGCCTGCGGTTCCGGACCCACCCAGATCAACTCCGCGGTCATCATCGGCGACCGCGTGGTCTCCGTCGACGAGGTGCAGCGGCGGCTGGACACCGCGCTCGACACCGAGCCGGCGGCCAAGGACCTGGCCCGCAACCGGAAGCTGGATCTGGTGTCCAGGGGCATCGTCAACCAGCTGGTGCGCCACGAGCTGATCGCCGAGGCGGCCGAGCGCGAGGGGTTGACGGTCTCCGAACGCGATCTGGCCGAGCTGACCGCCAGCACCGCCCCGCCGGAGGACCCGGTCCTCAAGGCGGTCACGGCCGGGTTCGACGGCCGGGAGATCGCCAGGGACCGGCTGCTGCTGCAGGCCCTCGGCCGCAAGTATCTCGAGCGGCTGCAGGTGCGGATGGAAGCCGCCACGGTCGCGTCGGAGGGCGACTCGCGGCAGGCCGCGACCGACCTCGCCAGGAAGGTGGCCGCGCAGCCGGACCGGATGGCCCAGCTGATCGAGGAGCCGTCCACCGCGCAGGTGCGCCCGGCCCCGGTCGACGCCCTCAGCCCGGTCAGCACCTATGGATTCTTTGCGCAGCAACAGGTTCAGCTCGCCCCGGTGTTCAGCGTGCAGCCCAACACGGTGGTCGCGTTCCAGTTCATCGCCGGCGAGCAGTCCGGCGCCAACGCCTGGCTGGTCGCGCTGATCAAGGAACGCAACACCAACGCGACGCTGTCCGAGCAGGAGCGCTCCATCGTGTCGCAGGTGCCGCCGGAGTGGAACCAGGCCATCGGCACCCAGCTGATCTCCCCGCTCGCCGGCGAGCTCGGCGTGCGGATCAGCCCGCGCTACGGCGTCTGGGACGAGCTCGCCGTCGGCGTGGCGCCGAACGAGTCGGAGAAGGTCGGCCTCGTCCTCCCGGCGGCCATGCCCAAACCATGACCTCGGCGGTCGTCCTGCTCGACCCCCGGCTTGGCGCGGTCCTCCCGGCGGCCGCGCTGCCCGCCATCCGGTCGGCGGCCGCGGTGTACCGGGGCGCGGGCGTCGATGTCGATTCCGTCGAACCGGCCCCGCCCGTCGAGGAGCTGCTTGCGGCGCCCGGCCCGGTGGTGCTGCTCGGGTACGGGCTCGACGACCCGGCCGCGTCCGCCCTGCACGCCGCCGGCGCCGAGGTGATCGGCACGCCGCGGCCCCCGGGCGCCGGCCTGCTCGACGCCGTCGCCGTGATGGACCGGCTGCGCTCGCCCGGCGGATGCCCGTGGGACGCCGAGCAGACCCACGAGTCGCTGCGCCAGTACCTGGTCGAGGAGTGCTTCGAGCTGCTCGAGGCGATCGAGGACGGCGACCGGGCGGCGCTGCGCGAGGAGCTCGGCGACGTGCTCCTGCAGGTCCTGTTCCACGCCCGCGTGGCGCAGGAGGACGCCGACGACCCGTTCTCCGTCGACGACGTGGCCCGCGAGCTGGTGACCAAGCTCGTCGCCCGCCACCCGCACGTGTTCGCCGGCGGCGACCCGGCGGTGCGCGACGCCCGCACCCAGGAGCTGCGCTGGGAGGAGCTCAAGCGGGACGAGAAGCGCCGCGAGTCCAGTGTGGACGGTGTGGCCATGGGCCAGCCGGCCCTCGCCCTCGCCGCCAAGCTCGCCCAGCGCACCGCCCGCGCCGGCCTTCCCGGCGACCTGCTCCCGCGCCACACCGACACCGGCTCGCGCCTGTTCGACCTCGCCGCCCTCGCCAAGCTCGCCGGCGCCGACCCCGAGGGCGAGCTGCGCGCCGTCGCCCGCCGGTTCGCCGCCCAGGTCCGCCAGGCCGAGCGCGCCGCTCGGGAAGCGGGCATCGATCCGTCCACAATGGACCACGACACCTGGCGCAGGTTCTGGCCGTGTTAGATAGCTCGGGCAAGGCCGCCGAGCGCCTTCGGCGCCGGCCTGGGGTTGGGTTGGCTGGGTGGTTGCGGGCCGGGGTGGGTGGTTGGGTGTTGTGGGTGGTGGGCTGCCGACGCCTGCGGGCAGGGCTCGTTCCTCGCCCTGCCCTGGTCGTCGTGTGGCGGCCGCCCTCGCCACAGATTGGCGACCCCAGCGCAGTTTCAAACCACGCCCGTTCAAATCGCCGGGCTCGCTAACGTGACGGGGTGATGTTTGACCCCGAGACCGAACGCATGATTGAAGCCAACCGGGCCAATTGGGATGCGCGGACTCCGATCCATGTGCGCAGCGATTTCTACGGGCTGGATGGCAGCCGGCCCGCGACGCACTGGTTCGCCGAGTACGAGTGGAGCGACCTCGGGCCGCTGGCCGGGGTCGATCTGCTGCACCTGCAGTGCCACGTCGGCGCCGAGACGATCGCCCTCGCCCGGCGCGGCGCCCGCGTCGTCGGCGTCGACATCTCCGGCGAGTCAGTGGCGGCCGCCCGCCGGCTGGCGGAGTCGCACGCCCTGCCCATCGAGTACGTCCAGTCCAATGTGTACAGTGCGGCGGCCGCGCTCGGCGGCCGCACCTTCGACGTGATCTACACCGGCAAGGGTGCGCTGTGCTACCTGCCCGACCTGGACCGCTGGGCGGCCGAGGTGGCCACCCTGCTGCGGCCGGGCGGCAGAGTCTACGTCGTCGAGTTCCACCCGCTGCTCTACTCGCTCGGCCTGCTCCCGGCCCCCGAC
The DNA here is from genome assembly GCF_035942955.1 of Actinophytocola sp. Lineage (GTDB taxonomy): Bacteria > Actinomycetota > Actinomycetes > Mycobacteriales > Pseudonocardiaceae > DASYTH01. The sequence goes on along the minus strand of NZ_DASZCQ010000244.1, from coordinate 3,263 downwards.
GGCAGCGAGGACCTCCTGCTGCGCCACGACTACCTCGCCGGCCACGGCCCGGTCGAGCGCGACTCGACCTACACCTACACCGACGGGCCGGCCCTTGCCGACGCCCGGGTGTCCTACGAGTGGATGCACGACCTCGGCGAGCTCATCACCGCCGTGGTCGGCGCGGGCCTGCGCGTCGACCGCCTCCGCGAGTCCGACCGCATCCCGTGGCCGAGGTGGCCGTCGATGGTCCCGACCTCGGACGGGTGGTTCCAGCTTCCCCCGAACGCGCCGCGCATCCCCCTGCTGTACGCCCTCCTGGCCCGCAATCCGTAGCCTGGGGTCGTGCCCGTACTGCCACCCGCGGTGGAAACACCGCCGGAACCGCGCGCCCGGAAGGCGAGGCTGCGGCGGCTGATCACGCCGACCGTGCTGATCGTCGCGCTCGTGGCTGGCGTGATCGGCACGCTGATCGTGCTGGACGCGACGCGCGGGCCGAGGCCCGAGTCACGAGCTCCGGAGCGGTTCGAGGTGCCGGAGCTGGACGTGGCGCCCGGAGCGGCGGTGCCGTTCACCGCGGGGGCGGCGCCGGCCGCGGCGGACTGGGCCGGGCGGCTGGCCGGCAAGACCGACATTCCGGAGCGCACGCTGCGGGCGTACGCGGTGGCCGAGGCGGAGATGGTGGCCAGGGCGCCGGGATGCCGGCTCTCCTGGGCGACGCTGGCCGGGGTGGGGCGGGCGGAGTCGCACCACGGCCGGATCAACGGCACGGACGTCGCCGAGGACGGGCAGCTGAGCAGGCCGATCATCGGGGTGGCGCTGGACGGGTCGCCGGGGGTGCGGGCGATCAGGGACACCGACAACGGCCGGCTGGACGGCGACCCGGAGTGGGACCGGGCGGTCGGCCACATGCAGTTCCTGCCGTCGACCTGGACCCGGTGGGCGGTGCGGGCCAGCGGCGACGGCCAGCCGCCCGACCCGCAGAACGTCGACGACGCCGCGCTGACCGCGGCCCGCTACCTGTGCGCGTCCGGCGGGAACCTGGCCACCGGCAAGGGGTGGTGGAAGGCCGTGCTCACCTACAACGCGTCGGTCGCCTACGGCCGGGACGTCTTCAGCGCCGCCGACGCCTACGCCAGGGCCGCCGCCGCGCTCTGAGCCGGACCGCTACCGATCACGCTCGACCGCGATGCGAGCGTTGACCTCGCCGAGGGCCTCCTGGTACTCCGGCACCGGGTGCATGGCGGCCGCCATCCGCAGCTGGGTCACGGCCTCGGCCAACCGGCCGAGGCGTTGCAGCGTCCGGCCGAGCGCGAACCGGGCGTAGTGGTCGGTGGGGTCGAGCTCGATCACCCGCAGGAAGGCCTGCTCGGCGCGCCTGAGCTGGGCGGAGCCGAGGTAGGCGCGGGCGGCGAGCAGGTGCACCGACGGCTTGTCGGGCTCGGCGTCGAGCACGGGGCCCAGCACCGCAAGGGCATCAAGCGGCCGGCGTTGCGCGACGAGCGACTCGGCCTTGCGGAACGCCTCAAAGGTGCTTGTCCCGTCCTCGGTCATGGTCCACCCAACGCTACCCTCACCGTGGCTGTTCCGAGTCCCTGGACCGGCGCATGATCACGCTCCGTTCCGGTGTATTAGCGCGTGCCTCCAACGGGGGACATCGCGGCCCGGTTAGGCTCGGGTGGCATCGAATTCGGCGAAGGAGCGGCAGGTGGCGGTCATCGAGCAAGTCGGCGCGCGGGAGATTCTCGACTCGCGCGGTAACCCCACCGTCGAGGTCGAGGTGGCGCTCGACGACGGCACGCTGGCCAGGGCCGCGGTGCCGTCCGGCGCCTCCACCGGCGAGCACGAGGCCGTCGAGCTGCGCGACGGCGACCAGGGCCGCTACGCCGGCAAGGGTGTGGAGAAGGCCGTCGCCGCGGTGCTCGACGAGATCGGCCCCGAGCTCAAGGACGTCGACGCCGTGGACCAGCGCATCGTCGACCAGAAGCTGGTGGACCTGGACGGTACGCCGGACAAGTCGCGGCTGGGCGCCAACGCCATCCTCGGCGTGTCGCTGGCCGTGGCCAAGGCCGCCGCCGACTCAAGCGGGCTTGAGCTGTTCCGCTACCTCGGCGGCCCCAACGCGCACGTGCTGCCGGTGCCGATGCTCAACATCCTCAACGGCGGCGCGCACGCCGACACCGACGTCGACGTGCAGGAGTTCATGATCGCGCCGATCGGGGCCGAGTCGTTCCGCGAGGCGCTGCGCTGGGGGGCCGAGGTCTACCACTCGCTCAAGTCGGTGCTCAAGGGCCGCGGCCTGGCCACCGGGCTGGGCGACGAGGGCGGGTTCGCGCCGAACCTGCAGAGCAACCGCGAGGCGCTCGACCTGATCATGTCGGCGATCGAGAAGGCCGGCTACGCGCCCGGCCGGGACGTCGCGCTCGCGCTCGACGTGGCCGCCACCGAGTTCTACGACGACGGCGCCTACACCTTCGAGAAGACCAGGCGCAGCCCGGAGCAGCTGATCGCCTACTACACCGAGCTGATCAACGGGTACCCGATGGTGTCGATCGAGGATCCGCTGGCCGAGGACGACTGGGACGGCTGGGTCCAGCTCACGGCCGAGCTCGGCGAGCGCGTCCAGCTCGTCGGCGACGACCTGTTCGTCACCAACCCGGACCGGCTCGAGGAGGGCATCGCCCGGCGGGCGGCCAACGCGCTGCTGGTCAAGGTGAACCAGATCGGCACGCTGTCGGAGACCCTGGACGCGGTGACGCTGGCCCTCCAGTCCGGCTTCAGCTGTATGATGAGCCACCGGTCCGGCGAGACCGAGGACACCACGATCGCCGACCTTGCCGTGGCCACCGGGGTCGGCCAGATCAAGTCCGGGGCGCCGGCCCGCACCGACCGGACGGCCAAGTACAACCAGCTGCTGCGGATCGAGGAAACGCTCGGTGACGCCGCCCGCTATGCGGGTGATCTCACGTTCCCCCGGTTCACGCCGGAGCCCTGATCCCCATGGCCGGGCGCGAGGCGGACCGACCGGAACGGCCGGACAGATCGGACAGATCGGACAGATCTGAACGGACGGGGCGGGCGAGACGAGACCGCCGGGCGGTGCCCCGGTCGACCCGGCGCGGCCCCACCCCGTCCCCGCGAGCCAGAACGGATCACGCGGGCGCGTCGTCCCGCGTGGACCGCTCCGACCGCTCGGATCGGACAGACCGCGGCAGCCGCGCGGACCGGGCCGACCGGGCCGACCGGGCCGACCGCGGCACCCGCACCGAACGCACCGCCGGCAC
>NZ_DASZCQ010000243.1:0-61211 GCF_035942955.1 Actinophytocola sp. | reverse complement strand
CCCAGAGGGAGTAGCCGTACGGGGTGGCGCGGGCGGTGCCGAGCATCCTGACGTAGCGGCCGGTTCCGGTGACGGCCAGCGTCTGGTTGCCGCCCGTGCCGGTGGTCGTGGAGTACACCGTGGTCCACGTCGTGGCGTCGTCGGACACCTGAATCTGGAACGACCGGGCGTAGGCCGCCTCCCAGTCGAGGTCGACCCGGGTCAGGGTGGCCCTGGCGCCGAGGTCGACCCGGATCCATTGCGGGTCGCCGAACGCGCTCGACCACCTGGTCCCGGAGTTGCCGTCGACCGCGGCGCTCGCGGCGGTGGCGGCGTTCTCCGCCGACGACGCCGTGGCCGGTTTCCCTTGCGAGATCAGCGAAGGCGCCGCACCGGCAGGGACCGGGGAGACGGCGACCGCGGTACCGGCCAGCAGGGCCGCGGACAGCACGAGACGAGAGAAGAAGCTCATGGCCATCTCCTTTGACAGCGGCACCGGGGCGAGGGCAGGGGACCCGGGAGAGCGCTCTCCCAGAGAGTGGGCCCAACGGTGTCCCGCTGTCAAGACCGATTCAGGCCGACGCCCGCACCACGAGCGTCGGGTCGAAGATCATCGAGGTCGGCTCGCGACCCGGATCCTCGATACCGGACAACAGGATCCGGGCCATCGCCGCGGCCATGTCCTCGACCGGCTGGCGGACCGTGGTCAGCTGCGGGCGGCAGGCCAGCGCCGGCGGGCTGTCGTCGAACCCGATCACGGCGACGTCCTCGGGCACCCGGCGCCCGTGCTGGCGCAACACCGGCAACGCGCCCAGGGCCATCAGGTCGTTGGCCACGAACACGCCGTCGATCCGCGGATGCTCGGCGAGCAGGCGCTCCATCGCGGCCTCGCCGCCGTCCTGCTTGAAGTCGCCCTCCACGATCGGGATGTACGGGTGGCCGTGGCGGGCCATCGCGTCCCGAAAGCCGGCCAGCCGGTCCTGGCTCGCCGGGACGTCCAGCGGGCCGGTGATCGTCGCCGGCCGGCGGCAGCCGCGGGCAAGGAGGTGCTCGGCGGCGAGCCGGGCCCCGTCCTGGTGGGCCAGGTCGACGTAGCTGATCGGAATCGGGGTGGCCGGCCGGGCGAAGCGCACCGCGGGCACGCCCGCGCGCACGAACAGCTCCGGCAGCGCGTCCTCGGCATGCGTGGAGACCACCAGCGCGCCGTCGGCGTTGCCCTGCCGCAGGTGCGCCACCACCTCGGCCCTTGCCCGGTCGGTGTCGGCGAGCATGAGCAACGGATGGATGCCGAGCGGGCGCAGGAAGTCGACCACTCCGGCGGCCACCCGGCCGAAGAACGGGTCGGCGAACACCGCGGAGGAGAAGCCCGGCCCGGCGCCGTCGGAACCGGAGACGACGAGGGCTACGGTGCCCGCCCGCCGGGTGACCAGGGAACGCGCCGCCCGGTTGGGCGCGTAGCCGGTGGCCTCGATGGCTCGGTGCACCGCCTCCTGGATCCCCAGGTCGACGTTGCGGATGCCATTGATCACCCGGGACACCGTGGCCCTCGACACCCCGGCGACCCGGGCCACGTCCTCCAACGTCGCCGTCCGCGCCGGCCGACCGCCCATGTCGCGCATCGTACCGACCCCGGAGAGCGTTTTCCCTTGATCGTCCCGGATCTAGCCGGGTGAGACCACCCGGAGTTGCAGCATCGCCGCGAACCGGGCGTCCGGGTCGGACAGGTCGATGCCGCCGACCTCGGCGAGGCGGCGCAGGCGGTAGCGGAAGGTGTTGGGGTGGACGTACATCGCCGCGGCCGCGGCGACCACGTCGCCGAAGGCGTCGAGCCAGGCGCGGAGGGTCTCGACGAGATTGGTGCTGTGCCGCTTGTCGTAGGCGGCCAGCCGGGCGACCGGCCCGGTAGGACGGTCGCCGCGGGCGGCGACCAGATCGCGCAGCTCGAGCACGAGGGCCTCGACGTGCACGTCGGCAAGGCGCGCGACGCGCAGGTGCCGCGCGCCGTTGCCGGTGCGCAGGACCCGCAGCGCGCGATCGGCGCTGGCCCTGGCGTCGGCAAGACCGGCAACGTCGTGCGCCACCGGCCCGACGCCGATCACGGCGCGGACCCGATGGCCGATCCGCTCGAGGAAGTCGGCGGCGGTGCGCAGCGCCTGGCCTTCGCCGTCGCCGTCCCGCGCGACCGGAACCAGGCCGTAGGTCGTGTCACCGATCAGCGCGGCAGCCGACCGCGGGTGGACCGCGCTCAGGTGCATGGCAAGGCCGTCGGTCAGCCGCTGCCGCTCGGTCGCCGAGGTGGCGTCGTCGGAGGGCCCGACGATGGCGAGCGCGAGCACGACGACCGACTGGCTGGCCAGGCCAAGCCGGTTGAGCGCCTCCCGGGCGCCCGCGCCGCCCTCGAGCGCCGTGCTCAGCAGGTCGGTGCGCAGCCGGCGCTCGACGTCCGCCCCGGCCCGCACGCGCAGCATGTGCAGCGCGACCAGCTTGGCCGCGTCGCACAACGCCCGCGCCCGGTCCGCGCTGAGCCGCTCGTGCACCGCCGCCCAGATCGAGCCGAGCACCTCGTCGCCGGCGCGCACGGCCACGGCGACCCGCGGCACCGAGAACTCGGCCAGCGTCGAGGAGGGCGGCTCGACGTACACCGGCGCGTCGCTGCGGTAGAGCTCGCGGAACACGCCGCGCTCGGCCAGCATGCGGGCGAACCGTTCGGGCACCTGCCGGCCAAGGATGGTCTCCACCCTGGACGGATCGGCCTCGTGCTGCCGGCCGGAGAAGGCCAGCACCCGCGAGCCGCGGTCCTCGATGGTGACCGGCGCGTCGATGAGCGCCGCGATGGCGTTGGCGAGGGCGAACAGGTCGCCGGACGGGATCCCGCCAAGGGTCTCCGGACCGGCGTCGCCCACGTCGCCCTCGGCGAGCAGCGAACGCAGGATCGCGGCGAGCTGGGCCCAGGACGCGCCGCGGGTCAGCCCGAGCAGCGCCACGCCGGACTCCCTGGCGGCCGCCGCCAGCTCGTCGGATCGCGTGACCGGGGCCCGCACCACCAGCGCGCACGCCTCGTGCCGGCCGAGGTCGGCCAGGAGCCGCGCGATCTCCTCCGGCCGGCGCAGGCCGACGCCGAGCACGAGGGCGTGCCGCGGCAGCGCCGGCTCCTCGATCGGGTCGTGGATGGCGACGCCCCCGATGTCCCCCGGCCGGTCCGGATCGCCGCACACCAGCTCGAGCAGGGTGGCGCCGAGGTCGTCGAGCACGCGGCCGAGGCTGGCGTGCGGTTGCCGGTTCTTCGACACGAGCACCGTCCGAAACTAGGGGCGAAATGGCCCAGTCTAGATGGTCGGTGCGGACGAAATCGGGTGCCGAAGTTGTGTGGTCCTACAGCGGCAGCCACTCGGTCGACGTGGTCACCGCGTCGAGCTCGGCGGGCACCGGATCGACACCGATCCCGGGCCCCGTCGGCACCGCCAGGTGCCCGCCGTCGAGGACGAACGGCGGGGTGACGTCGGTGCGGTAGTAGCGGTCCGATGCCGACGTGTCGCCGGGCAGCGTGAAGTTGGGCAGCGCGGCGAGCGCGACGTTCGCGGCCCGGCCGAGCCCGGTCTCCAGCATTCCACCGGCCCACACCGGCACGCCGTGCGCCGCGCACACGTCGTGGATCCGGCGGGCCTCCAGGTAGCCGCCGACCCTGCCGGGCTTGATGTTGACGATCGAGCACGCGCCGAGCGTGATCGCCGCCGCGGCGGCGCGGGCCGAGGTGATCGACTCGTCCAGGCACACCGGCGTCCGGATGATCCTGGCCAGCCGGACATGCCCGAGCAGGTCGTCCTCGGCCAGCGGCTGCTCGATCAGCAGCAGGTCGAACGGGTCGAGCCGGGCCAGGTGGCGGGCGTCGGCGAGGGTGTATGCCGTGTTGGCGTCGACCTGCAGCGGCACGTCGTCGCCGAACCGCTCCCGCACCGCGCGCACGGGTTCGACGTCCCAGCCGGGTTCGATCTTCAGCTTGATCCGGACGTAGCCGGCGTCCAGGTAGCCGCCGACCGCGTCGAGCAGCTCGGCGACCGAGCCCATGATGCCGACCGACACGCCGCACGGAACCCGGTCGCGCACCGCGCCGAGCGCATGCCCGAGCGAACGGCCCTCGGCCCGCAGCTCGGCGTCGAGCACGGCCAGCTCGAGCGCGGCCTTGGCCATCCGGTGCCCCGCGAACGGGGCGAGGGCCGGCGCGACCGCGCTCGCGTCGAGCCGTTGCCGCTCGGCGAGCGCGGGGACGAGGAACCGGCGCAGCACATCGGCGGCGGCGTCGACGTACTCCGCGGAGTACCGCGGCTCGGCCATGGCCACGCACTCGCCCCACCCCTCCGCGTCGGCCGTGACCACCCGCAGCAGCAACACCTCCCGGCGGCTCTCGGTGCCGAAGGAGGTGCGAAACGGCGCCACCAGCGGCATCCGGATCCGGCGCAGCTCCACCCCGGTCAGCTTCATCGGACTCCCCGTCACCCTCTGGTCACCACGTACCACCCGGCTCGGTCGAACCCGGCGATCTTGGCGCCGTCGGCCATCAGCGTCCCGAGCACGTCGCGCACCGCGGTCCGCCACCGCCTGGCCCGGTCCGGATCCGCCGGGCGGAGCCGTTCGACGTCCCGCGGCGTGGCCACCAGCACGGTCCGGCCGTCGAGCGAGCCGGCCACCGGCAGGTCGTGGTCCGATCGGGCGAGGGCGACCACCGCGCCGCGGGCCAGCTCGGCCTCGGCGTGGCTGGCGGCGGGCGTTCCGCCGCACGCCGCGGTCACCTCGGCCGCGCGGAGGTCCCACCGCACCAGGAGCCGGTCGGAGTCGTCGCCGCCGTTGATGTCGTCGTGCATGCCGCCGTAGAAGTTCGGCAGGTACTCCGCGGCCGTCGCGCCGAGCTTGACCAGGTTGAAGAAGGCGTTGCGGCGGACAAGCGGGTCGAACGTCCAGGTGATCGTCGAAACACCGCGCCCGAGCGCCCAGGCGCGCTGGTGCAGCTTGAGCGCGAAGCCGACGCCCCGGCCGGCGGCCGCCGCGGCCACCCCGGTGACGTGGCTGTGCAGCTCGTTGCTCAGCGGTGAGCCGAAGAACCCGACGCAGGCGCCCACCAAACGGTCGCCGTCGTAGGCGCCGGTGACGTAGTTGCCGGCCTTGGCCATGGCGCGCAACAGCGTCGGGGTCACCGGCGGGTCTGCCGGGTCCGGCCGCCAGATGCCGTGGAAGACCACGGGGACGGCGCCGAGCTCGGCCGGCTCGACGAGCTCCCGGATCCGCACCCCGGCCGCCGCTGCCGCCGCGTCGGCGAGGGCGGCGGCGGTATCCGAGTCCGTGCCCGTCATAGCCTCCACCCCCGGGCAAGCAGGCCCGCAAGGCCGATGCCTCGCGCCTGCCGACGGAGCCTCAGGGGACCGTGACGGCACCCAGCCACACTCAACCCGACTCCCGCACTGTTCGCTGGAACGCAACGACCGCATCTAAAACCCGGAGCGGCGGAACCGTGTCGCGCGGGCGCCGAAGTGTAGGTAGCGCTCGCCGGTCGGCAGCTCGTAGAACGTCACCGGCACCCACATCCGCAGCTGCGGCTCGCGGATCACGAACAGGTTCTCCCCGACCGGCACCATGGGGTACTCCTTGGTGGGTTCCGGAATCATCTCGGCCAGCGGCCCGGTGACCGTCGTACGCAGGACCGCGCCCTCGTCGGCGGCGAGAACCTCGATCCGCACGCTGGCCCGCTGATAGGTGCCGAGGTGCGGGGTCACGTCCACGGACACCGGCTCGGCCGGCGGCTCGATCGGCTGGGGCATCTCGATCCCGGCGAGCTCGGCGAAGATCTCGCGGTACAGGTCCTCGTAGAGGCCGTGCGCCGCGCCGCCGTTGGTGAGCAGCGTGACCGCGAGGCCCTCGTCGGGCAGCACGCGCAGGTACGCGGCCTGCCCGAGGGTGTTGCCGTCGTGGCCGACGAGCCGCCGGGAGTCCCACCCGAACCGGCACCAGCCGAGGCCCCACGAGTCGCCGAGTATGTGCTTGTCCGGCAGATCGACCTGCCATTCGGTCATCGCGGCCACGCTCCGCTCGCTGAGCACCCGGGTGCCGTCCGCGGCCAGGCCGCCGGTGAGGTGCATCCTGGCGAACGCGAGCACCTCGGCGACCGTGGAGTTGATCAGTCCGGCCGGACCGGCCGCCCGGTGCAGCACCCAGACCGGCGCCTTCTTCGGGTCCTCGTCGCCCTCGCCGACGTGCCCGACCGCGGCGCGGTGCAGCAGTGCCTCCTCCGGCAGGGTGCCGGTGTACCGCAGCCCGAGCGGGCCGAAGATCCGCTCCCGCAGCACCGCGTCCCAGGTCTTGCCGGTCAGCTTCTCGATCACCCGGCCGGCCAGCGAGAAACCAGAGTTGCAGTAGGACCAGGTGGCGCCGAGCGGGTGGTTCTGCGCCACCCCGGCCAGCACGGCGACGTACTTCTCCAGGCAGTCGTCGCCGCGCCCGGTGTCGTCGAACACGTCGCCGTCGATGCCGCTGGTGTGGGTGAGCAGGTGGCGCATGGTCACCTTCTCCGTGGTGTCCTGTTCGGACAGTCGCAGCTCGGGAAGCACCTCGATGATCGGGGCGTCGAGGTCGAGCAGGCCGTCGTCGACGAGCTGCATGACGGCCGTCGTGGTCCAGACCTTCGACATGGACCCGATCTGGAACAGCGAGTCGGTGGTCGTCTCGACCCCGGTGTCGATGTTCAGCACGCCGTACGCGGCCTCGACGAGGTCGTCCTCGCCGTCGGGACGGATGCGCAGGATCCCCAGCGTGGCCCCGGGAACCCGGTACCGCTCGGCGAGGGCGGCGAGCCGGCGCCGCCAGTGCGCGGCGTCGAGCCGGGCGGGCCTGCCGTTCGCGTGCCGCTCCACCCAGTCGAGGATGCGGCGGTTGTAATCGATCCGGTGCCCGGGCGGGCCGTCGAGGATGAACAGGTGCGAGCCGTCCGGGTAGAGCACCAGCTCGCACGGCACGCCCCGCTCGCGCAGCGCCGCGTGCCACTGCTGCGCCTGGCCGATCGGGCAGCGGATGTCCGACTCGCCCTGGACGATCAGGGTGGGGGTGCGCACCTGATCCACTGTGGACAGTGGGGACATCGCCGGGTACCGGTCGGGGGCGGACCAGGGCTGGCCGCCGAGCTCGTACTCGGTGAGGAGGTGCGCCTCGTCGGAGGTGCCGGCCATGCTGGTGAGGTCGCTGACCACGCCACCGGTCACCGCGGCGGCGAACCGGTCGTCGCGGCTGGTGAGGTAGCAGGTCAGGTAGCCGCCGTAGCTGTAGCCGGCGACCGCGAGCCGCTTCGGGTCGGCGACGCCCTCCGCCACGAGCGCCTCGATCGGCTCGAGGAGGTCCTTCGCGTCGGCCTCGCCCCACGCGCCGATGGCCGCGGTGTAGAACGCCTCGCCGTAGCCGTCGCTGCCGCGCGGGTTGAGCAGCAGCACCGTCCAGCCGCGGGCGGCGAGCTCCTGGTGGTAGACGTGCACCTGGTCGGCGGCGCCGTTCCAGGCGTTGTGCGGGCCGCCGTGGATGTCCAGCAGCAGCGGGCCCGCTCCGGTGGTCGCGGGGTCGCGGACGAGCCAGCCGTGCACGACCGTGCCGTCGGAGATCGTGAACTCGCGTTCCTGGCGGGGAAACAGCTCGACGTCGGTGCCGCCGTGCGCGGTGCGGACGGTCTCCGCGCCGGTGGGCAGATCAACGGTGACGATCTCGCTGAACGACGTCGGGGTGGCGAGCACGATCGCGGCGGTGTCGCCGGCGACCGACACACCGGCCACCACGCGGCCGGCTCCCGCGACGACCGGTCGGGGTGTGCCGCCGTCGACCGGGACGGTGAACAGGTGCGTGCAGCCGCGGTCGCGGGCGCAGAACAGCACGCCGTCCGCGCCGAGTCGCGGCGGCGCGCCCGGGTACGCCGCCTCGCCGGGCATCACGTTGCGGTCCAACGGCGCCGCGAGGTTCCTGATCTCCCCGCCGTCGAGCGGCACGCGCAGCAGCCCGGCATGGCCGACGGGGCCGCTCTCGTTCCCCACGACCAGCAGCGCCGATCCGTCCGCCGTCCAGGCGAGCGGGCCGCCGACGCCATCGGCCAGCGCGACGGGCTCCGGCATGGCGAGGCGATCGGTGAGGTCGAGGACGTGCACCGGCGCCCGGGGGACGAGATCGGCGTCCGGGCCCGTGGCGGCGGCGAAGGCGAGCTTGGCGGAGTCGGGTGACCACGCGGGGTCGCCCGCGTTCCAGTCGCCTGCGGTGACCCGCCGGCATTCCTTCGTCTCGACGTCGAGCACGTGCAGGTGCGTGCGGACGGCACGGAGCAGGCCCACACCGTCCGCCCGGTAGTCGAGGCGCGTCGTGGCGACCGGCGCGGCGGCCCGGCGCGTGCGTGCGGCGTCGTCCTCGTCCTTGCCGGCGTGCAGGTCCACCGGGGCGCCGAACGCGATCTTGGTGCCGTCCGGGCTCCACACCGGAGCACCGGCGCCGAGTGGCAGCGTGGTCAGCCGCTCCGGCTCGCCGCCGTCGGCCGGGAGCAGCCACACCTGCGGCGGGCCGTCCTGGGCGCGCAGGAACGTGATCCGGGTGCCGTCCGGCGACCAGGCCGGCGCCGAGTCGGCGGTGCCGCGGGTGAGCCGGCGCGGCTCGCCGTTCCGGCTGCCGACGCGCCACAGGGTGCGGATGTTGCGGTCCGCGTCCGGGTCGCAGGTGCGCAGCACGTAGACGATCTGGCCGCCGTCCGGCGACAGTGCGGGCTGCTCGGGCACGGCGAACGTGGTCAGGTCGTCGATGCGCTGGCGTCGAGTCACCGGCTGTCTCCTCGGTCTGGTAGTGGTGGCGCGGCAGCCGCGAAGTGGCAGGCGGCATGGTGCCGGCGCCCGGTCGGGTCCGGCTCGGTGTCCAGGCAGATCTCGCGCTCGGTGCGCACGAGCGGGCCGACCGGGCAGCGGGGGTGGAACCGGCAGCCGGGCGGCGGGTGGTGCGGGTCGGCCGGCTCGGCGTCGGCGACGTCGGAGTCGGGTGGCTGCGCCGAGCTCACGGCCGCGAGCAGCTCCCGGGTGTAGGGGTGCTGCGGGTCGTCGAGCACGTCGGCGGCCGGGCCGTGCTCGACGATCCGGCCCAGGTACATCACCGCCAGGTGATCGCTGACGTACCGCACGACGGCGAGGTCGTGCGAGATGAACAGGATCGACAGGCGCAGCCGGCGTTGCAGGTCGCGGACGAGGTTGAGGACGGCGCCCTGGATCGACACGTCCAGCGCCGAGGTGAGCTCGTCGGCGATGATCACCTGCGGCTCGCCGGCGAGGGCCCTGGCGAGCGCGACCCGCTGCCGCTGACCGCCGGACAGCTCCTCGGGGTACCGGTCCGCCCGCTCCGCGGGAAGGCCGACGAGCTCGAGCAGCCTGGCCACCTCGGCGCGCCGGTCGGCTCTTCGCCGCAGCGACGGTGGCATGGTCTCGGCGATCGACGAGCCGACGGTCATCCGCGGATCGAGCGAGGAGTACGGGTCCTGGAACACCAGCTGCACTGGCCGCCGCCCGCGGTGCGGCACCGGTTCGCCGTCGAGCAGGATGCGCCCGCCGGTCGTCGGGGTCAGGCCGACCGCGGCGCGGGCGAGGGTCGACTTGCCGGAGCCGGACTCGCCGACGAGCCCGACGACCGCGCCGGCCGGGACGGTGAGGCTCACGCCGTCGACCGCGGTCAGCCCCCTGCGCTCGGTGCCGTACCGGACCGTGACGTCCTCGAAGCGCAGCTCCCTCATGCCGCCTCCACGGGAGGCGTGGGGGCGTGCGGGGCGGCGCGCATCGTGACGTGCCGCGTCCGGCCGTCAAGGGTCGCGAGCAGCGAGCGATCGCGAAGCGACGCCGAAGGCGCCCTTGACTTGGCGTCGCGGCACCCGCAACGCGCGCCACCCGCACCCCGGCCCACACCCCACCCGGCCACCCCGGCCCCGCTCATGCTTGACACCGGGCTCCTCATGACCGCTCCCCCGTCGGAACCGGCACGTCGGCATGCCAGCACGCGACCCGGTTTCCGTCCCCGTCGGCCACGAGTGGCGGATCGGAACGGGCGCACCGCTCGTCGGCCAGCGGGCAGCGCGGTGCGAACGCGCAGCCGGGCGGGAAGGCGGCCGGGTCGGCGGGCCGGCCGGGGATCACGGCGAGTGGCCGGTCCCGGTCGGTGGTCATGTCCGGCACCGCGGCGATCAGCGCCCGGGTGTACGGGTGGCGGGCATGCGTGCGCAGCTCGGCGGCGGGCAGCTCCTCGACGACCCGGCCGGCGTACATGACCAGCACCCGGTCGCAGACCTTCCCGACGACCGTGATGTCGTGCGAGATCAGCAGCAGCGCCACGTAGTCGGCGGAGCGGATCGAGGCCAGCAGCGCCAGCACCTGGCGCTGCACGGTCACGTCCAGCGCCGTGGTCGGCTCGTCGGCCACGATGAGCGCCGGGGTGCCCATGAGGCCCATGCCGATCATCGCCCGCTGCCGCATGCCGCCGGAGAACTCGTGCGGGAACTGCCGGGCCCGCCGCGCCGCCGCCGGCACCCGGACCGCACGCAGCCGGTCGACCGCGCGGGCCAGCGCCTGCCGCCGGCTCATCCCCTGGTGCTCCTCAGCCACCTCGGCGAGCTGGCGGCCGATCCGCATGGTCGGGTTGAACGAGGTCATCGGGTCCTGGAACACCACGGCGAACGACGTCCCGAGCAGCTGCCGGTGGGCCCTGCCGACGCCGCCGCGCAGATCACGGCCGAGGAACTCCAGCCGCTCCGCGCGCACCTGCCCAGGCTCCTCGATCAGCGCCGCGATGGCCAGCGCGGTCAGGCTCTTGCCGGAGCCCGACTCCCCCACGATCCCGACCGCCTCGCCCCGCCGGAGCGTGAAGCCGACCCCGCGCACCGGCGTGACCCCGGGGAAGCCGACCCGCAGGCCGTCCACCACCAGCACGTGCGACTCGTCGCCGACCACCGGAGGCGGGGCGACCGGGCGGCGGCCCGCGCCCACCCGGACCGTGCCGGTGCGCTGCCCGAATCCCTTGGCGATGGCCTCACCGAACAGGTTGAACGCGAGCCCCGCGACGACCACGGCCACACCGGGCGCCAGCGCCGCTGCCGGACGCAGGTAGATGCCGGGAAGCCCCTCGCCGAGCAGCCGGCCCCAGTCGTAGTCCGGCTGCTGCACGCCGAGACCGAGGAAGGACAGCCCCGCGAACGCCAGCAGCGTGCCGCCCGCGGCGATCGTCGCGTTGACCGCCAGCGGGTCGGCGATGTTGGGCAGCACGTGCCGGACGAGCAGCCGGAACCGGCCGAGCCCGGCGATCCGCGCGGCGGCCACGAAGTCCATGCCCTCGACCCGCGCCACCAGGGTCTGGGTCAACCGGGCGAATCCCGGCGCGATGGCGAACCCGATCGCCAGCAGCGCGCCGGTCCGGCCCACGCCGAAGACCACCGCGAAGAACAGCGCGAGCAGCAGGCCGGGAAACGCCACCGCGATGTTCACCGCGGCGGTCACCAGCCGGCCGAGCCGGGTGCCCAGCAGCATCGGGGCGGTCCCGAGCAGCAGGCCGAGCAGCACCCCGACCGCGGTGGCCAGCAGGGCCAACCCGACCGACGGCCCGGTGGCGACCAGCACCCGGAAGAAGATGTCCCGGCCCAGGTTGTCGGTGCCCATCCAGTGCTCGGCGGACGGCCCCAGCAGCAGCCGGCGGGTGTCGATCGCGTTCGCCCGGTCCGACCACAACACCGGCGCCAGCACGGCAAGCAGCAGCACCGCGCCGAGCAGCCCCGCCGCGCCCGCCCCCACCGGCGTCCGCAGCGCGGCGCGCCACGCCGGGTTGCCTCGCGCCGCCACGTCTCAGCTCTCCCTGATCGCCGAGCGCGGGTCGAGCACGGCCAGCGCGACGTCGACCGCGAGGTTGACCAGCAGCACGCCGAGGCCGTAGACGAGCACGATGCCCTGCACGAGCGGGTAGTCCTTGGCAAGGATCGATCCCACGATGGAGCTGCCGAGGCCGGGCCAGGCGAACACGTTCTCCACCAGGACCGTGCCGGCGACCAGCGCGCCGAGCAGCAGCCCGCACAGCGTCAGCGTCGCGGTGACCGCGTTCGGCAGGGCGTGCCGGAGGTAGACCAGCCGGGCGGGCAGCCGCTTGGCGCGTGCGGTGCGGACGTAGTCGGCCCGCAGCACCGCGAGCAGCTCCACCCGCACGATTCGGGCGAGCACCGCCGCCGGGCCGATGGCCAGCGCCAGCACCGGCAGCACGTAGGCCCCCGCACCCTCCCGCCCCGCGACCGGCGCCCAGCCCAGCCACACCCCGAACACGTACACCAGGCCGACGGCCAGCAGGAACTCCGGGATCGCGGCGAGCACGACGGTCGTCGAGGTGAACGTGAGCTCGGTGAACCGCCGCCGGCCGCCGCGGGTCGCCACGGCCATGGCCACGCCGAGCGGGATCGAGACCAGCACCGCCAGTCCAAATGCGAGACCCGCCAGCACCAGGGTGGCCGGCAGGCGGTCGCCGATCACCTCGGACACCGGCAGCCCGGTGATCATGGAGCTGCCGAGCTCCCCGGTGAACAGATGGCGCAGGTAGTGCACGTACTGCAGCCACAGCGGGTCGTCCAGCCCCAACGCCGCCCGCCGCGCGTTCACCAGGCTGGCCGGGGCGAGTGGACCCAGCGCCGCCCGCACCGGGTCGCCCGGGATCAAATGGATCATCAGGAACGCGGCGGTGATCAGCACCCACACCGAGACCAGCAGCCGGCCCAGCCGGCGGGCGATGAACCGCGGCCACGTGCCGCCCGCGCTGGTTCTGGTGGCCGCAATCGCCGCACGGACTTCGGTACTGGCGCTGGTCATGGCGGCGGTCAGCCGAGCATCCGGATCGAGCCTGGCGCGACGCTGCCCTCGCTGAGCTCGAAGACCGCGCCCTTGCCGAACACCGGCCGGTTCGAGTTGGCGAACGGAACGACGTCGACGCGCTCGATCAGCGCCTGCTCGGCCGAGTTCCACTTGGCACAGCCGGCGGTGCCCGCGATCGCCGACGCCTCCCGCACGGCCGCGGCGTAGGTGGGGTTCTGGATGCCGGCGAAGTTCGTGCCGTCCGGCGGTGTCGGCCCGGAGAAGAACGGCACCAGGTCGCTCGGCAGGCCGGTGTTCAGCGGCAGCACGACGGCGTCCCAGCTGCCCTGGCCGCCGACGACGACCTGGTTGATCTCGGCCTGTGCCGCGCCCTTGGTGCCGACCGCCACACCGACCGCCTGCCAGAACCGCTGCACCAGCTCCGCGGTGGCCTGCATGGTCGGGCCGAGCTCGGTCACGTAGTAGAACGTGAGCGACAGCGTCCTGCCGTCCTTGGCGCGGATGCCGTCCGGACCGGCCCGCCAACCGGCGGCGTCCAGCGCCGACTTCGCCTTCTCCACGTCGAACGCGGGCAGTTTCGACGCGACGTCGCCCGGCTCGCACGGGGTCAGCCCGGGAGCGACGAGGCCGGTCGCGGGTTTGCCGGTCCCGCCGGTCATCGCCGCGCGCAGCTGCTCGAGATCCAGCGCCTGGGTCAGGGCCCGCCGGACCGCCTCGTCCGCTGCGGGCAGGCCGGCCTTCTGGTTGAACCAGAGCTCGCCGAGGATCGCCACCACGTCCCGCTGGAACAGCTGCTGCCCCTGCAGCCGCTGCTGGTCCGGGCCGATGAACGCCGACACGTTCACCTCGCCGGAGGTGAGCAGGTTCGCCGCGGTGCTCTCGTTGCCGACCACCCGGAGCACCACCCGGTCCGGCAGGCCCGCCTGGTCGGTCTTCCAGTCGCCGGGACCCCACGCGTAGTCCTTGCGGCGCTCGAGCGTGTAGTGGTCGCCGGAGACGGCCTCGGCCATGGTGAACATCCCGGTGCCGGCGGCGCCCTGCTTGAGCTGGTCGCGGTTCTTCATTCCCTTGTCGCACACCACTTGTAGCCCGCCGACCGTGCGGTCCAAAAACGACGATGGCATCGGCGCGGTGACCGTGACGGTGCCCGCCGCGTCATCGGCGGTGGCGGTCGCCCCCGGCGGCACCCACACCCCGATCCGGGTCGAGGCGTTCTTCGGGTCACCGATGAAGTTGATGTTCGCGGCCACCGCGCTCGCGGTCAGCGGGGTGCCGTCCGCGCACGTGATGCCCTTGCGCAGGGTGAAGGTGGCCTTCGTGGTGGTCGCTTCCCACTTCTCGGCCAGGCCCGCCACCAGCTTGCCCTGCTCGTCGACGTTGAGCAGCGAGTCGTAGAGGAACCGGTCGACCTGCAGTGTGACCGCAAGGGAGGTGAAGTGCGGGTCGAGGTTGCCCGGATCGGCGGGCAGCACCATCGTGAACGTCTTGCCATCGGCGAAGCTCTGTCCGCCGCCGGAAGTCTGCCCGGAGGAGCCGCTCCCGCACGCGGCGAGGATGAACACCAACGCGCCGGCCGCCGCAGTGCTCAGAACCGACTTCATCACGCCTCCAACAGGGTTCCTTGGCCGAAGCCTGCCCAGCCGGCTCTCCCCTTGTCTTTGTGCGGACGAACCACGCATCGGCACCGGCTTCGTCCGGCCGTCCAATCACCGACGGCCCCGGGAACCCCGTGCCCGGCTATCGCGCGACAGTCGGTCGTCCGCCGAACGTCGAACCCCAGCCCCCTCCACGGTGTGCCACGCGACCCGCTGAGCGGAAGTTCATATCCGAACCAGTTGGCCGGGCTCCGGTGCCCCGGGCAGGGTCGGGTCATGGTGCCGGGCGGCAGGGTGTGATCGCGAAGCGGCCTGGTCGGGTCGCCCGAGTCGGGTGTAAAACGACGGCTGCGCCGCGCGCTGCACAGCCGTCGTTTCACAGGGCGATCGTGGCGACTTTGCCGGAGCCATGGCCAGGACGGGCGGGTCGCCGTGCGGGTGCCTGGCCGCTTGTTGCACAGCCCCGGATCTGGCACTGGCCCACGCGGTGGCCCCGGCGCACCACCGGTGAGGTGCTCGACCTGCTCGGCGCGTATTTCGCGGTCGGCGAGCCGGACCTGCTTACCGGGTTGTTCCTGGCGGCCGGGTTGCCGACACGGACGGCCAGCGCTGCCCGCGAAACCGCTGGTCATGGTTGCAGCCGGCGGGCGGTCCAGGTGGGGCCGGTGCGGTCGTAGCGCAGCCGCTCGTGCAGGCGGTCTCGGCCGTTGGTCCAGAACTCGAGGGTATGCGGGCGCAGTTCGAAGACGCAGTAGCTGGCCGGCCGCGGCAGCGGAGTGTTGGCGGCGGGGAGCCGTTCGGCCAGCGCCCGCAGCGCCATCCTCGACCACCTGGACCTCGACCAGTATCGCTACTTCCATTCCACCCGCGCCGAGCTCCTTCGCCGGCTGCACGACATCCCGGCCGCCCGAGACGCGTACCGCCGCGCCCTGGCCCTTGCCACCACCGACACCGAACGCCGCTTCCTGGAACGCCGTCTCGCCGATCTCTGACGTCCAGGCCCATCGGCTCGGGCACGCACGCGGTCGCGCGGACCAAGGCCATCGGTCCACTACGGACCAGTGTGCGGCCGACCCGTCGGATTCAGGTCAGCGGTTGTCCGCCGGTCACACCGAGGACCTCGCCGGTGACGTAGCTGGACTCCTGGGAGGCGAAGAAGACGTACGGCGGGGCGAGCTCGGCGGGCTGCGCGGCCCGGCCCAGCGGGGTCTGCGCTCCGAAGGAGTCTATCTTGTCCGCCGGCATGGTGGCCGGGATAAGGGGTGTCCACACCGGGCCGGGTGCAACCGAGTTGACCCGGATTCCTTTGCGGACCAGGTCGGCCGACAACGCCTTGGTGAAGTTGACGATGGCGGCCTTGGTCATCGCGTAGTCGATCAAGTGGAATGACGGCTGGAAAGCCTGGATCGACGAGGTGTTGATGATGCTGGCGCCGGGCGGCATGTGGGGCACCGCCGCCTTGCACAACCAGAACATCGCGTACAGGTTGGTCTTCATCACGTGGTCGAACTGCTCGGTGGAGATGCCCAGGATCCCGTCGTCGTGCGACATCTGGTACGCGGCGTTGTTCACGAGCACGTCGACGCGGCCGAACTCACGCTCCGCCTGCTCGACCACCCGCTGGCAGTGCTCCTCGCCGCGCAGATCGCCCGGCGCCAGCACGGCCTGCCGGCCGGCCCGCCGCACCTGCTCCGCCGTCTCCTCGGCGTCGGCCTGCTCTTCGTCCAAATAGGACAACAGCACGTCAGCGCCTTCCCGGGCGAAAGCCACGGCCACCGCCCGGCCGATACCCGAGTCGCCACCGGTGATCACGGTCTTCCGGCCCACCAGCCGGTTGCTGCCGCGGTAGGAGCTCTCGCCGTGGTCCGGCCGCGGTCCCATCTCCGCACCCGTGCCAGGGTGCTCCTGCTCCCGGCCCTCCTGCCGATCCGGCCGCGGGTGCTGGTACCGCGGGTCCCGCTGGGTGTACTGGTCCTCCGCCATCGCGGCTGCCTCCCGCTATGTTGCGCGCTCGATGATGTTGTCCTTGGCGTCCCGGACGTCCTCTTTGATCGACTCGACGGCCCGCTTGGCCGGCTCCCGGAGGTTCTCCCTCAGCTGGTCGGCCAGCTCGCCGACGGCCGGCTGAACGTGCTCGCGTGCCACGTCCTTAGCCTGGCCGGCGAGCTCCTGCTCACGCCGGCTCGGCGGCAGCACGGACGCCGTCAACCAGCCGAGGCCGAACGCGATCAGACCGGCGGCGAGCGGGTTGCCCTCCGTGGTGCGGCGCACCCGGTCGCCGGCGGGGTTCGTGCCCGACGCGGTTCCCATGATCCTGTCCCGCATGCTGGACGTCGCCCGGCGGGCGCGGTCGATGCGCCGCCGCATGATCCGGCGCGGCGTCACCTTCTCGGTGAGGGCGTCGACGTCGGCGCTCAGACCGCGCTGGGTCTGCTCGATCTCGCGGCGCAACTGGTCCGGGTCGGTATGGGTGGTCATGGCTTCTCCTCATGTGGCTTCAGGGCCTGGGGTATCTGTTTGGCGGTCTCGACCGTGCGTTCCGGGGTGGCGTTCACGGCGCGCAGCTCGTTGCGGCCCACGGCATACACCGCGATGCCGAGGACTGCCCACAGCGCGGCGACGATCAGCGCGGCCCAGCCCTGGTCCATGACGTTCGCCAGGCCCCACCACAGGGCCAGCGACAGGAACAGCAACAGCATGTAACCGGCGAACCCGGCGATGCCGAGCATCCCGGCGGCCCGGCCCGCTCTCCGTGCCTCCGCCCGAATCTCGGCCTTCGCCAAAACGATCTCCTGCCGCAGCAGCGTGAGCAGATCGCGGGACACGTTGCCCATCAACTCACCGACCGATGCGCTCTCCACATCGACCCGGCCGCCGCCGGGCCCACCCGCCGGGATCGGTCCGCCCATCGAGTCGGTCATGACGGCACCGTGCCCGTGCCGGGCGAGCCGGTCGCCGGGGAGCCGGCGGCCGATGCCGGGCCGTCATCGGGGACGACGGCCGGCGGAGCCTGCGCGACGTCCGCCGCCGTGCCGGGCGGCCGCTCCGGGTTCCCGGTGCGCCGCGAGGAGGTCCCCATGTTCCTGGTCAGCCGGCCGACCAGCAGGCCGGCCACGGCGGCGCCGGTGAGGAACACGCCGGGGCGCCGGCGCGCAAGCTGCCGGATCTCGTCCACCAGATCACCCGGGTCGCGGGATTCCAGCCACGACGCCGCCTCATCCACCCGCTCGGTCGCCTGCTGCACCAGGTCGGCGGCCAGACCCGACCCATCGGTCCGGCCGGACATCTGGCGCAGCTGGTCGGTCAGGTCCCGCAGACCGTGGGCCAACTTCCGCTGCCCGTCCCGGGCCTGCCCGCGCAGCTGGTCCACGCCCTCGTCGAGCAGCTGGCGCGCCCGGCGGCCGGCCTGCGACGTCACCTGCCTCGCCTGCTCGCCAACGGTTCCGGACTCCGAATCAGTGCGCGACGGAGCAAAATCGGTCTGTTGCGTCATGTCGATCTCTCCTGAATTGTGCGACAGCATTCTCCGACCCCGAGCACGGGTGAGCCGCATTCTCTGGATGGGAGAGGAGAGCCGGCACGCTGCTCGACCGGCGGCGCCGGGATACCGCCCGGTGTGCCGGACTAAACCTGGATGGGCGGAAAGTTGCGGTCCGGCGCGCCAGCCCGGTGCAGCGGTGAATTCCGGCCGCCCACTGTCCACAGTAGATTGAGTTGCCCGGCATGCACCGCCGCGGCTCGATCAGTCGGCTGCCATCACGATGAAGTCCCCGTGCCCGCCGAAACCGAGGATCGGCTCGGCGTACTGGGTGCCGTCGAAGGTGAGCAGCCACCAGCCTCGGCGGACCGGTACCACCATCGGATGGGGAATGTTGGTGCCGTATGGCGCGTCGAGGGTGCCGAGCGGGCGCATCCTCAGGTCGTAAACCTTGTATTGGCGCGCATCCCCGTCGCTGGCGAGCACGTACCAGGTGGAGCCGAACCTCTGCAGGATCGTGCCCTCGGTCTGGTCCACCGAGGTGTCCGCGCCCAGCAGCGTCAGATCCCGCGCGTAGTCGGCACCGCGGGGCGCGGCGGCCAGCGCGGGATGAAACACGAACGCCGGCTGCTGGGCCGGGCTCTCCACGAACGCGACGTGCCAGCGGCCGTCGATTCTGGTCAGCGCCGGATCCCAGGAGCTGACGTCTGTTGGCAGCGGCAATGGCTCGGTGGCCAGCACATGCACGCCGGAGAGGACGTTTGCGCTCGTCGTGGTGTGCCGCACATGCACACCGGTGAAGTTGAAGTCACCCCACGAGCTCATCAGCAGGATGAACCGGCGACGCCGCTCGTCGTAGACGATCTGCCCGGCGTGATCGCCCAGCGTCAACCCGCCCCGGGTGAAGAACAACGTCGCGACCTGTTCCAACCTGCTCGGATCGGCCAGATCCAGCGTCCACACCGCCCAGTGCGCCTGCTGGAAGAATCCCAACCCCGCGTTGGTCATGGTCAGGTACAGCTTGCCGTCCTTGATGTAGGGCCGCCCGTCGGCGTACTGCACCACGTGCGGGTCCCGCACGCCGGCCTGGCCGTAGTAGCCCGCCCGCACGCGACCCAGCAGCACCGAACCACTCCCCCGGCCGCCGTAGGCGTAGCTGAGCCGACCCAGCACCCGGGGATCGCGCAGATCGATGCGGGCCCGAACCCCGTCCCGCTCGGTGAGCAGCGGCTGCCACCCGGTGCCCGTTCCCGTGGCATCGGCCAGCACGGTCACCGCGTTCTCGTTCACCACCACGGCGAACCCGAACGGCGCGACCAGCCGGGCCATGCCGGTCTTCACCGAGGTCGTGCTCCCGCCCATGGTCACCTCGACGCTGACCTGCCCGGTCGACGAGTCGTAGGCACCGACGACCCCGCCGCCGTCGCCCACCAGCCCGGCGACCACCCCGGACCCGCTCAGCTCGCGCACCTCCACCAGCACCGAGCCGAACGGCGCCCGGGGCCGCACACCGGTGGACACCAGCGTGTCACCGGCAAGCGCCGGCGTCACCGCCGTGTCGTATTGCACGAACCGCGGAGCGATCAGGTCGAACGGCCGGTACTTCGCCACGATCCGGAAGTCCAGGTCGAGCGGACTCGTACCGACGCCCGCCGCCGCAACCCCCGCGGCGAGCGGGTCCGGAAGCGCCAGGCTCGCGACCGCGGTCACCCCCATCCCACGCAGTACCGTCCGCCGCCCGATGTCGCCGCGCCCCACCATGCTCTCCAGCCCATCGTGATCAGTCACCGGTCGTCATCCGGCTCCGACACGAATGAACGTACCCGCGCGCCGGCCGCGGCGCGTGACAGGCGATGGGCACCTCTGGTCGGCCTGACCCTCGTTGCGAGGTCCGGGTAGTGCGGTCGAGCGGCAGCCCGATGTCTTCGACGGGGCGGAGGCGAGCCGGCTTGGACCGGTTCCGCGGGCGCCTCGTCGCGTACGCGGCTCACAGGATGCGGTGGTCAAAGACCCGTTGGGTCTTGCGTTCGCTCCTGGGGAGGGTGCCTGGTTCGACGAGCTCGACGTCGACGCGCAGGCCGATCTTGTCGCGCAGCCGCCGCTCGAGCTCGGGGGCGACGGTCGGGTTGTCGGCCTCCACCCGGATGGTGAGGTTGTCGCGGCCGGCGGCGTCACGGTCGACGTGGGCCTGGAACTCCGGCCCGGCGCCGGGCAGATCGGCAAGCACGGTGTCGACCTGCATCGGCAGGAAGATCACCCCACGCACCTTGACCTGGTCATCCGACCGACCCCGGATCCGCCCGATACGCGGATACGGGCTGCCACACGGACACGGATCGGCGTACACAAAGGACAGATCGCGAGTGCGGTACCGAATCAGCGGCGTAGCCTCCTTGTACAACGTGGTCACCACGATCTCCCCGACCACACCCGGCGGCACCGGCTCGAGCGTCTCCGGATCGACGACCTCCACGTGGAAATGGTCACCCCACACGTGAATACCGTCGTGCCGCTCGCATTCCACACCGACACCCGGCCCCCACAACTCGGTCAACCCGTACAAGTCGAACGTCCGCACCCCCAGCAGCGACTCGATCCGCGCCCGAGTACCCTCACCCCACCGCTCCGAGCCGGTGAGCGCGACGCGCAGCGCGAGCTGTGACCGCAGGTCGCGCGTCGCCACCAGCTCCGCGAGTAGCAGGGCGAACGACGACGTGGCACACAGCACCGTGCTGCCCAGCTCGCGCGCCAACTCCAGCTGCAGCTCGGTGTTGCCCGGCCCGGTCGGCACGGCCATCGCGCCGACCCGCTCGACGCCCGCCTGAAACCCGACTCCGGCGCACCAGAGCCCGTACCCCACGGCGATCTGCACCCGATCGTCGGGAGTGACCCCGGCATAACGCAGGCACCGGGCGACCATCTCCGTCCAGTCCTCGACATCCCGCGCGGTGTACGCGCAGATGGTGCGCCGACCGGTGGTGCCGGAGGATGCGTGCACCCGCACGATCCGCTCGGGCGGCACGGCCGAGAACTCCAGCACCGGGGTTTCCCGGATCTCCTCCTTGGTGGTGAACGGCAGCCTGGCCAGGTCGCCCGGCTCCGCGATGTCCTTCGGCCGCACGCCGGCCGTCTCGAGCTTCTTGCTCAGGTAGGCCGACCCGGACGCGACCCGCTCCAGCATGGCGCGCAGGGCCGCGGGATCCACCGGTGCCGTCATCTGTGTCCACCACCCGGTCGTCGGAGTAGTTGCGTGGCTACGAGCGCACTCCGGCCAACTTCATACCGCAAGATCCTATCCATACCAATGGGGATGGTCGGTCGGGAGCAGTCCCGCTGCGCCGGATGACCTAGTGGCGGCGCCCACCCCTGTCCATCCATTGTGGAGTCAGTCGCCCACCCGGCCGGGCACACCGGCCAACCACCGGCCGGCGTACCGGTCGGCCGTCTCCCGATCCCGAAAGCCATAGGTCTTGAGCAGCCAACGGGTTCGGGCCCGTTCCGGATCGTTGATCTCGATGTGCTCGCGGCTGTGCAGCCCCTCCTGGTTGGCGAAGGTGAACAGGTCACCCGTGCGGATGCGGTGCCGGACCTTCTCCGCCCGCACCAACGCGTTCTTCAGGGCGATGAGCGCGTCCTTGGCCTCGGGTGGAGCATCCGGCGTGACCGTCGTGTGCGTGTCGACGTACCGCACGCTGTGCTCGTCGTAGAAGATGGGATGGTTGTCCGAGATGGTCAGCGCGTTGTTCTTGTCCCGGGAGAGCACGTCGAACGGGGTATAGAAGTACGGTTGACGCAACGTGTGTTGATCCTGCTCGCTGAGCATCGCCAGGAGGCTCGGGCCGGACACGAAACCGGTGTAGGTGATGTCGGCGTCCGGGCAGCGCATCCCGAGCAGGGTGATGAAGTCGGCCCGCACCGGATGGGCGGTGCGGTCGTTGTGAAAGGCCAACTCCCCGTCGCTGAACCCGGTCTGCTTGCCGCGGTACCGGTTGATCGCGATCACATCGATGAAGAAGTCGCCGTTGAACCGTGTCCCGTAGGCCAGCAGCGGCGTGCCGACGAGGTGTCCGAACAGCTGCAGGAATGCCTCGGCGACGAATGTGGTCTTCTTGACGTACTTGTCCGCGAGCGGATCGTCCTGGTCCAACAGTGGTATGTGGTCGTCAAGGGGGCAGTTGCGCAACGCATGGGCGTACGCGGAGCCGGTTTCGCGGTCCTTGCGGATCCGTCTGGCCACCTCGACCAGCTCCGGTGGCACCTCCGCCCGGTCGATCAGCTCGGCGACCTCCGCGGAGAAGGCGACCGGGTCCCGATAGGGGTGTGCGCGCACGGTCCGCAGCACCGCACGCAAGCCGTCGCGTTCGGCGTCGGTGAAGGCATGTGACAGCTGCATACCGACCCCTGGGATGTCATCGGCGTAGGGCAGGGAACCGACGCGGCCGGTTCGTCGAGGTGCAAAGTAGTGGAGTCTCCGCGATTTGTCACCGGCCGCATGGCCTGGTCCGCTCGGCGGTCTCGACGCCTGCCGGCGGGTCCACCCTCTCGGTGCAACGCAACACGATTCTACCTAGGGGACGAGCTTACGAAGATCAGTCCAGTTCTGTCACCTGCGTTTTTCCGTGCCACAGCAGACGTTTTCGACAATGCGGCTATTGACGACGGTCGTGGGGCACGGTTTGATGCTGCCTCGGGGGAGGCCCGTTGATCGGCAGGAGTGCGTCCGGCCGAGAGGACCAGTTCCAGTGGCGGATACACCACTCGCGGCCTCACCGACCAGGCCCGCCGCCGTCGAGGTGATCGACTGCACCCTTCGGGACGGCGAGCAGACACCCGGGGTGTGGTTCACCGTCGAGGAGAAGGTGCACCTGGCGAGGCTGCTGGCCGATGCCGGAATCGGCTTGCTGGACGCCGGTTTTCCCGGTGCTTCGGGCGCGGACCTCGACGCGATGCAGGAGATGCGCCAGTCCGGTGTGGCGGCCCGGCTCGGCGCGACGGCACGTCCACTGCGCCAGGACATCGCCGCCGCGGGAAAGGCGCAGGCGGACGAGGTCTTTCTGTTCATGCCGACCAGCGACCTGCGATTACGGGAAACCCTTGGCATCACCCGGGACCAGGCGGCACATCTCATGCGCACCGGGGTGGACGAGGTGCTCGGCGAGGGCATGGGGCTCAATGTGGTGTTCGAGGACGCCACCAGGGCGGATCCGGCGCACCTGATCCGGCTGGTCGATGAGCTGTGTGCGCCCGGCACGGTCTCCCGGGTGATCCTGGCGGACTCGGTCGGCTGCGCGCATCCGGCCGGAATGCGTACGTTGGTGCGGGCTCTGGCCGAGCGACTGGATCCCGGCATCGCCATCTGCACCCACGCGCACAACGACTACGGCCTGGCCACGGCCAACACGCTGGCCGCCGTGGACGCCGGCGCCCGGGCGATCACCTGTACGGTCAACGGAATCGGCGAGCGGGCCGGTAATGCCGACCTCGCCGAGTGCCTGGCCGCGCTGACCCATCTCTACGGAGTTCGCCACGGTGTTCTGGCCGAGCGGCTGCCCGAGCTGGCCGGCTTCGTCGAGCGCGCCAGCGGAATCCACATGAGCGCGACCAAGCCGGTCACCGGGTACAACGTCTACCGCCACGAGTCCGGTGTGCACGTCGACAGCATGCTCAAGGACACCCGCAGCTACGAGGTGCTGCCGCCGGCGTGGACCGGCCGCGAGCGCGGCTACGTGCTCGGCAAGCACAGTGGCGCATCGTTGATCCGGCACATTCTCCGCCAGGCTGACCCACCCCGCGACGTCGACGACGAAACCGCGCGCCGGCTGGTGGACGTGGTCAAGCAGGCGGTCGAGCGCAAGGACAAGACCCGTTACGAGCGGGCATATGCCGCCAAGGAGGCGTTCATGGTCTCCGCACTGGCAGGTGTGTCGCCGGAGCTGGTCATCACCGAGTACGACCGATTATCCAGCGAAGGCGGCACATGACCGGGCGAACGATCAGCGACAAGGTGATTGATGCGCACGCGTGCGACGAGGACGACACGGCTCTCTACCGCCGGGTCTACGTCGACGCCGTGCTCGGCCACGACGCCACGACCGCGCTGCTCATCGACGACTTCGAGCGCCGCGGACTGTCTATTTGGGACCGTGAGCGGGTCCTGCTGGCCAATGACCACTTCTCGCCGCCTGCGACGGCGGAGCGGGCGGACATCTCCAACCGGTTCCTCGCCTTCGCGCGGGAGCAGCACATACCCAACCTCATGCTGGACCGCGGGATCTGCCACCAGTTGCTGGTGGAGCACAAGTTGTGCCAGGCCGGTGGTCTGGTCGTCGGCGCGGACAGCCACACGATCATGGCCGGCGGTATCGGTGTGTGCGCGACCGGCATGGGCGCAACCGACATCCTGTTCACGTTGGCGACCGGGACCACCTGGATGCGCCGGCCACGGACCATCGCGGTCAGGTTCCACGGCGCGCTGCCCGCGCGGTCCAGCGGCCGGGACATCGTCCTTGAGCTGCTCGCCATTCTCGGTGAGAGCGGCGGGCAGTACCGGTCGCTGGAGTTCCACGACGAGTCCACTTCTCGGTTGTGCCAGGACGACCGGTTCGCCATCGCCAACATGGCCGTCGAGATCGGCGCCAAGTTCGGGGTGTTCGTCCCGGACGAGATCACCGTCGACTACTACGTCAGGCGGGACGGCGAGCTGCTCGGCACCCTGGTGCGGCCGGACGCCGACGCCGAGTACGAGCGAGTGATCGACATCGATCTGACCGAACTGGACGCACGGATCGCCAAACCCTGGTCGCCGGCCAACGTGGTGCCGGTGCGGGAGTTGGAGCCGGTCCGGATCACCACGGCCTTCCTCGGCTCCTGCGCGAGCGGCCGGCTGTCCGACATCCGGGTCGCCGCGGCCGAGCTGGCCGATCGAAAGGTGCACCCCGCCGTTCGCTTCGTGGTGATCCCGGCGTCGGTGGAGGTGTTCAAGCAGGCGCTTCGGGCCGGCTACATCGAGACCCTGACCGAGGCCGGCGCGATCGTCAACCAATCCAGCTGCGGCGCGTGTGGCGGGATCGACAAGGGCGTGCTCGGCGCGGACGACGTGTGCGTATCCAGCTCCAACCGCAACTTCCGGGGACGGATGGGGCACTGGCAGAGCCGCACGTACCTGGCCAGCGCGCGAACGGTGGCGCGCGCGGCGGTGCGCGGAGAGCTCGGGCCCGATCTGTACGGCGACCTGGGGGACGAATGACTCCGATCGTTGGGCGGGTCTGGCTGTTCGGCGACGACGTGAACACCGATGTCATCCATCCGCCGGCGTTCTACAGCCTGGACCCCGACAAGGTCCGGCGCGGCCTGTTCCACGGCCACGACCCCGACATGCAGCCCAACCTCCAGCCGGGCGACGTGGTGGTCGCCGGGCGAAACTTCGGCTGCGGTTCGAGCCGGGAGACCTCGGTCCGCTCGATCAAGCTCAACCACATCGGCGCGCTCATCGCGATCGACTTCGCCCGGATCTTCTTCCGCAACGCGACCAACAACGGCGTGCCCTGCCTCACGTTCGCCGACCCCGCGGACCTCGCCCGCGTGCACAAGGGACAGCGGATCACGGTCGACCCCGAAGCCGCCACCCTCCGCACCGAGGACGGCGAGACCATCCGGCTCACGCCGCCGGGCGACTTCGTTCGCCGGATCTGGGCCGCCGGTGGGCTGCTCGAGTTGCTCCCCGACAAGGGGAGACACTTGGGGTAGGCGAGGCTGGGCTTACCGCGTCCGGAGCGGCGGCTCAGCCAGTTCCTCGCGTAGCCGGGCCAGTTCCGCGCGGTAGCGGCGGACGTTGTCCAGCTTGATCTGTTCGTAGCCTCTGATCATGTCTGGCAGGCTCGCCAGCCTAGTGGCGGTCGGCGCCGCGCGGGGGGTCCGGTGTGGCAGTAGGTCCTCGATCTCCCGCCGGTACTCCGCGACGAGCTGGCGCTCCGTGCGCCGCACCGGGGTGTGGCCGAACGGGTCGAGCCGGGTGCCACGCAGGCGCCGCATGGCGTACAGGAGCCGGAAGACCGGGCGCCAGCCGCGGCCGAGTGAGAGCTTCCGCTTGAGTCCCAACGCACGCAGGACCGGTGGGTGCAGCCGGACCCGGTACGTGGCGTCCGTACCGTACTCGCGGCGGACGGCCCGGTCGAAGCTCTCGTCCAGCAGAAGCCGGGCGACCTCGTACTCGTCCTTGTAGGCCATGAGCTTGTGCAGGTTGCCGGCCACCGCTTCGGTCAACGCCGTGGCGCCGGGCATCGCCATGTCCTCCGCGGTGCGTACCTTCGCCACGAACTCGGCGTACTCCCTGGCGTAGGTGGGGTTCTGGTAGGCGACGAGGTCGGCGGTGCGACTGGTGACGAGCCGTGCGAGTTCGCCGCCATCGGTGGGTGCGTCGCCGGGCGGGCCGCCGATGTCCCGCCACAGCGTGTCCGGGTCGGCGATGGCCTGGCGCCCGCGGCGGAACGCCTGGATGTTCGTGGCGACCGAGGCGCCGTTGAGCGTGATGGCCCGTTCCAGCGCGGCTTCCGTGACCGGCAACTGTCCTAGTTGGAACGCGGCACCTACCATGATCATGTTGGCGTACTGCTCGCTGCCGAACAGCTGGTCGGCCAGGTGCCCGGCGTCGAGCGCCACGGTGCGGGCGACGGCGCCGTCGAGTGCGCCGCGAACGGTTTCCTCGTCCGGGAACCGGATGGTGGTATCGGCCACCATCCGGCCGGTGGGCACCACGGTGGTGGACAGGACGGCGACGGTCCGGTCCGGTGCGGCGGCTTTGAGGTTGACCGGGTCGGTGCCGACGAGCGAATCGCAGACGAGGTACAGGTCGCACGAGCCGGCGCTCACCTTGGCCGGTGCCTCCGACGGGGTCCTGGTGATCAGCAGGTCCGAGACCACGGCGCCGCCCTTCTGGGCGAGGCCGGTCTGGTCGAGCGTGCGCACGAACCTGCCGTCGATGGTCGCGGCGGTGCCGATGATCTGGGCGATGGTGACCACCCCGGTGCCGCCGATTCCGGTGATGCGCATGGCGAAATCGTCGACGGTGGCGGGCGGCGCATCGGGCAGCGTCGCGGTGTCGAGGTCGAGTGCGCGTGGCCGCGCGCTTCGCGCCGTGCCCGGGGTGACGGTGACGAACGCCGGGCAGTCGCCGTCGAGGCAGGCGTAGTCGACGTTGCAGGACGACTGGTGGATGCGGGTCTTGCGGCCGAACTCGGTGTCGACCGGGTGCACGGACATGCAGTTGGACTTCTCGCCGCAGTCGCCGCAGCCCTCACAGATGCGTTCGTTGATCATGACCCGGATCCTGGGGGTTTCGATCAGTCCGCGCTTGCGCTTGCGGCGCTTCTCCGCGGCGCACTCCTGGTCGTGCACGAGCACGGTCACGCCGGGAACGCGGGCCAGCTCCCGTTGCAGTCCAACGATGTCGCCGCGTTCGTGGACCTCGACGCCGGCGGGCAACCGGTGTCTCCGCAGCCGGCGCTCGTCCTCCGTGGTGACAACGACCTTCGCGACGCCCTCGGCCAGCAGCAACCGCGTGAGCCGCTCGATCGGCAGGCCGCCGGCCGGGTCCTGCCCGCCGGTCATGGCGACGGTCGAGTTGTACAGCAGCTTGAAGGTGATGTTCTCCCCGGCGGCGACGGCGGCCCGGATGGCGAGGCTGCCGGAGTGGGTGAACGTGCCGTCGCCGAGGTTCTGGATGAAGTGGTTGTCGGCCAGGAACGGCGCCATGCCCAGCCACTGCGCGCCTTCGCCGCCCATCTGGGTGAGGCCGATGACGGCGCCGGTCCGCTTGTCGTCCATGAACAGGACCATGCCGTGGCAGCCGATGCCGCCACCGACGGGAACGCCGTCGGGCACCCTTGTCGAGGAGTTGTGCGGGCAGCCCGAGCAGAAGTAGGGCGTGCGGGTGAGCAACGGCAGGCTGACGCGTTCCGGGCGCCGGGCGTCCTTCCAGGCGCGCGCCGGCGCGATGCCGTGGGCGTCGCCGAGCCGGCGGGCGAGCGCCCCGGCCACCTGGTCGGCGTCCAGCTCGCCGATCGGGTCGATCAGCTCGCGTCCGTCCACATCGGTCTTGCCGATGACCGCGGGAGCGTTGGTGACGCCATAGAGGACGGACTTGATCTCCCTCTCGAGAAATGGCCGCTTCTCTTCGACGACGATCACCTCATCGAGGCCGTCGGCGAACTCCGTGACGACGCGCGGGTCGAGCGGCCAGATCAGCCCGATCTTGAGCAGGCGGATGCCGAACCGGGTCAGCGCATGGTCGTCGAGCCCGAGCAGCCGCAGTGCCCGGCGTAGGTCCAGGTAGGTCTTGCCGGCGGCGACGATCCCAATGCGGTCGGTCGGGGAACTGGTCACGACGCGGTCGAGCCGGTTGAGGCGCGCGTACTCGACGGCAAGGGGTAGGCGCTGGGACGCCAGACCACGTTCGAGGGTGAGCAGGTGGGGCGGGGCGAGGTAGGCATCGGGGCGGTGCCGGGGAACCAGATCGCCGTAGGTCGGGTCGACCCGGTCGGGGTGGACGGTGACCGTGCTGGCGCCGTCGGCGACCGCGGTCACGATCTTGAGCGCCGACCACAGTCCGGTGAGCCGGGACAGAAACGGCGCGTGGAGGCCGAAGTCGAGCACCTCCTGCGCGTCGGCCGGGACGAGCGTGGGTAGGCACAGGTCGGCGAGCGCGGCCTCCGAGGCGCTGGGGACCGAGGACGACTTACCCGCGGGATCGTCGCCGACGATGGCCACCGCTCCGCCCCGCGGGTCGGTGCCGACCAGGTTCGCGTGCCGGATGGCGTCCGATGCCCGGTCCAGACCGGGGGACTTGCCGTACCAGTAGCCGGTCACCCCGTCGTGAATGGACTGTCCTACCCGGCACGTGAGCTGCGACCCCAGCACCGATGTGGCGGCCAGCTCCTCGTTCACGCCGGGCCGGTGCACCACCGCCACCTCGTCCAGCATCCTCTTGCGGCGGGCCAGCTCGAGGTCGTAGCCGGCCAGCGGCGAGCCCTCGTAGCCAGAGATGAACGACGCGGACGCGTGGCCGCGGCGCCGGTCAAGCAAGGCCCGGTCGCGGACCATACGCACCAGCGCCTGGATCCCGGTCAGGTACACGGTCCCCTCGGCCAACTCGTAGCGGTCGTCGAGGGAGTAGCCCGTGCGGGAGCTCGCCGCCTCGGTCGCGGGCGTGCCGGGCGTCACGCGTTTGCCTGCGGCTGACGGGGACCGGGTACGGGCTTCGAGTCGTCCAGATCGGTGCGCAGGATGCCGTAGAGCACCAAGTCCCTCCGCCGGCCGCCGCGCAGCAACGCGCCGCGGATCACCCCGTCCCGCTGGAAGCCGGCCTTCTCGAGGGCGCGCCGCTCGGCCACGTTGTCGACGTCCATACCCGCCTCCACCCGGTCCAGCCCGGTGGTGGCGAACAGGTGCTCGGCAAGCAACCGTTGCGCGGTGGTCCCCACGCCCTGGCCGCGGGCGTCGGGAACCACCTCGATGCCGATGTTCCAGGCCGCGCAGCCGAACGTGCCGCCGTACCCCACCGCGTGCCAGCTGACCACTCCGAGCAGGCGTCCGGTCTCCGCGTCGAGCACCGCGCCGCGGAATGGTTGCCGCGGCGCCTCCGGCGACAACCGGCCGTCCTGGTCGAGCGCGAAGGCGCCGTCGGACACGGCCGCAACCGCCCGGTGATCGTCCGGCCGGGCGCGCGCGAGCACGACGCCGTCCCGCCGCGCGAGGACCTCCCGCTCGCCGTCGGCGGTTTCCAGGTCGGAGCGCAACAGGCTGTACACCAACAAGTCCCGGCTCTCGCCGCCGCGCCGCACGATCCCGCGGAGCACGCCTTCCAGCCGGAAGCCGGCGCTTTCCATGCCGCGCCGGGCGGGCACGTTCTCCGCGTCGGTCATGGCCTGTATCCGGTCCACCTCGGTGGTGGCGAACAGGTACCTGGCCAGCAACAGACCCCCGCGGGCGCTCAGGCCCCGGCCGCGAGCGGCCGGCAGCAGGTGGAAGCCCTGATTCCACCCGATGCCCGACAGCGCGACGAGGTGGGGAACGGGACGCCAGCTCATCGTGCCGAGCAGCTCGCCGGTCTCGAGGTGCATGAGACCGGCCCAGAACCTGGGAACCTGAAGGGGTATGGGCCGATCGTCCGGATCGGGGTCGAACGTGTGGTCGCACTGTGCCTGGACGGCCTCGCGCTCGCCGTCGAGCAGTTCGACAAGGGCCAGGATGTCGTCGCTGGCCAGAATCGTCCGCCGGGCCAGCCCGGCATCGGCGCCGCTCACGACTGTCCGGAGTCGAACACGCGCTGACGAGCCGTCATCTCGTTCACCACCACCAGTTCAGCCTCGTGGACACCCGCACTCCTAGCGCATGTTAGTCCCGATGTGTTGTCCGGCAGGGAAATTCTTACCGATCGGCGCCGGTTAGCCTGTCCGAACCAGCCGGTGTTGCGCCGCGGGGCCGCACTCGCCGCCACCCGGCCGCCACGGCGGTCCCGGCCAGCACGCCGAGCGCGGCGAACACCGCGATGGCGGTCGATGGGGAGCTGAACTGGGCGACGACGCCGGCGAGCGCGGCGCCGAGTCCCTGGGTCGCCCGCACGACCGCCACGGCCAGCCCGTATGCCTGACCGCGACGTTCCACCGGGACGGTCCTGGTGAACGTCGCGACGGCGATCGCGTCGTGCCCGGACAGCAACCCGCACAGCGCGCACAGCGCGACCGCGATCCCCAGGCCGGGGACCACTCCGATGGGCAGCAGCACCGCGCTGGTGGCCACGGCCAACGGACCGAGCAGGATCAGCCGTCGGCCGGGCGGTACCAGCCGGGTCATGAGCGCGGCGCCGAGCGTGCAGCCCGCCGGATGGGCGACCAGCAGCAGCCCGACCGCGGCCGTGCCGACACCGACCTGCGCCGCGAAGGGAACGGCCAGCCCGATGGGCACGGTGTAGCAGCCGGCAAGGCAGCCGAACGCGAGCAGGTACCGCAGTCGCCGGTCCCGCCACACCAGGCCCACCAGCGCGGGGAACGCCGCAAGCGCCGCGGGCCGGGCTCCCGCCGTCGCCGCGGGCGGGTGCGGCCCCAGTCCCGACGCGACCAGCATCGCGGCCATGACGAAGGTCGCCGCGTCGATCAGCAGTGCCCACTCGGGACCCAACCACGCGACCAGCGGGGCGCCAACGGCGTACCCGCCGAGAATGCCGGCCTGAAGTGCGGCATAGGTCAATCCGATGCCGACCTCGTACCGGTCCCCGGCCAGAATCGTCGGCATGATCGCCGCGCGGGCGGCCTTGTACGGCGCCCCGGCCAGTGGCACCGCGAGCACCAACACACCGAGCAGCCACAGTGGCATCCCGGGCACCGCCATCATCGCGACCAGCCCGGCCCGGATCAGGTCGCATGTGATCATCAGCGTGCGGCGCGGGTACCGGTCGGCCAGCCCGGCCAGCAGTGGACCGCCCGCCAGCTCGGGAATCAGGGTGAGCGCGTACGTCAACGCCGCCAGTGCCGGGGAACCGGTGCGGTCGAACACCAGCACCGCCAGCGCCACCCGAGCCAGCTGATCCCCGGCGATCGACACCAGGTGCGTCCCGAACAGGATCCGGAACTCACCGACGGCGAACACATCCCGGTAGCTGGCGGCCCGCCCGCCGTCCTCAACCACCACCCGGTCCCGCATTCGCATCAGTCTGGTCCACGCCCGCAAATCCGAACTTGGTCATTGGGAGACGTCTGTCCGCACGCGGCCCCTGCGGTCCACATCGGACCGCTAGGCCGTCCAGAAGTCGCAGTTGTGCTCGGCGCCGAGGTCGGAGTCGGAGACGAGCCGCGAGTGCCCGCCGGCACGCAACGACATCGTCTGCGCCGTGCGGCTGAAGCTCGGCCAGCGGGCCGGGCCGGCCGACCCGGGTCGGGTGTCGCGGACGAACGCGCCCCAGGCGTCCACCATGTCCGCGGCCAGCCGGCGCTCGGCGGCGTCGAACGTGGGTGCGATGGGTGTGCCGTTGTCGAAGCTGGGCCAGACGTAGGCGAGCTCGGCGGCATGCCCGGCGCCCCACACGTAGCCCGGAATCGGGGTCAGGCCGGGCCCGGTCCGGTGCGCGAACTCGTAGGCGTAGGTCCGGGTGTAACCGGCGAGCACCCTGGTGAGCTCCCGGTTGGCGCAGCCGCCGATCCCGGCCAGCAGACCGGAGTCGGTGAAGATCGCGCCGGCCAGGTAGGCCGCGGTGAACGTGTCGGCGTCGGCCGGCCACGGGTAGCGGGCAAGCACGGCGTCGGCCCGCGCGCCGAACGTCGCGCGGACGAACCCCTCGTACTGGTCCCGGTTCTGCCCGATGAACCCCTGCGCGAAGGTGCGGCCCTCGTCCCGGGTGGCGCCGATGACGATCGGCACCCGGGCGAAGGCGCCGGTGCGCACCGCGGTGTCCGGGTTGCGGGGCAGTGCCGGCACACCGCTGACGAACCGGGCGGTCACCCCGGTGTCGACCAGCCGCCCGGCCGGCACCGCACGCAGGCAGGCCGCCGCGGTGGCCGGATCGGCACAGCCCAGTGCCTGCGCGGCCGTCGTGCCGCCGGCCTCGGCCTCGGCCAGTGTCTGGTTGGCGCAGGAGCCGCTCTGGATCATGGCCGCGGCGAACAGACCCTGGGATCCGGGCGCGGACAGGTGCGCGCACACCGACCAGCCGCCGGCCGACTCGCCGCCGATGGTCACCCGCCGCGGGTCACCGCCGAACGCGGCGATGTTGCGGTGCACCCAGCGCAGCGCCGCCTGCTGATCGAACAGCCCGTAGTTGCCCGACTGCCCGGCCTCGGCGGTCAGCGCCGGGTGGGCCAGGAAGCCGAACGCGCCGAGCCGGTAGTTGATCGTGACCACGACCACGCCCGTGCGGCGCACGACCAGGCTGCCGTCGTGCTGGTTGGAGCTGCCGTTCTGCAACCCGCCGCCGTGGATCCAGAAGTACACCGGCAACTTTTGTCCACTGTGGACGCCAGCCGGCCGCTGCACGTTGAGGTACAGGCAGTCCTCGGTCTCCGAGCGCGGCCCGTTGGTGCTCGCCGCCGCCGGGCACCGGTTACCGTAGGCGACGGCGTCGCGGACGCCGGCCCACCGCTGCGCCGGCTGCGGCGGACGCCAGCGCAGCTCCCCCACCGGCGGCCGGGCATACGGCACACCGAGGAAGCTGTCCACCCCGCCGGCAGCCGCACCGCGGACCACCCCGCTCTCGGTCCGCGCGACCGGCCCGCGCCGATCGGCGGCAGCCGCGGTGGCGCCCACCACGGGCAGCACCAGCGCACCGGCGAGCATGACGACAACGATCCTGTTCCGCATGGTCGACCCTCCTTGGCCGCCTCGTCGCAGGCGCCGGAGTGGTTTGTGGTGATTAACAACTTATTCGTCCGCGACCACGGACGGGAAGACCCGGATGTCGGGGAACGAACCGTCGCCGAACATGAGGCGGGCCGCGGCCGCGCGGCCGGGCGGGGTGCGCAGCAGCCTGAATGCGGCCTCGACGGTGCCCGGTGTGCCGATGCGGGACAGGATCTGGCGCAGCAGCAGGCGGGTGCGGAACCGGGCGCGCAGCGCCCTGCCGTCGTAGTGCCGCCGCAGTGCCGACGCGTCGCCGGTGCGCAGGTAGTCGCCGGTGACGGCGGCGGCCAGCTGGGCCATTCGCAGGCACGGGTCGAGGCCGCCCGCGGTCAGCGGGGACACCGCGCCGGCCGCGTCACCGACCAGCAGCCCGCCGGGGCAGGCGATCCTGCGCAGGACGCCGCCGATGGGAATCGGCCCGCCGCGGCGGCGCACCGGTCCGGCGGGCGCCGGCACGTTCGGGAACTCGGCGGCGAACGACCCCAGCAGCCGCGGCAGCGGCCCGGCCAACCGCTCCGGCCGCCCGGCCAGCCCGACGTGCGCCCGTTGCCCGTCGTCGACGAGCCAGGCGAGGTAGCCGGGTGCCAGCCGCGGATCGAGCACGCAGTGAAACGTCGGTGGCCGCGCGCCCCCGGTGACCGGGTACTCCTCCTCGGCACCGATGATGAAGTGCCGGTTGACGTCGAGCCCGAGCCGTCGCGCGACGGTCGAGCGGGCGCCGTCGGCGCCGATGGTGAACCGGGCCGCAACCCCCGCCGGCGGGTACGAGACCCCGAGCCGCACCCGGGCACCCGCTTGCCTGGCTTGACCCAGCGCGGCCGAGTAGATCCCGGCCATGTCGGCGACGCGGTACTCGTCCCGCGTGCTGACCAGCTCGACCGGCGCCCGCAGCGACGGCGGGTAGAGCACGACGCGCCGCACCGCCGGCCCGAGACACCGTTGCGGCAACGGGAAATCCTCGAACGTGCGCCGAACGAAGATGCCGGTGGTGCGGATTCCACTGTCGAGCCGGGCGCGTCGCTCACACACCAGGACGTCGAAGCCTTGCCCCGCAAGCAAACTCGCCGTCCGCAGCCCGGCAAGTCCCGCGCCGGCGACCAGCACGTCCACGGTTTCCATGGCGCCAAGCTATGACCGCCGGCACGGCAACTCCGCCGCCACCACAACACCTCCACCAAATCTTCACAGCCCCCGGCCGGGAACGTCCCCACCTCCGGCCACCTGCCGTGGGCGGGGATAGGGTCGCGGGTATGGAGTATCGGCAGCTGGGCAGGTCCGGCCTCCGGGTCTCGGTGTTGACCATGGGCACGATGACCTTCGGCGGGCGCGGCGTTTTCGCCAAGGTGGGCGG
Organism: Actinophytocola sp.; assembly: GCF_035942955.1. Taxonomy (GTDB): domain Bacteria; phylum Actinomycetota; class Actinomycetes; order Mycobacteriales; family Pseudonocardiaceae; genus DASYTH01. The sequence continues at coordinate 26,546 of NZ_DASZCQ010000243.1, read as the reverse complement.
CACCGGGGTCGATGAGGCGACCCGGCTGGTCGACCGCGCGCTGGATGCCGGGGTCAACCTCGTCGACACGGCCAACGTGTACTCCGGCGGCCTGGCCGAGGAGATTCTCGGCCAGGTGATGAAGGGGCGCTGGAACCGGGCGCTCGTCGCCACGAAGGCGCGGATGCCCATGGGTGACGGGCCGAACGACGCCGGCCTGTCGCGGCAGCACCTCATCGCGGAGTGCGAGGCCAGCCTGCGCCGGCTGGGCACCGACCACATCGATCTGTACCAGGTGCACGAGTGGGACGGCCGGACGCCGCTCGAGGAGACCCTGTCAGCGCTCGACGACCTCGTGCACGCCGGCAAGGTTCGCTATGTCGGGTGCTCCAACTACGCGGGCTGGCAGGTGATGAAGGCGCTTGGCACGGCGGAGCGGCTCGGCACGACCCGGTTCGTCGCCCAGCAGATCCACTACTCGCCGCAGGCGCGCGAGGCGGAGTACGAGCTGATCCCGATCGCCGTCGACCAGGGCCTGGGGGTGCTGGTGTGGAGCCCGCTCGCCGGCGGGCTGCTGTCCGGCAAGTACCGGCGGGGACAGCAACCACCGGAGGGCGCGCGACACCTCACCGACTGGAACGAGCCGCCGGTGCGCGACGAGGACAAGCTGTACGACCTCGTCGACGTGCTCGTCGAGATCGCCGAAGCCCACGGCGTGTCCCCGGCCCGGGTGACCCTGGCCTGGCTCCTCGGCCGCCCGGCGGTGACCTCACTGGTGATCGGCGCCCGAACCGATGAGCAACTGGCCGACAACCTCGCCGCCGCCGACCTCACCCTCACCGAGGCCGAACGGACCCGGCTGGACGAGGTGAGCGCGCCACCGCTGCTCTACCCGTACTGGCACCAGGCCAAGACGGCGAGCGACCGGCTCGGCCCCGCCGACCTGACCCTGCTCGGCCCACATCTCGGACGTTGACCTATTCACCCGTGGTATTCGACCTTTCCATTTGGTCGGGCCATCCCTCATGCGCCACCCGGGTCGTCACCACGCCGCCGGGCATTCCCGTCCTCATGCCCGGTGAGAACGCCGGCGAACACGACGAACCGACCCTGCGCCACCTGCGGGCCCTTGAGACCTTCGACCGCCGGTTCCCCGGCTTCCCCAGCGAAACCCACGGCGTCCACCGGGACTCCACCGGCGACTACTGGATCACCTGCCTCAAGGAGTAACGGGCCCGGCCGGGGCCGGGACATGTGTCCGATATGGACTGTCGAAGCGCCCGGCTCAGGATTCCAGGCATGCGCGCAACCGCCGAAGGTCGGCGGCGATGCTGTTGCGCACCTGGCGGGCCATCACCGGGGTGGCCCACCGGAAGTACCGGCCGGGACTGCCGGTCGCGTGAATGCTCACCATGGTGCCGTCGGCGTGTTCCTCGAGCTCGTAGCGGACGGTCATCGGGAACGGCCGGTCCACCTTCAGCTCGACCAGCCGGTCCGGCTCGTGCCGGGTGACCGTGTACCCGTAGGTGAACCGGCGGCCGAGGAACTTCGCGGTCCGCACGACGGTCGCGCCCTCGACGAGCGGCCCGGGCCGGGCGGGGGTGCTCGAGGTGATCCCACCGGTCCAGCGCAGGTCGTTGGCGGGGTCGAACATGAACGCGGCGACCTCGCGCGGCGGGCGGTGCACCAGCAGGCTGGGCCGGACGTCGACGGCCATCGCGGATCATCGGTCCTTTCCCCGCGGCGAACGAAGGCCCGGTCAACTTAGCAGTGATCACAAGAATGTCGTAAGGATTGGTGAGCGGTGCGGCGCATACGGTGAGGGGCGCGGGGGCCACGATCGGGAAGGACACGGCGCGATGAGATCCGCACGCACCTCAGCCGTGCTCCTCGTCGGCACGCTGGCCGTCGGGGGCGCGGTCGCCCCGGCGTCGCCCGCCGGCGCGGCCGTGCTGCCCGAGCTGACCGCCATGGTGCTGCACCTGCCAAGGGTCGACTTCAACTACCAGCTCGTCGCCGGGGACAGCTTCCGCGTCACGTTCACGATCGACCGGCCGGCGGCGGCCGGCGGCACGCTGATCGAGATGCGCAAGTTCCGCGACTCCGGGCCGATCCACACGCTGCCGCAGCGGGTCACCGTACCTTCTGGACAGACCACGGCCGAGCTCATCGTGGGGTCGGTTCCCGTCGACCCGGCCACCGAAACCGCCACCCACCAACAGGTCTCCGCGCACACCACCGACGGGAACCTCCCCGGCAACGTGACGTTGTTCGACAGCCTGTTCGTGGTCGCGCGGCCGGCCACCGACCCGCGGGGCAACGCGGTGACCCGGGAGGCGGAGACCGGGCGGCTGTCCGGCACCCAGGTGATCCGCGACGACAACCCGTACAACCTGGCCTCCGGCAAGGCGTTCGTGCGGTACACCGCCCCGCGCGGGTTCGCCGAGTTCACCTTCACCGCCGGCCGGACCGGCGAGCATTGGGTGATCCTGCGCTACGCCAACGACGGCTCCACCACCGGCCGGATGGAGGTCACCGTCAACGGCGCCCGCCGGGTGGTCACCCTCGGGGCCGGCGCCGGCCTCGGTTGGTACCGGCTCGACGGCTTCCGCGGCGTGCCACTGTCGGCCGGGGCCAACCTGATCCGGGTCGCGCCCGTCCCCGGCGCCACCCCGGTCGACCTGGATTGGGTGCAGATCGCCCAGGTGTGACCGCGCGGTCAGGACGGCCCGGTGTGGAGACCGCCGTGCAGGTGGCCGACCTGGATCGCGGGTCCGCTGTGCGTGCCGGTCATGGTGTTCGTGACCGAGCCCGGCTGCGGGTCGGCCTGCGCCGCCGCAGCGGCGTCGAGCTGTTGCTGATACTCGCCGATGCCGTGGGTGAGCAGGTCGCCGCTCGGGTTGGGCACATAGAGGTACACGGTGCCGGCGAACTCCTTCACCCGGACGAACGTCGGCACCACCCGGGACGCGGGCAGCCGCGCGTACCCGCTGGCGAGCACGTCGTCGAACACCCGCTGGGACAACACGACGGCCAGGAACGTCTGCTCCGGGTCCGACCGGGTCAGCACCGCGCGCACCGGGGGCGAATCGAGCAACCGGTGCGTCGTGATCACCGTGCTGCCGACCACCGCGGACTTGCCGCCGGCATCGGGCTCGCGCACGGGGCCCACGTTCAGGCTCGCCCGAAGCTGCAACCGCACCCGGCGATCGTGCGCCCGCCATCGACGATCCCGCTCGGCCAGCACATCCTGCAGTGCGTCGAAGAACCGGTCGACTACCGACGGCAGATGGCGGACGTCGAAGCCGATCCCCATCCCGTCGCCCGTGTTGTGTGGAAACAACGCGTTCTCCCACACGTGGGTGAGCGCGGCCCTTTCGAAGGCAAGCGCCACGACATCCGGCACGGCCTCCGCCAGCAGTTCCTGGTCGGGATCGGAATTGCTGCCGAACGCCCTGGCGTCGACCACGAGCACCGCACGATACGGTGGCAACTCGACGGACTCGCTGTGATCGAACATGCCGCTCCTCAACTTCTCCCGCCCAATCTGGGGCAGAACGCCTAGCCGGCCGGACGCCGTCCGGATCGCCACCCAAGATAGCGTGGCCTGCTAATGTTCGACCATCCGGTCGATGGTGGTGTCCGTCCCACCGCTGATCCACGAGGAGGCCCCATAATGTCGGATTCTCCCGAACCGCGCCCGGAGAGCGTGGACGGGGACGCGACCTACCTCGGGAAGACCCTCCGCCATACACCCACGGATTTGCTGCTCGACGACCTGGTCAGCGGCGACACGATTCGGGCGGTGTGGCGCCGATCGTTGAGATCGGCCGTCGGCACATTTGTCTTGTTCCTCATCATCTGGATCTTCACGGGCGGGCTCTCCGGCGCGTTCACGTCGACACAGCGGGATGACAGCGACGCACTTCTCATCATCGGAGCCGTCCTCGCCGTCATCGCGTTCGGCTTGTCCTGGCTGCTGTTTCTCACCAGCGAGAAGCAGGAGGCGATCAGTGAATGGTGCACGTTGCTCGTGGGCCGAGCGGAGGCGGCCGATTCGGTCTACAGTCACATCGCCGGCAGGTTGCGCGAACGTCGGCTTCCTATACACAACTATCTCGTCAAACGAACTCCGACCGGGTTCGGTGCGACCGGAAATCGATTGGTTCTGGTCGACGGCTACCACTACGTCTACGTCTCGGTGTTCAGCTACGGGACCAGCTTGTACCTGGGCTGGTCCATGTGGCGGGTGCGGAAGGGATCCGTTCTCCTGCACCAGTACAGCTCCTCCCGGGGCACCAGTCTCGATCCCATCGGGAGAATCCTGAACCTGGAACGGCTCAAGGCCATGCGTGAGGCGGTGCACGCGGTATGTCGCGAAGCACTGCACACCGCCGTCCAGAGCGTCAGCGTCTCCGAAAGCTATGGTTTTCCCTCCGGCATGCCGCCGATCGAGGGCCTGCCCTACGCCAGCGCCCCCCAGCCCGGCGGCGCACCGGGGCCGGCGCAACCACCTGCCCAGCCATGACACCGACCGGGGTGATCGCCACCCACGGCACCGACCGCTGGTGGGCCTGGGCGGCGAGCCGGGTCGTTCCGGTGGCGGCGAACCCGCGCGACGGCCGCGACGGGCCGAAGCGCCGTGCCGCGCCGACCGGGCCGGCCACCACCGTCCACAATGTACACTCCGGATCGGCCCACACCGTCGTCCAGGCCGGCGTGGTGCACGGCGACGTGCACGTCCACGACGGCGGGCGGACCACCCCGGTGCCCGACGACTCGGGCTGGCTGCGCTCGTGCTGGGCGCCGCTGGCCGAGGTCGAAGCCGCCATCGAGATGCGCTACCTCACCCGGCCCGGCGACTCGGGTCTCGACGGGTTCCTGATCGTGCGCGCCCCGGGTCGGGATCGCGGCGAGGCGGAGCATCGCGTCGCCGCCCTGCGAGCCCGGCTCGGGGTGCTGCCCAGCCGGGTCACCGCGGCGCCGGTGACCGAGGAAGCCGAGACCCGCGGGATCCTCACGCCGTTCCGGCCGCACGGCGAGGGAGTCGTCGAGGTTCGCAAACGGCTGACGGTGCAGCGCACCAACCGGGACGACGCGCACCACCCGTGGCTGACCGCGGTGACCCCGTTCGGCACAGAGCACCGGCCGTGGGATCCTTTGTGGACGGAGCTGGCCACGCTTCCGTTCCACGCCATGCTGTCCGTCGGGCTTGCTCCCTATGCGGTCGGCCCTGGGCTGCGATCCCATCTCGCCGCCCGAGCCGCCGACCTCGCCCGGCTTGCCGGGCAGGGCCCGCCGCCGACCGGAGTGTGGAGCGTTCCGCGGCCGCCCGACGAGTTCGCCCGCACGGCGCACGAGCTCATCTCGGACGCCATCCGGCGGTACACGGACCGGGCGTTCGTCATCCGCGTGTCCCTGGCCGCGGAGCGCCCGATCCCGAGCTTCCTTGCCGAGCTGGTCGCCACCACGATCTCGGCTCCGACCGCGAACCACGGGTTCGCCGCGGCCGCGCCCGTTGTCGTGCGGCCAGGCCCGGTGGACCTGCCCACCGCGTGGAGCAACATCACCGCCCTGAACTTCGCGCCGTGGTCCGCCGATACCCGAGGCGGCCCCGCGGAGGCCATCGGTGATCTTGAGCGGGTCCTGGGCACGATCGTCGATGTCGATGAGGCCGCCGCGGCGTTCCGGCTCCCCTACCGGACATGAACACCAGACACGCCCGGGTTGCTAGTGCCGGAAGGTGCGGCGGTAGGTGGCGGGGCTGACGCCGCGGCGGTCGGTGAAGTGGTGGCGGAGGGTGTCGCCGCTGCCGAAGCCTGCCCGGTCGGCGATCTGGTCGACGGGCAGGTCGGTGCTTTCCAGTAGCTCCTCGGCGCGGCGCAGGCGTTGGTCGAGCAGCCAGCGGTGCGGGGTGGTGCCGGTGGCGGCGTGGAAGCGGCGGGCGAAGGTCCGCGGGGACATCGCGGCGCGGGTCGCCAGCCGGGGCACGGTCAGGGGTTCGGCGAGGTGTGCGGCCATCCAGTCGAGCAGCCCGGCGAGCGTGTGGTCCGACCCCGCGGTGGGCATCGGGAGGTCGATGAACTGCGCCTGGCCGCCGTCCCGGTGTGGGGGCACGACCATCCGGCGGGCCAGCTCGTTGGCGGTCCGGGCGCCGTGCAGCTCGCGCACCAGGTGCAGGCAGGCGTCGATGCCGGCGGCCGCGCCCGCGCTGGTCAGCGTCGGGCCGTCGGTGACGTACAGGACGTCGCGGTCCACGCGGACGCCGGGGTAGCGCCGGGCGAGCAGGTCGGCGAACTGCCAGTGGGTGGCCGCGCGCCGGCCGTCGAGCAGGCCCGCGGCGGCCAGGGCGAACGCGCCCGAGCACACCGACAGGATCCGTGCGCCCCGCTCGGCGGCGGTGCGCAGCGCGTCGAGCACGGCCGGCTCGATGGGTTCGTCCAGCGTCGGCCAGGCCGGCACGGTCACCAGGTCCGCGGCCGCGACCCGGTCGAGGCCGTGCGTGACCCGCACCGGGAAGCCCGACGTCGTGGGCACCTCGCGGGGCCGCCGGCCGCAGATGGCGAAGTCGTAGACCGGCAGGCCGTCGTCGGACCGGTCCAGCCCGAACACCTGGCACACGATGCCCAGCTCGAACGCGGCCACCCGCCGGCCAACCAACGCCACGACGGAACGCACGTCATGAGTGTGGCAGAAACTTCCGACATGTTGGCATTGCTGCCAGTGTCACACCGGCCGCCGGCCGCGCAGGCTGGTGATCATGCGCGACTTTCCTCTCCCCCGCGGCGACGCGAAGCTCGTCGCTCCCGCGCCCGGCCGCGGGCCGCAGCAGTGGGCCGGCGCCCCGAGCGCCACCCTCGACTCCGACGGCACCGTCGTGCTGACCTACCGGATCCGCGGCGACCACGACGTCAACGTCATCGCACGCTCGGAGGACGGCGTGGCGGCGACGATCATCGGCACCGTCGAGCCGGCCCGGCTCGGCGCGTCGATGGTCGAGCGGGCCGCGATCGTCCGGGTTCGTGCCGGGCTGTGGCGGATGTACGTCAGCTGCGCGACACCCGGCACCAAGCACTGGTGGGTCGGTGTGCTCGAGGCCGCCGAGCCGGAAGGCCTTGCCACGGCGCCGGTCCGGCCGGTGTTCACCGGCGACGGTACGTTCGGCGTCAAGGACCCGGTGATCCAGCACGGCGCCGGCGGCTGGCGCGCCTGGCTGTGCCGCCACCCGCTGGACGTGCCCGGCGCCGAGGACCGGATGACCACCGCCTACGCCACCAGCGCCGACGGGCTCACCTGGACCTGGCACGGCACGGTGCTCACCGGGCGGGCCGGCCACTGGGACGCCCGCGGCGCGCGGCTGACCAGCGTGCTGCCGGACGGCCGCGCCAGCTACGACGGCCGGGCGACCGCCGAGGAGAACTGGTTCGAGCGGACCGGCCTCGCCGTGCCGTCCGGGGACGGGCTCGTCGCCGACCCGGACTCCCCCGTGATCGACGTCCGCTACCTCGACGTGCTCGCCCTGCCGGACGGCCGCACCCGCATCTACTACGAGGCGCGGCTGCCCGACGAGAGCCATGAGCTGCGCACCGAGCTGCTAACCGCGGGATCGGTGGCGCGCGGCCAGCCGGGCGGCAAGCCATAGGGGAAGGGCGGCCGCGACGGCGGTGAGCGCGAGCAGGGCCACCGACAGCGTGCTGGCGTAGCCGAGCTCGCCGTACTCGAACGCGCGGCGGTAGATCAGCAGCGGGGCGGTGAGGGTGGCGCCGGCCGGGCCGCCGCCGGTGATCAGCAGGACCGGCACGAAGGCGTTCTGCACCACGACGACGGTGTCGCGGACCGCGAGGACGAGCAGGACGGGGGCCATGAGCGGGAGCGTCACGCGGGTCATCGCGAACCAGGGGGAGCCGCCCTCGATCGTGATCGCCTCGTGCAGGCGGGCCGGGATCGCGGTGCGGGCGGCGAGCGCGACGATGAACGCCTCGCCTACCTGGAACGCCATGACGAGCGCAAGGCCGAGGCGCGCTCCCCACGGCGTGGTGAGGAAACCGGGGTCCGGAATGCCGAGCATGCCAAGCACTGCCGGCAGCGGCCCGTAGAGCGGGTTGAGGATCCACAGCCACAGCAACGCCCAGGCCGCGTCCGGGATGGTGGACGGCAGGTAGGCGGAGGCCCGGCCGACGGCAACGGAAACGCCGCGGCGCCGGGCGAGGAGGAGCGCGGCGCCGACCGCGAGGAGGAGCCGCAGCGGCACCACGACGGCGGCGACGAGCGCGCTGATCCCGACGGCGGCCCAGAACGGTCGATCGCCAGCCAGCCGGACCAGGTTGCGGGCGCCGGTGAAATCCGGGGCCCTGAAGCCGAAGTAGTCGGTGAAGGCGAGGCCGACGGCCAGCGCGAACGGGGCGAGGACGAGCAGCGCCGACCCCAGCAGGTACGGCAAGGCGAGCGGCAAGCGCTTCATCGCCGCTCGCCCGTAACGGCGTCGAAGTGGTGCTCGTCCTCGGGTCGCCAGGCCACGATCACCCACTCCCCCACGTGTGGGGCGTCGGCCCACGGCAGCCGGGCCAGCAGGTCGCCATCGGCCCGGACGCGGACGAGGCACTCCTCCCCGGCCGGCTCGACCGCCACGACCGACCCGGCCCGGCCACCGCCACCACCGTCGGTCCCGCACACCCGCACCCGCTCGGGCCGCACACCGACGACGACCCCGCCCGCGGCCGGCAGGAGGTTCATCGGCAGCGGGCCGAAGATCCGCGCCACCTCGGCCGTCGCCGGCCGCGCGTAGAGCTCGGCGGGGCTGGCGCACTGCAGCACCCGGCCGGCGGCCAGCACGGCGACCCGGTCCCCCAGCGCCATCGCCTCGGTCTGGTCGTGCGTGACGTGCACCGTCGGCACGCCCAAAGACCGTTGCACGGAACGGATTTCGGCACGCATCCGCAGCCGCAGGCCGGCGTCGACCGAGGCGAGCGGCTCGTCGAGCAGGCAGACCCGGGGAGCGCGGATCATGGCGCGGGCGAGCGCCACCCGCTGCCGCTCCCCGCCGCTCAGCTCGGCCGGCATCCGGTCGAGCAGGTGCGCGATGTCGAGGGTGCGGGCCACCTCGCGGACGCGAGCCGCGACGGCGCGCCGCCGGGATCCCCTTGCCCGCTCCCCGATGCCGATGTTCGCGGCCACGCCGAGGTGGGGGAACAGCGCGGCCTCCTGGAACACCATGGCGACGTCCCGCCGGCCGGCCGGCACGTGGGTCACCTCGCGTTCGCCGATCATCACGCGGCCCGCGTCGAGCGTCTCCAACCCGGCGATCGCGCGCAGCAGCGTCGACTTGCCCGACCCGGACGGCCCGACGACGACGAGCAGCTCGCCGGACCTCGCCTCGAGGTCGACCCCGTCGAGGGCCACGACCCGCGCTCCGCCACGGGCCCGGAACTCCTTGTGCGCGGCCTCGATCCGCAGGGTCATCTACGCCGCAGCAGCGGGTCGGCCTGCTTGCGGATCTCCGCGAGAACCTCGTCGAGCGGAACGCCGTCGGCGAAGGCCCGCTCCAGCTGGGTGCCCATCACGTCCTCGACCTCCGGCCAGGACGGCACCACCGGCACGTGCCTGATGTGCGGGATGGCGTCGAGGAACACCTGCGACGACGCCGGCGCGCGGTCCGGGCTGAGGAACGCCGGCGACGTGGCCACCGAACGCAGCGACGGCACGGTGCGCCCGCCGAGGGCGGTGAGCGTCTGGCCCTGCTGCCCCACGGCGAACGCGACGAACTTGGCCGCGGCCGCCTTGTCCTCGGCGGCGTTGGCGACACAGTAGGCGTCGGAGTGCAGGATCGACGCGGGCCTGCCCATGACGGGCAGCGCGGCGACGTCGAAGTCGAGGCCGCGCTGCTCCCGCAGGGCCGGCACCTCCACGCGCGAGTTCAGGAACATCGCCAGCTTGCCGGTCATGAACTGCTCGGGCAGGTCCTGCGCGGCGAGCTGCTCCTTCGTCGGCGTCGCCCCGGTGGCGATCAGGTCGACGACGGCCTGCAGCGCGGCGCGGGCCGCGGGCTCGTGCAGCGTCGTGCGGGTCGGGTTCTCCTCGTCGTCGACGATCGAGCCGCCGTTGCCCCAGATGAACGGCGCCATCCGGATGATCTGCGGGTCGATGCCGACCCCCTTGACCCCGTCCGTCGTCAGGGCCCGTGCCGTCGCCACGAAATCGGCCCAGGTCCAGCCCGGCTTCGGCGGGGCGACGCCGGCCTCGGCGAACATCCCGCGGTTCCAGTAGACGACCAGCGAGGAGATGTTCTGCGGCATGCACTGCAGCGCGCCGTTGTAGCTGAACGCGCGCAGCGGCTCGGAGTAGTAGTCGGCCGTTTTGACCCCCGCCTGCTCGAGCAGCGGCCCGATCGGCGCCACGGCGCCGCGCTGCACGAACGGGGTGTACTCCCGGTAGTTGATCAGGAAGACGTCCGGCGCGTCGCCGGAGGCGAACGCCGTGGACAGCCGGGTGAGGTGGTCGCCGCGGCCCACCGTGACGAGCTCGACCTCGCCGCCGCCGGCGTCCCGGTACGCCTTGACCAGGCTCTGGTAGACCGCCGCCTCCTCCGGACCGGCCCCGATCTGCACGGTGACCTTGGCCGGGGCGCCCCCCGCGGCGCCGGCGCCGACACCCGGGTCGTCCCCACCCGAGCAGGCGCTCATGGTGAGCAGGACCGCCATCGTGAGCAGGGTGAGTTTCATCAGCGCTCCACCGAGGAGAAGAAGGACCGTTGGGCGATGCCGAACGCGAGCAGGGCGGGTGCCGTCACGATCACCGCGGCGGCGAGGTAGATCGGGTACAGGGCGGCCTCCAGCTCGCTGAGGCTCCGCAGACCCAGCGCCACCGGCCAGTGGTCCGGCGACGACACCAGGATCAGCGGATCCATGAACGTCGACCAGTAGTACAGCCCGGACAGTGCGGCCACCGCTACCGCCGCGGGTCGGGCGAGCGGCAGCGCGACCCTGCGCCACACGGCGTACGGGCTCAGGCCCTCCAGCGTGGCGGCCTCGAGCAGGGACGCGGGGATGCGCGAGTAGGCCAGCGCGAACAGCAGCACGTAGAACGGTGTCGTGCCGGCGAGAGCGAGCAGGGCGACCGTGAGCCGCGTGTCCGCAAGGCCGAGGTCGCGCAGCAGCACCACCCGCGGCACCCAGAGCGCGGCGGCCGGCACGAGCAGCATGAGCACCGAGACGCCGAGCAGCCAGCGGCGCAGCCGGCCGCGGGCCGTGACGATCGCCAGGCCGGCCATCGAGGTGACCACGACGGTGACCGGGACCGCGACGGCGACCAGCAGCACGGAGTTCAGCAGCAGCCGGGCGAGCGGCAGGAACCGCGACACGGCCGGGTAGTTCGACCACTCGGCGGGGTCGGGCCACAGGTCGAGCCCGTCGGGCGGCGGCTGCAGCGGGCGCTGCACCGAGCCGAGCATCATGACCACGAGCGGCGCGAGGAACAGGGCGGACAGGGCGACCGCCCCGACGGCTCTCGCTGGCCGTCGGGGCGGTCTCGTCGTGTGTTGCCGGGCCAGGGTTTGCGCCCGATCAGCCGGCGTCGGCGAGCGAGGTCGTCCAGACGCTGCGCCCGTAGGTCGCGGCGTAGAGCGTCTGGCTGCCGGCCGGCAGGTCGATGTCGGTGACCGGCACGAGCGGCAGGTTCGCGCCGACCTTGATCCAGGTCCGCCCGAGGTTGGTCGTGCGGTACACGCCCACGTCGGTGGCGATGAACAGCCAGAACTTCTTGGACGGGTGGCGGATGACGTCGTTGATCGGCGCCTGCGGGATGCGCCGGCCGCCGATGTCTTCCCAGGTCCGGCCGCCGTCGGTGGTCATGACCAGGTGCGCGTAGGGGTCACCGGAGCGCCAGCCGGAGAAGCTGGCCCACGCGATGCTCGGGTTCTGCGGGTCGACGGTGATCCGGGTGACCCAGCGGCCCGGGAAGACCGGGCTCTCCAACCGCTGCCAGGTCACCTGGTCGGCGGCGGCCATCGCGTTGCGGCTGACCCACATCAGGCCGCTGTCGGTGCCGGCGTAGACGAGGTTGGGGTCGGCCGGCGTCGTGCCGATCGCGGTGACGGTGCCGAAGCCGGGGGCGCGGGGCTCGGTGCCCTCGGTGAGGTCCGGGCTGATCCGCTCCCACACCCGCTGGCCGGGATCGGTGTTGATCCGGTTGACGAACTCGCTGCCACCGAACAGGATCCGCGGGTCGGCGCCGAACTCGAGCGGGGCCACCCAGTTCTTGCGCGCGCCGGGGATCGTCATCGTGAAGCCGACGCCGTCGACGAAGCCGCGGCAGCCGCCGTTCTGCGAGCAGCCGTAGTACTTGCGGTCGTTCGTCGGGTCGATCCGGTTCATCATTCCGTCGCCGCCGACGAAGTTGAACCAGTCCCCGTTGACGGTGTTGTCGCTGGCCCACGACTTCAGCGAGCCGTTGTCCTGGGAGCCGGCGTTGACCCGCGAGCCGTCCTGGACCGAGACGTCCATCGCGTAGAACTGCGTCACCGGCAGCCGGGCCGTCTTGGTCCACAGGCCGCGCACGGCGCCGTTCTCGGTCGACCAGTAGAAGCCGCCGTCGTTGCCCAGGTACACCTTGCCCGGCGTGAACGGATCGAACTCCAGGCCGTGCTGGTCGGCGTGCACGGTTTGCGAGGTGGTCCAGGTCAGGCCGCCGTCGAGGCTCTCGGCGAGGCTGACGCCCGCGACGAAGACGTGCAGCGGGTCGACCGGGTCGACGTAGACGCGGCCGAACCACCACGCGAACCCGCCGCTGATGGTCTGCAGGGTGCCGCCGGAGGTCGGCCCGACCGGGGTCCAGGTCGCACCGGCGTCCGTGCTGGTGAAGAAGCCGTTGAAGTTGCCGCCGGCCGCGCTGGAGATGAGGTAGGCGCGGTTGGGGTCGCTGTCGCTGAAGTCGACGCCCATCCGGCCGACGTAGGTCGCGGTGACCGGCTGCCCCTCGATGTCCACGCTTTGCGGCAGCGGCGGGTTGTGGATGTTCGCCCACGTGCGGCCGCCGTCGGTCGAGCGGTAGAGGAAGGAGTTCTTGCCGTAGATGCGCGACTTCTCGTCCCGGATCTTGTCCCAGGTGGTGGCGAGCATGATGTCCGGGTTGGACTTGTTGATCGTCACGTCGATGGCGCCGGTGGAGGCGCTGGCCGGGACGATGACGCGCCGCCAGCTGGCCCCGCCGTTCTCGGTCAGGAACAGCCCGCGGGTCGGCATGGTGTCGTGCAGCGCGCCCATGACGGCGACGAACACCCGGTTGTCGTCGCGCGGGTCGATGACGATCTGGCCGATCGTGTCGCCGTCGGCCAGCCCCAGGTTGGTCCACGTCGCGCCGCGGTCGGTCGACTTGTAGACGCCCTTGCCGTAGTACGACGAGCCGCCGCCGTGGTCGGGCTCGCCGGAGCCGGCCCAGACGACACCCTTGGAGTCGACCGCGACCGCGCCCATCGACTGGGGGAACTGGCTCGGCCACACCGAGACGAAGGTCGCGCCGCCGTCGGTGGTCCGCCACAGTCCGCCGCTGCCGGCGGCGATGTAGACGACGTCCTTGGTCGTGGGATCGGCGGCGACGTCGCGGATGCGGCCGCCGATGTTGCTCGGGCCCAGCTCGGCCCACACCTGGTCGCTGAACGGCGAATCCATGGCCGCCACGCCCATCTGGGTCGACTGCGCGATCGCCTCGGCGACGGCGGCGTCCGGGATGGTGCCGTCGGGGTTGGCCCGCTGCAGGAACATCCACTCCTCGGCGCCGAGCGGGTCGGCCGTCCTGGCCGGCTGGTTCGAGCTGTCGGACCCGGTGACGGAGGCGGCACCGGCGGCCAGGAGGGCCGTGAGCGCCATCGCGGTCAGAATCGAGATATGGGATCTTGTGCGCAGGGCCATGGCAGCCTCCAGGGCCAGGGGTGGGGACGAGCCGCCACCGTAACACCCGGGAAGTCCGAATCGTCCCCCTGAGAAAGTCGGGATCTACGGTGCTCCTCAAGGTCGAACGTGTGCTGGTGCCGACCCTCGCGTTGGTGGTCGTTCTTGCGGGCTGCTCGGACGGGTCCGGGGGCGGCGCGAACTCCGCGTGCGCCACCCCGAGCCCCGCTCCCCCGGCCGAGACCGCCCTCATGCCGGCCGGGCTGTCCTTCGACAAGATCGGAACGGTCACGCACGTCGTCTCCACGGCGGGCCACATCACCGTGCAGGCGATCACCACCAAACCCCTCGACGAGGTCACGGTCCTGATCCAGGACGCGGTGACCGCCGCCGGCTACCGCCCGGCCGGCATGGACAACGAGGGCTTCGAGGCCGAGGTCTTCTTCACCTCCGGCTCGACCGCCGCCGGCCAGGCCCTCGTGCGCCGCGCCGACTGCGAGGGCCAGTGGACCATCGACCTCGTCCTCATCGACCCCGCAACCCTGCCCTCGTCGACGGCCCCCGGCCCTACCACGTCGCCGGTCCCGCGCTGAGCCCACTCACCACGGCACCGCGCCGCCGTCGTCGAGGAACCGACAACGGTTCGCCCTTGTCGAAGCGGCCAACGTGCTCCAAGATCCGCGGCCAGCAGCAGTACCTGCTCCTCGTCAAGGCCACAGGCTCGGACGGCAAGCGCCACTTCCGGTCCTGGACCACCGACCGGCTCGACGGGGCCTGGCCGCCCTTGCCAACACCGAGTCCAACCCGTTCGCCCGCGCCAGCAACGTCACCTTGCCAAGCAGGGTGCGGCCCGGCCCGATCAAGTCCAAAGTGGAGGCGGGCCGACCGGCCACCTCGAGCGGCTGGCTTCCCCACTCATCGGCTCAACAGCGCGGACATGACGCGGCTCAGCCGCTCGCCGTGATCCCCGGTCGGGTGGTCACCGCGCCAGGCGATCACGCCGTCGGGTCGGATCAGCACGGCACCCGCCGGGCCGAGCCCGAAGGTGGCGGCGAACCGGCCGGTCGGGTCGACCACCGGACCGGTGCCCGCGACACGGTGCGCGGTCAACGGCACCCCCAGGGCCGCGGCCACCTCGCCCGCGGCCTGGCACCACGCCTCGCCGTCCGGCGCGGCGAGCAGGGTGAAGCCCGGGCCGACCAGGTCCAAAGTGGAGGCGTGCCGGCCGGCCAGCTCGATCGGCAGGTGGGGTGCGCGGGCGCCGATTCGGCCGGTGGGGTGGTTCGGATCGTCAAGCGAAGGCGCGGGTTCCGGGTCGTCGGCGGTGACAGCGGCGGAGCGGTACAGGGCGCCCAGCTCGATCGACGGCTCGTCCAGTTGGGCGGGCAGGTCGTCGGTGGACAGGGAGGGGTCGACCCGCAGCACGTAGCGCACGTAGGCCTGCTCGGTGGTCAGCCGGCCGATCGGGGCGCGTTCGGCCTCGTAGCTGTCCAGCAGCCCGGGACCGGCGACGCCGTCCAGCGTCATCGCCAGCTTCCACGCCAGGTTGTGCGCGTCGGCAACCCCGGTGTTGCCGCCGAACCCGCCGGTGGGCGGCATGACGTGCGCGGCGTCGCCGGCGAGGAAGACGCGGCCGGCGCGGTACCGCGCGGCGTGGCCGGCCTCGGCCGCCCAGCGCTGCACGTTGTCGATCTCCACGGGTAGGTCGGGCACGCCGAGCGCGGTGCGGACCAGGTTGATGCACCTCGCCGTGCTCGTGTCCCGGCCCACCCGGCGGTCCGGCGTGCCGTCCGGTCCGGTCGTGGCGAACACGGCGAGGAAGCCCGAGTCGGCGGTGATCGAGAACCGGAAGAAGCCGAGCAGCTCGGGGTTGTTGACGTAGACCACGCTGAGGTTGCGCACGCCGAGCAGCTCCTTGACGTCGGCGTGGAAGTAGATGGTCACGCAGTCGGCGAACGCGCCGGGGCCGAGCAGGTCGATGCCCAGCCGCTGCCGCACGCCGCTGTGCGCCCCGTCGGCGGCCACCACGTACTGCGCGAGCACCGTCGCCTCCGCGCCGCCCTGGCGCGGCCGCAGGACGCAGGCGACGCCGTCGTCGCGTTGCTCGAAGTCGACCAGCTCGGTGCCGAAGCGGTGCTCGGCGCCCAGCTCCTCGGCCCGCCCGCGGAGCAACGGTTCCAGGCCGACCTGGGTGAGGAAGATCCGCGGGGTCGGGCTCAGGTGCTCCACCCCGGCGTTGAACGAGCTGAAGAAGTACTTCAACTCCTTGCCGGCCAGGCTCTCCACCGCGACGATCGCGCCGTTCTGCACGAACTCCTGCTCCGCGGCGGCCTCCACCGCCTCCTGCAGCCCGAGTTCGCGGAAGATCTCCATGGTGCGTTGGTGGAACGCCGCGGCACGGGGATGGATGGCCGTGCCGCGGTGCCGCTCGACGAGCACGTGCCGCACCCCGCGGGCGGCCAGCAACACCGACATCGACAGCCCGACCAGGCTGCCACCGACGATCAGGACCGGAACGCGCCGAGCATCCATCCCCACTCCCCCTTCGCCGCGGCGCCGGGCTCCGCTACGGAGGCTACGGGATGGTCGGCCGTTTCGGCCCGAGCGGCCGTGCTGGCTGGCTAGACTGCGAGGCGAGTTGGCGGTGGAGGTCGGATCGGGAGGACTGTGGACGGCGGCATTCTTGATCCGGACGGCGCGCGTGAGCGGTTGCTGGCGTGGAAGGGGCGCATCGACAAGCTGGCCGCCGACACGCAGGAGATGAGCGACCGGTTGCAGAGCGTCCGGGTGAGCGCGAGCGACCCGACCGGCTTGGCCGAGGTGACGGTCGACTCGACCGGTGGGCTGGTGGACCTGCGGCTGACCGACCGCATCCACCGGGTGGCGCCGGACGTCGTCGCCCGGACGATCATGGCCACGATCGGGGAGGCGCGGAGCAAGGTGGCCGATCGGTCCCAGGAGATCATCGCGGAGACGGTGGGGACCGAGTCGCCGGCGGCGCGGGAGATCGCGGAGCGGGTGGGGCGGCAGTTGCGGGGCGGGCCGGCGCCGCAGCGCGCCACCGGCCCCGGCGACGAGGAGGAAGACTTCGACACGCGCTCGCATCTCGGGCGGAGGTGAGCACGATGGACGGATTCGACGTCGAGGTCGAGCAGTTGCGGGCGCACGCGCGCAACGTGGACGCGGTGAAGGCGCGGTTCGGCGCGGTGAAGTCCGCGAGCGCGCACATCGCGCAGGATGATCAGGCGTACGGGCTGCTGTGCGGGTGGATCTCCGCCGTGCTGGAGGGCCGGCACGCCAAGCAGGACGAGCTGTTCGCGTACGGCGAGGAGAACCTCGAGCTCGTCGTGGCGGAACTGGGCTTGACCGCGGACGTCTATGAGGCCATGGACAGTGGCGCCGCCGACCTGCTCCGCAGGGCCGGTGCCGGCGTGACGGAGGGAAGATGACCGACGGCTCGCTCGTCGCCCCGGTGGAGTCGTCCCGCGAGGTGTGGACCGGGTCCGGTCTCGCGGACAGCATCGAGGGTCTGGTCGACGCGATCAGGAGCGAGGGCTGGGTCGACGACGCGCTGGCCGGGGCGGCGCTGGGGGTCGAGGTCGCGGCGACGGTGATGGACCCGTTCAGCGCGTTGCTGGCCAACGGGTTGGGCTGGGCCATGGAGTACTTCGAGCCGCTGCGCCAGGTTCTCGACGAGCTGACCGGCAAGCCGGACGTGGTCCGGTCCCATGCCGCGACGTGGAACAACATGGCCAGGGAGCTGCAGTCCATGGCCACCGACCTCGGCTCGCACGTCAACGAGGACGTGCCGGACTGGCACGGCGCGGCCGCGGACTCCTACCGCGTTCTGATGGCCAAGAACGCCGAGGCGATCGGCGGCCTCGGGGCGATCTCGGCGGCGATGGCGGTGGCCACCGAGGGCGCCGGCGGCCTGGTCGAGCTGACTCGCGAGATCGTCCGTGACCTGATCGCCGACCTGGTGGCCAGGGTGATCGTGTGGGCGGTCGAGGCGATCTTCGTGGTGACCATCCCGGTGATCGCCTCGCAGATCGCCGCGGCGGTCGTCAAGTGGGCCGGACGCATCCTGGTCTACACCACGGCCCTGATCAACAGCCTGCAGAACCTCAGCAAGCTCCTCAACGGGTAGGGCGGCGATGCCACCGAGACCACGAAGGCCGGGCGGCGGCGACGGCGGGGACACCACCACCGGGCGGCCCGGCGGCGGCGACTCCACCAGCGGGCGGCCGTCGCAGCAGCACGGCTCCATCGACGCGGGCAACGGGATCACGAGCGCGCAGACCGGCACCCAGACCCTGTTCGAGCAGGCCCGGCCGGGCAGCGCCGGCGCCGGCCAACCGACCGCCCCCAGCACCGCCGAGCTGCGTCAGGATCTCGATCCGACGCCCCGCCCGGGGGAAACCCCGGAGCAGGCCGCCGCCCGGGTCGAAGCCGCCGAGGCCGAGCTCGCGGTGCGCGAGGCCATCGACACCTACAACGGCCTTGGCGAGGAGCCGCCCCGGCTGAACATCGGCCAGAACGATGCCGCCCACGCGGGCGACGGTGCGCACACCGTCGAGCGCCACGGCCCCGACGTGCCGCTGAACCGGGGCGACGCCCCGCCCGGCGATCGGACGATCGAGGGCCGGATCTACGGCGACCCGCCGTGGAACCGCCCGGAGAACTGGTCGTACCGCTGGACCGACGAGTCGACCATGAACCGCACGGTCAACGACTACGTTCGGGCCAACTGGGACGACATCCGCAGCGAACTGGCGCTGAACGGCCAGTTCGAGGGAACCTTCGACGCCGGACATCGTGTCGGGGAAGGGTTCTACAACGACGGCATGCACGGATCCGGCCCGCGGAACGCGCACTACGCGCAGACCAGCTACGTCACGGTGCGCCTGCGCCTCGTCCCCGGCGACCCGCCGGGCGTCATGGTCGTCACCGCGTATCCGTCCGGACTACCCTGATCGCCATGGACGTCCCTGACAAGCTGCGCGCCTATGCGAACCGACCACGCCCACCGGCGATCGATCAGGTCCGCTCGTTCCTGCGCGGCTACGTTGCCGACTCGGACGGCCTGGACGAGGTGCGTGCGGAACTGGTCCGGATGATGCAGATCAACCCACGGACCGTGCGGCGGCAGGCCGAGGCCATCGAGGCCCTGCTGGCCGATCCCCCGCCCCCCGGCACCCTGGCGACGATGGTGGCCGTCGACGGCAACTGGGTCCTGGACGACGAAACCTCCGACACCGCCGCCGCCGCCTGGCTCCGCGACCTCGCCGCCCTCATCCGCGGCGTCCTCACCCCGGACAACGGCCACAGCCGCTGACCGTGGAGCGGTACGACGACGGTCGTCGCTGACGACCATCCGTCGATCAGTGTGCATGACACCGGAGCCTGGCCGCTCCTGACTGTCCACACGCGACTGTGACCGGCCCGCCCCCACGGTGAGTTCATGCGACCACCCGGCCACCACAGCGGGTATTTTGGTTGTGTGGCTTTCGTTTCCGCGTTGATGTACTACCCGATCAAGGGATGCGGTGGGATCAGCGTGGAGCAGATCGAGGTCACCATGATCGGGCCGCCCGACGACCGGCTGTTCGCGGTCGTGGGGACGGACGGGGCGACCGTCTGGCAGGGCGCGGCGCCCCGCCTGGCGACCGTTGCGGCCCGGCTCGCGCACGGTGGCGCCACGCTGGCTCTCAGCGCCCCCGGAGCCGACGATCTCACCGTGGACGTCGACCCGGACGGCCCCGTCCGCCGCGTCGACGTCGAGAAGTGGCCCGGCACCGGCATCGATCAGGGTGACGACGTCGCGACGTGGCTGTCCGACCTGCTGGCCAGACCCGTTCGTCTCGTGCGTGAACCCGCACGCGCCGCCCGCGCCCGGCGCCCCGACCCCACCGCCCTGCTGATCACCTCCGAGTCGTCGCTGGACCGCCTCAACACCCGGATCGAGCGCCGCGGCGCCACCCCCGTTCCGATGAGCAGGTTCCGTCCCAACCTCGTGATCACCGCCTGGCCCGACCCGCACACCGAAGACCGCGTTCACCGCATGACCGTCGGCGCCACCGTGCTCGGCTTCGGCGAGCTGGCCATCCGCTGTGCCGTGACCACCATCGACCAGACCACCGGCCACCGCCGGGGGCCCGAACCCCTGCGCACCCTCGCCGACTACCGCCGCGAACCCGATGGCGTCAGCTTCGGCCTCAAGGCCGGCGTCCTCACCCCGGGCCGCATCGCCCTCCACGACCCCGTCACCGTCACCGCCTGGCGTTAGCAACTCCCGTTCCGTTGGGCGGCCACCGAAGGGTGAGGACGGCGATGCCCGTGGGGCCGGACGCGGCGACCACGATGGAGCCGTCGGGGCCGGCTGAGAACGGGAATGGCGGGCTCACCAGCCATGCCGCGGGGAAGATCTCGTCGCGGAAGGTGAGCTCGTCGGCGGGGAACTTGCGGACGGGCACGTCACCCTCCCACCAGGTGGCCACCTCACCGGCGCGGACCAGGACGCGGTCGCCCGCGACCTGCAGGACCTGACCACGCCCCTCGGCGGGCAGCGGGAGGGGCGGCGCGCCGGCGCGCCACAGCCACGGCCGGCCGTCGTGCTCACCGGCCAGGAACGGCTGGCCCGCCGAGGTCAGCCCGGCACCGGTCAACGCCAGCGCGGTGCTTCGGGACGGGTCCCGGTACACCAGGGTGCGCAGCAGGGCGGTGACGATTCCGGTCTCACCGAAGGCAAGTAGCCGCTCGAAGGCTTCGCGGGTGCGGCCCGGATCGCGGTGGCCCCGGGTTCCGTCGGGGGCGACGCACACCATGCCGGTGGGATTGCCGGGTTCCCAACCGCACAGGTCCGCACCGGCGACGGCGGCGTTGAACGGGTCGGACCAGGGCGCCTGGGCGGTCACGGTTCCGTCGCCGGCGATGTGCCGGCACGTGTCCGAGCCGAGGAGCCAGACCGCGTCGCCGGCGGCGGGGATCAGGCGGACGCCGCCGAACCCGGTGCGCACGGCGACGGAACCGTCGGCGTCGACCCCGGTGAGCGACTCCTCGGTCAGCGCCCATACGCCGCCGGCGCGGGGCGCAACCGCCGACGGGGGCGCGGGCAGTGCCACCAACCCGCCGTCCGGTCCGAGCGCAACGGGCCGGGCCGTGCCGTCGGGGTCCACGATCCGGCCGGCGACACCGGCCGGGCCGGCGGTGGGCTCCAGCCAGGTGCGCGTGGGAGTCTGCCGCGACCCGGGGATCTCGATGGCCCCCGACCCGGGTGCCGGCCCGCTCGGGCCGACGGTGACGGGCAGGGGGTCGTCCCAGGACAGGAAGGTCACCTGCCGCAGCCGGATGTCACCCGGGATGCTCATGGCCTCATCCTGGCCCACGCGCTCACCACGGCGGATCCCGGAAGGTGATCGTGCCCGGCAGGTCGCGGATCCTGATCTCCTGCACGCGGTGGATGCCGCGCGGCTCGTTCCACAGGCTCGTCACCTTGCCATTGCCCATGTAGATGGCCACATGGCCCGGATGGGCGCCACCGGTCTGGTAGAACACCAACATACCCGTTCGGGGTATGCGTCCAGCGGCGCGATCGTACGTGGGTAGGCCGGGACCCCAGCCGAGCAGCGCGTAGGCCGCCGCCGTGGGATTCGGATCGGTCAGTGCCGCGAGGTAGAACTGCCGGATGTAGTCGGCGCTGACCGCGCCGACGAGATAGGCGGCGTACATGATGCTCTCCCAGCAGTTCATCGTGGTCGCCGGCGAGGCCGGAAGATTGCCCACTCCCATCGCGAAGTACCGGTAGAAGTCGTTGCCGGTCGGATTGGCCCACCTGAGCAGCCCGCGGAGCAGTGCGGAGGCGACGGCCGTGGCATGCCGGGGGATGAGGGTGGTGCCGATCAGTGTCATCAACCCGTGATGGTTCAGCACGGCCGTCCGTTGACCGACCGAAGCGGACCGCACCAGCCGCAGGATCCGGCCGAGCCTGGCCCGACCTGGTGGGCTGAGCAGCGTGTGCAGGCGTCCCACCAGGTCGCGCTGCACCACGGGATGATCGACCCGGTCTCCGGTGAGCAGCGACCGCAGGCCGTCGGCGAGACCGTCCCGCTGCACCGGCACGCTCCCCCGGGCACGGGACACCCACTCCGCCACCGCGGCATTTCCCGCGGACCGCTGAAGCCCGAGCAAACCCGTGTGCCGGCCGGCCACCGGCCGCCCTCGCGGCACATCCGAAGGCGTTTCCGCGCCCTTCTCGGTTGCCCGCATATATCCACCTGACCAGACGAGCACTCCGCGCGCACGCCCGCCCGAACCACCGGGCGGTCATAAAACCAATTCCCGAACGGGCAACGGCCGGCCGGGCTTGCCGAACCCGGCGCCGCCGCGGCCCAGCCGACCGCGTGGCCTATAGTGGTCGTCTGGCCGTGATCGTCGAACCAACTAAATGGAGCCGCCGATGGGGGTCGGACGCACCGCGCGTCTGCCGGGTTATGAGGACTATCGCCACTTTTCGGCGAAGTATCCCAACCAATGCAGCCGGTGCGGCAAGCGCCTCGCGGTCGGTTTCGACGTTCTCGGAAAACCGCTGGGCAATGGTCAATGGGACATCGTGTGCCTGGCCTGCGGCACCGGGTCGGCGAATTCCTTGGGGCCGGCGGTCGAGCGGGCGAACCACCGCGCCCGGGTTCCCGAACGCGCTGTGGCCGCGCGGTCGGAATGGTCCACGCTGGTCGAGTATCTGCTGTCCTGCGTGCTGCGGGAGTCGCTGGTCGCGCCGGTGCCCTTGAAGGACCGCGGCCGCTGGTCGGTGCTGCCGCTGCCGGCGGAGACCGTGCTGTGCGGCAACGATCTCACCCTGCCGCCGCTGCCCGAGCTGCTGCGGTTGTTTGCGGGGCTGGAACCACTGGAAGGCGTGTTCTACGGCTGGCCGACCGTGGTGGTGCTCGATGAGGAGCGCCGCGTGCCCTTCGTCGCCCCGCTGTTCGTCCGCCGGCTCGACGAGCCCCGCCCGGACGGGGAGACGGTGCCGGTCAACGAGGAGCCGCCCCGGGTCAACATGGGTCTGCTCGGCATGCCGTGGTTTCCGGCGGAGGCGTTGCGGGCGGCGGCGGCCACCATCGCCGGCGGGGTGGTCGGCTTCGGCCAGGCGGCCGCCGTGACCTCGGTGGCCAGCGGGCTGCTCACCGCGCTGGGGGTCCCGCTCGCCCCGCTCGATCCGACCGGCCTGCTCGACCTCGGCCGGCTGGGTGATCCGTGGCGGCCGCAGGAGGTCGGCGTGTTCAACCTGGCCATGGCGTTCAAGGGCACGCTGGATGCGGCGACGCGAAACCTGATCAGGGATCTCGAGTGGATGGTCCGAGCGACCGACTGGCGCAACAGCGCCGCCCGGTTCCTGTTCGAGGACGCCCCCGTTGCGCCGGCCGCGCTTCCGGGATCGTCCGCGGTGACCCTCAACGACGCTCAGGAGATCGCGCTGGCGACCGCGGCGACCGCGCCGCTGACGGTGATCACCGGACCGCCCGGGACCGGCAAGAGCCAGACCGTCACGGCGATCATGGCCGACGCCTGGCTGCGCGGCGAATCGGTGCTGCTGTCCTCCACCAACAACACCCCGATCGACGATGTGATCGACAACAAGGCCCGCACCGTGGACGAGGCCCTCGTGCTGCGCACCGGCAATGCCGACAAGCGGCAGCAGCTCGGCGCGCGGCTTCGCCAGCTGGTCGCCGCCGCCTCCGACCGTGCGGCCGACCCGGCCGGGCCCACCCTGCCGGAGACGACCCACGCCCGGCACCTGACCACGCATCTGCTGCAGCAGCACGCGGAGGTGGGACAGGCGGTGCTCGAGGCCGCCCGCGGGCGCGCACGGGCACGGTCCTGGCTCTGGGGCAGTGACCAACCACCGCGGCTCGCCGTGCCGCCGGCGGCACTCCGGCCCCGGGCGGTGCGGGCGGAGCGCACCTGGTGGGGATGGTTGCGCCGGCGGCGCACCCGGCGCCTGCTGGACCTCGCCGGGATCACCAACCCGGTGGCGACCGCCGGCGATGTCCGGGCCTGGGTGGACGCGGAGGCCGCGGTCGACAGGGCCGGCCGGAATCTGACCCTCTTTCAGCGTTCCACGCCGCCGGATCTGCTCGAGGAGCACCGCCGGACCGGCCGGCGATGGCGGGCCGCGTCCGTGGCCGCGGTGCGCAACCGGATCCGCGACGGCGTCACGTCGGCCGGCGCGGCCATGCTCGAGCTGGCCGACGTGCTCACCAGGGAGCTGTCGGGAAGGGAGGCGCTCGCCCGGGTCATGGCCCAGGTCAAGGGGTGGGCCACCAGCGCGCTGTCGACCCGGCCGAACTTCGACTGCCGGGCCGGTCTGATCGACCTCGTGGTGATCGACGAGGCCAGCCAGTGCAACCTCGCGCAGGTCCTGCCGCTGGCCTACCGGGCGCGCCGGCTGGTGATCGTCGGCGATCCGCACCAGCTGTCCCCGGTGGTCACCGCGCACGGCGAGGAACTGCGTGCCCTCGCCGCGGCGGCGGGCACCACGCACGAGGCGCTGGTCGCGGCCCACCACACCTACGGCGAGGACTCGGCGTTCACCGCGTTCGCCGCCCGGTTCCGGCCGGAGCCGTTGCTGCTGGACGAGCACTACCGGTGCCATCCGGAGATCATCCAGTTCTGCAACGCCCAGTTCTACGACAACCGGCTCGTCGTGCTCACCGCCGTGGACCGGGCGGACGATCCCGCGCGGGGGCTGGAATGGCGGGAGGTCGACGGCCGCACCGAGCGGGGACCGACCGGCAGCGCGGTCAACGCCGCCGAGGCCGCGGCCGTGGTCGACTGGCTGCTGGAGTCGAGCCTGCCGCCGGACCGGGTGGGGGTGGTCACCCCGTTTCGCGCCCAGGCGGCAAAGATCCGCCAGCTGGTCAGGCGGCACGGTGGGGCAATGCTGGACGGCGTGCGGATCGGCACGGCGCACACCTTCCAGGGCGGCGAGTGCGACACGATCCTGTTCTCCACGGTCATCGCGCCCGGCGCGCTGCCCGGAACGGTCTCCTGGTTGGAAAGTGAACGCAACCTGATCAACGTTGCGGTCAGCCGGGCCAGGAGGCACCTGGTGGTGTTCGGCAACCGGGCCGAGCTGGGGCGCGCCAAGGCGGCCACCCTGCTCGGCCTGGCCGCGGCGGCGACCGAGCGCGCCGCCCACCGGGACCCGACCGCCAGCGACGCGGTGAGGTCGCTGCACGCCGCGCTGGTCGCGGTCGGCCTGCCGGCCGGTCTCGGCGGGGTCGACGAGGGGTACCCGCTGGCGATCACGATGACCGCGCCCGGCGGTGAACGGATCGACATCGAGGTCGACGAGTTCCCCGGCGGCGATCCGCGCGGCCGGATCCAGCGTCAGTCGGCCATTCGCGACGACAACGTGCGGCGGCTCGGCTGGCGGGTGGTGCGGGTGCCGGGCTGGCAGGTCTACCTCGACCCGGCGGCCGCCGTCGACCGGGTGCGGCGGGCCCTCGCGCAAGAATGAGCGGCGTGGGTGTGTCCAGTGGACAGTTCTTGCGGATGGTGGACGAGCTTGCCGGGGTGGAGCGCGGGCAGGCGCGGGACTACACGTCGTTCAGCGTGGCGGGTAAGCGGTTCGGGTACCACTGGCCGCGGACGCAGACGGTGGGTCTGAAGCAGACGTTGTCCGAGCAGCTGGCGTTGGTGTCCGAGCGGCCGGACGTGTTCGAGGTGCAGTTCACCGCGGGCGGCTTCGGCTGGGTCGTGGTGTACCTGGAGAAGATCGACGCCGACGAGCTCGGCGAGCTGGTCTACGAGGCGTGGCGGCTGTCCGCCCCGCAGCACCTCATCGACGAGCACCCGCTCGGCTGACCCGGGCAGGGCCGGGGAGCGTCGCCAAGGTCGCCACGCGAGAACCAACGGCCGCGCTGCGCGCGGCGCGCCGCCGGTTCCGGCTCCGCGACCCGCAGCGCACCAGCCCCCGGCACGGATCGCCACGTTCGGCCAGGGCGCCATCCGATCCCGAACGTCCGCAGACCTGGTGATCCCACCCCTGGCCGACCCGGGGGCTACCGGAACCCGCGACGGCGGCCCGAAAGCCGCCCCGGTGGCGGCGTCCGATTTTGCGCCGGCGTGATAAAAGCGCGAGCCGGAATTGTCAGTGGGACTCAATAAATCGGAGGTTCGGCGGCCGACTCTTGCCTTGCGATTGTGCGAAAGTTAGCCTACCCGCCAGTAACAACGACGGCGGCGGCCTGAGGTTACGGGGCAATTTTCGACTTCGTCGCGGGAGGGGTGCGGATGGGGGTCGAGGTCGTCGTCGAGGGCCTGACCAAATCGTTCGGCCGGCAGACCATCTGGCGGGACGTCACGCTGACGCTGCCGCCGGGTGAGGTCAGCGTGATGCTCGGCCCGTCCGGCACCGGGAAATCGGTATTCCTGAAATGTCTGATCGGGTTGCTCAAGCCGGATACCGGACGAATTCTCGTGAACGGTGTCGACCTATGTTCCTGCTCGGAGCATCAGCTTTACCAGACGCGCAAGCTGTTCGGGGTGCTGTTTCAGGATGGTGCGTTGTTCGGGTCGATGAACCTGTATGACAACGTGGCGTTTCCGTTGCGGGAGCACACCAAGAAGTCCGAGGCGGAGATCCGGCGGATCGTGCTGGAGAAGCTGGAGATGACCGGGCTGCAG
>NZ_DASZCQ010000242.1:0-38133 GCF_035942955.1 Actinophytocola sp. | reverse complement strand
AAGGGGGCCTTCCGCACGGCGGGCGTGCGGAAGGCCCCCTTCATCGTGGTTCAGCCCTGGGTGATGTTGACCATCCAGGCGATGCCGAACTTGTCGATGACCATGCCGAACTCGTCGCCCCACACCTGCTTCTCGAGGGGGACGGTCACGGTGCCGCCGTCGCTGAGCTTCTCCCAGTAGCGCTTCAGGTCCGCGGCGTCGTCGCCGCTGAGGCTGACCGAGATGTTGTTGCCCGGCTTGAGCTCCCACTCGGGCGGCGTGTCCGCGGCCATGAGCGTGAAGCCGGCGTCGGTCTCCAGCTGGGCGTGCATGATCTGGTCCGGGTTCGGCAGGTCCGACATGCCCGCCTCGCCGAACGTGTTCAGCGTCAGGTTGCCGCCGAGCACCTCCCGGTAGAACTCCATGGCCTGCCGGGCGGTGCCGGCGAAGTTGATGTACGGGTTGAGCCGTGATGCCACTGGTCCGCCTCTCCGGATCGTGGAATGGACATTTTGTGCCTCGGGCAGACTAGTCCCACGAGTGTCAGAGGTGCTCGGCGAGCACCTGGGCATAGCTGGCCACCCGGGTGTAGACGCCGAACTTGCCGGGGCGGGCGCAGCCGTCGCCCCAGGAGGCGATGCCGACGAGGGCGCCGCGGATGATCATCGGGCCGCCGGAGTCGCCCTGGCAGGTGTCGACGCCGCCATGGACGTAGCCGGCGCACACCATGGCGTCGGCGGCGAAGTCGCGGTAGGCCCGCGCGCAGTCGGCGTCGGCGACCACGGGCACGGTCGCCCCGAGCAGGTGGTCGGAGGTCGGGCCGCCCTCGGAGGTCCGGCCCCAGCCGAGGACCGTGCTCGGGGTGCCGGGCCGGTACAGCTCGGGGCCGGTGGCCACCGCGGCGGGGCGGAAGCGCAGCCGCCGGGCGAGCGTCAGCACCGCGATGTCGGCGCCGGACCGGACGTCGACGTAGGCCGGGTGCACCCACAGCTGCGTCACCCGCACGACCACCCCGGTGTCGTCCCGCGTCTTGTCGTCGCGCCCGGCCACCACGCGCAGCGCCGCCGGGGTCAGGCCCACGACGCAGTGCGCGGCGGTGACCACCTTGTGGCTGCCGACGAGGGTGCCGCCGCAGAACTGGAACCCGTCCGGCTTGGCCAGGTACACCATGTACGGGTACTGGGCCGTGCTGACCCGGCTGCCGCCCACGATCCGCTCGTCGGCGCGGGCCCCGCCCGCCTGGACGGCGAAGGCCAGCACGACGGCAAGGCTCGCGGCGAGCAACGAACGGGCGGTGCGACGGGTTTCCCCCATGGGCCGATCTCCTCACGCGCGGCGACCCCCGCACACTGCGCCCGCCGCCCGCCCCCGGGCAAATTGACCATGTCACCTGATCGGGTGGAGTTCGGCTGGGGCATGCTGGGTGGGTGCCCGGCGGATCCAGAGCCCTGATCACCACGGCGCTGGCCGGCCTGTTCGTGGCGTGCTCGGCGGCGCCGCCCCCGCCCGACGTCCCCGTACCGCCGCCGCCGACCACCACGACCGCGTCGACCGAACCGACCACGACCACCACGCCCGCGCCGGCACCGGCGCCGGCCTGGCGCGTCGGGGCCAGCCCGCTCCCACGACGCCCGGACGGCTTCGGCGAGGTGCTGCCCACCCCGCCGGAGCTGGTCCGCCGGAGCCTGCCCACGGTGGACCGGCTGCCCCCGCCCGAGGACGGCCGCTACGCCGCCACCGCCGCCCCGGTGCCGGCCGACGTGCTGGCCCGCAGCACCTGGCAGCCCTCCTGCCCGGTGGCCGCCGCGGACCTGCGCTACCTGACGATGCCGTTCTGGGGCTTCGACGGCCGGCCGCACACCGGGGAGATGATCGTCGACGCCCGGGTGGCCGACGGCGTCACGAAGGTCTTCGGCTCGCTGTACGCCGCCCGGTTCCCGATCGAGGAGATGCGGGTGACCAGCCGGCCGGAGCTGGACGCGCCGCCGACCGGGGACGGCAACAACACCACCGCGTTCGTCTGCCGGCCGGCGGTCGGCCAGACCCGCTGGTCCGCCCACGCCTACGGGTTGGCCATCGACCTCAACCCGTTCTGCAACCCGTACGTCCGCGGCAACCTCGTGCTGCCCGAGCTCGCTTCCTCCTATGTGGACAGACGGGATGTCCGGCCCGGCATGGTGTTCCCGGGCGACGGCACCGTGCGGGCGTTCGCCGGAATCGGTTGGAGCTGGGGCGGAAACTGGCGGTCACCGCTGGATCTCCAGCACTTCACCGCCACCGGCAACTAGGCCCGTTCCTTGTCCTGGACCCGCCGGCGGGAACCTCGGATGGGCGGCCTACTGCTGGTCGCCGTCCGTGGAGCCTTCGGACCGGGAGCCGAACCTGCTGAACACCCGGCCGGCCGCGCTGGACACCGTCTCTCCGACGTCGCTCAGGATCTTGATCAGCGGGTCGTTCGACTCCGACCAGGACTCGCGGTAGGACTGCGCCGCCGACTTCAGGTCGTCGCTCCAGTTCTCCTGCGGGGCGTCGTCGTCGCGGCGCAGGTACTGCCCGGCGAGGATGGCCCGGTACTCCTCCGACGCCGCCCACTTCTGCAGCTGCGCCGCGCGTACCACGGCCAGCGGGTGGGTCGTCCAGGTCACGTACCGCAGCTTGTGGATGCTGTCCCGGATGTCCTCGACCGAGTCGTACTCGCTGGCCTGCTGCAGGAACGACGGAATGTCTATTTCGGACGGTGCGGTGCCGCCGGCCATCATGATGTGCGCGCGCAGCGCCGCCGCCGGGTCCTGGCCGCACAGCAGCCCGGCCCGGTCGCAGGACAGCTCGGCCTTGCGGTACCACTCGTACAGCGCGATCAGGATCGCCTGCAGCCCGAGCGACCCGATCGGCATCCAGGCCACCCGCGGCTGCAGGCTGAGCAGGACGTCGATCATCGTGCTGTAGACCGCGTGCCCGGAAAGCACGTGGCCCATCTCGTGGCCGATGACGAACCGCTGCCCCTCGGTGTCGAGCGCCTCGAGCATGCCGGAGCTGAGCAGGATGAACGGCTCGTCGATGCCGATCGTGCGCGCCTGGACCTGCGCGTCCCGGTACACGAACAGGTTCGGCACGGTGTCCAGGTCCAGCGTCTCGGCGCACTCGGTGCGCAGCCGGTCGAGGGTCGGGAACTGGTTGGGCCCAACCCGGATCGCCGACCCCAGCACGATCAGCCGGTAGCTGCGCTCCCGCCAGAACCCGGCGATCGCCTTGAGCACGGTGGCGAAGCTGGGCACGGTGCGAAGGGTCGCCAGCGCGCCCCGGTCGGCCGGATGCTCATACGCCCTCGGGCTGATTCCCGGGAACCTCACGCGCGTCGTCGGGCCATCGACGGTGGTGCCGTCCTCGGTCATGTCCCCTCCCCTTCCCTCGGTCCTAGGGAACAAACCCTACGGCTCCGTCACTAGAGTTGACCCGATCCCAGGGAAAAGATCAGGGAAAACTCAGGGAGGAACCCGAACATGAGTCTCGAGCGCCCGGTCGCACCCGATCCCTACGAGCTGCTTCCCGCGGCCGGCACATTCACCGTGACCTCGACCGACGTCCAGGACGGCCAGCAGTTGGAGCTGACCCACGTGCACGGCAGCGCGGGCGGCAAGAACATCTCGCCGCAATTGTCCTGGAGCGGATTTCCCGAGCAGACCAAGAGCTTCACGGTCACCTGCTTCGACCCGGACGCCCCGATCGTGTCCGGTTTCTGGCACTGGATCGCGGTGAACATCCCGGCGTCGGTGACCGAGCTGGCCGCGGGCGCCGGCGCGGGCGACGACAGCCTGCCCGGCGGCGCCTTCCACGTGCGCAACGACATGGGCAGCCGCGACTACGTCGGGTCGGCCCCGCCCAAGGGTGACATGGTGCACCGCTACTACTTCGTCGTGCACGCCGTCGACGTGGAGGCGCTCGACGTCGACTCCTCCGCCACCCCGGCCGTCGTCGGGTTCAACCTGGCCTTCCACACCCTGGCCCGGGCGATCATCACGCCCACCTACCGGCACTGAGGTGCGGGTTCCCGTGCTGCGCCCGGGGGACCCGCAGGGCGCCACGCCGCTCAAGCCGCCGCCGGCGGGGTGACCGTGGCGCCCACCCTGATCCTGGTGCACAGCCCGTTCCTCGGGCCGGCCAGCCTGCGCCCGCTGGCCGACGCGCTCGCCGGGCACGGCCACCCGACGGCCCTGCTCGACCTGCGGCCCAGCGTGGTCGCCTCCCCGGTGCACCAGATGCTGGTCGGCGTGTTCGCCGATGTGATCGGCGACGCGGGACTCAGCGGCCCGGTGGTGCTGGTGGGCCACAGCGGCGCCGGCCCGCTGCTGCCCGCGTTCGCCGACGCGCTCGAGGAGGGCGTCGCCGGCCTGGTCTACCTCGACGCCGGCCTGCCCACCCCCGGCCGAAGCTGGCGCGACACCGTGCCGCCCGCGCTGTACACCCGGCTGCGCGACGTCTCCCGGGACGGCCTGCTCCCCCGCTGGCGGCACTGGTTCCCCGACGACCCGCTGGACACGCTCGTCGGTGACCCCGCCCTGCGGGCCGAGATCGCCGACGAGGCCCCGGAGGTGCCGCTCGCCTTCCTCAAGGAGGCCCGCCCCGACGTCGAATGGCCCGGCCCCGCCGGCTACGTCCGGCTCAGCGACGCCTACGCCACCGACGCCGACACCGCCGAAGCCCACGGCTGGCCGGTCCGCCGCCTCGACCTGCACCACCTGGCCCCGGCCACCCACCCCGACCCGGTGGCCACGGCCGTTCTCGAGATGCTGACCGAGATGCTCGCCGGCGAGCCTAAGGAAGGGTGAGGATCTCGGCGCCGGTGTCGGTGACGAGGACGGTGTGCTCGAACTGGGCGGTCCAGCTCTTGTCCTTGGTGGTGACCGTCCAGCCGTCGGGCCAGATGTCGTGCTCGATGGCGCCAAGGGTGATCATCGGCTCGATGGTGAACGTCATCCCCGGCTCGATGAGGGTCTCGACGTCCGGCTGGTCGTAGTGCAGGATTACCAGTCCACTGTGGAACGACCGGCCGATGCCGTGGCCGGTGAAGTCCCGGACGACGCCGTAGCCGAACCGCTTGGCGTAGGACTCGATCACCCGGCCGATCACGTTCAGCGCGCGCCCCGGCCGCACCGCCTTGATCGCCCGCATGGTCGCCTCGCGGGTGCGCTCGACCAGCAGCCGGGCCTCCTCGTCGACGTCGCCGGCCAGGAAGGTGGCGTTGGTGTCGCCGTGCACGCCGCCGATGTACGCGGTCACGTCCACGTTGACGATGTCGCCGTCCTCGATCACCGTCGAGTCCGGGATGCCGTGGCAGATCACCTCGTTGAGCGAGACGCAGCAGGACTTCGGGAAGCCCCGGTACCCCAGCGTGGACGGGTAGGCGCCGTTGTCGATCAGGAACTCGTGCACGACCGCGTCGATGTCGTCGGTCAGCGCCCCCGGCTTGACCGCCTTGCCGGCCTCCTCCAGCGCCCGCGCCGCGATCCGGCCGGCCACCCGCATCGCCTCGACGACCTCCGGCGGCTGCACGTGCGGGTCGGTGTTCCTGGCCGGCGCAGGCTTCCCGACGTACTCGGGCCGGGCGATCGCCGGCGGCACGGAACGGCGCGGAGACTGGACACCGGGCTTCAGCGGAGCACGCACGGGCATATCCCCACCCTACGACGCCCCCGGCGCCGCGACCGGCAACCCGGCCTGCTCGGCCGCCGCGAGCAACCGCTTGTCGTACGCGACAAACGCCACCAGCTCGCGTCGCAGGCGCAAAGCCGATGTCAGATGGATTGCGTCGAGCGATTTCAGCGGATAGACCAGGTCTCCCGCATCATCGAGTAGCTCGTTGCCGAGCGGCATCAGCGCCAGACCGCTGATCATGTCCCGTGCCCTGGCGATTCGCGCACTCCCCCGCCCGGCAACCGCTCTCCGCAGTTCGACCCGAGCCAGTGCGCTGCTCGTCCGGATCGCTTGTCCCTGGTTCGCCAACCACGCAACGAGTTGCGCGCTCTCAGACTCTTCGAGAACAAGCTTCACCAACGCGGAGGTATCGAAGTAGATCAATACCGTTCCTCGTCGCGCATCTGCTGCAGTACCTCCGACAGTGGGGTTTCGCCGGGGCGCAGCGGAAGTGGCGGTTCAAGCCATGCCTTGCGGTCGGGATCCTCTGCGGGGATCAGCTCGCCCCGCGCGACCATTTCCTCGTACAGCGACCGCTCAACCCGCGGCGGAGGCACCAACGCGGCCACCGGCGTGCCTCGATCCGTGACCGTGAACGACTCACCCGCGGCCACGCGGCGCAGGTACTTGCTGGCGTTCTGGCGCAGCTCGCGGACGCCGATCGTCTCCATGTGCAACATGGTAGCACATCAGCGCAGGGCGCTGAGGAAACGGGAGGTGGCCTGGACGGCGCGCAGCGACTCGCCGGCGTCGGTGATCAGGACGGCGAACGCGAGGTCGCCCTGGTAGCCGGCGAACCAGCCGTGCGCGTGGGTGCCGTCGCCGAACTGCGCGGTGCCGGTCTTGCCGCGCACGTCGGGGAAGCCGGCCAGCGCCCCGGCCGTGCCGACCGTGACCACCTCGCGCATCATCTCGCGCAGCGCGGTCAGCACCGGCGCCCGGATGGGCTCCGGGCTGGCATCGGCCGTGGTCTCGGTTCCGCGCACCAGCACCGGCCTCGGCATGGCGCCGGTGGCCACCGTGGCCACCGCGACCGCCATGCCGAACGGGCTGGCCACCACCTTGCCCTGACCGAACCCGTCCTCGGCGCGCTCGACCCGGCCCGCGGCCGGCGGCACCGAGCCGGTGACCGTGGTGATCCCCGGGATCACGAAGTCGACCCCGATGCCGAGCTTGCGGGCCGCGTTGGTCAGCTCGTCCGGCGCCATGTCGGCGGCCAGCGTGGCGAACGTCGTGTTGCAGGAGAAGGCGAACGCGGAGTGCAGCGGGATCGTGCCCTTGTCGAACTTTCCGCTGTTCGGGATCGGGCGGCCGTCGATCGTGGTGGTGCCGGGGCAGCCGACCGCGGTGTCCGGGGCGACCTTGCCCGACTCCAGCGCCGCGGCCGCCGTCGCGATCTTGAACGTGGAGCCCGGCGGGTAGCGCCCGGACAGCGCGAGCCCGCCCTCGGCGTCCGCGGCGGCGTTCTGGGCGACGGCGAGCAGCTCGCCGGTGGACGGCTGGATCGCCACGATCATCGCGGGGGTCTGCGCCGACTCGATCGCCGCCTGGGCCGCGTTCTGCACGGACCGGCTCAGCATGGCGGTCACCGCTTGGGCCGGCTCGGCGGCCTTGGCGAACAGCTCCTCGACCTCCGCGCCGTTGACATCGACCGTGACAACGCGCCAGCCGGACTTGCCGGAGATCTTGTCCTCGATCAGCTTGCGGATGCCCGGCAGCACCTGCGTGGCCAGCTTCTTGTCGGTGGCCAGCAGCCGCGGCGCCGAGGTGAACCGGACCCCGGGCAGGTCGTAGATCTCCGGCTTGACCTGCTCGTAGTCGGCGCTGCGCAGGGCGGCGACCTGATACGGCTGGCCGTCGGGGGCCTTCGCGGACTCGTCGACGATCGACTGCCGGGTGATCGTCTGGTCGAACGCCGACAGCGACTCGGCCAGCGTGCCGGCCACCGCATTCACGTCACCGGCCTTCTTGGCGTCGAGCAGCACCGACACCACCCGGTCCGGCTCGAGCAGCACCTCGCCGTCGCGGTCGAGCACCGGGGCCAGCGTCGGCTGCTGCACCTGCACGGCGATGGACTGCTGCTCGGCCAGCCTCGGGTGGATCGCGGCGGGGGTCCAGTGCACCTTCCACCGGTCGTCCTCGGTGCGCAGCTCCAGCGCGCCGTCGTAGCGCCAGGTGCGGCTCGTGCCGAGGTCCCAGGTCATGGTGAAGGCGGCCCTGGCGGTGGCGGCGCCCTCGGTGGCGTCCACCCTGGTCAGCTCGGCGGTGACCGCGGCCGGTTTGAGGGTCTCGCGCACCTTGTCCATGAGCTTGCGCGCGGAGTCGGCCGAGTCGGTCTGGGTCGAGGCGCCCGCGGTGTCCCCGGCGGCGAACATGGCCAGGAACTGGCGGGCGGTGGCGTCCGGCCCTGGGCTGTCCGAGCCGAACAGGCCGCAGCCGGAGACGCCGGCGAGCAGCACGACCGCGAGGATCGGGATAAGGCGCACGGCGGGAGTATGCCGGCTGCGATTGCCGGGATGGGTGAGGTTCCTAGAACAGGACCGTGGCGTACTCGCCGACCTGCTTGAACCCGATCCGGGTGTACGCCGCGCGGGCGGCCAGGTTGTAGGAGTTGACGTACAGGCTTGCCGTCCGGCCCATCGACCGGACAAGCCGGTCGACCACGGCGGCCGTGCCCGCCGCGCCCAGCCCGTGGCCGCGCCGGTCGGGGTGCACCCACACCCCCTGGATCTGACCGACCACATTGGAAAGCGCGCCGATCTCGGCCTTGTACACCACGTCGCCGCCCTCGAACCGGGCGAACGCCCGACCCGTCGCGATCAGCTCGGCGACCCTGGCCCGGTAGCTGATCCCGCCGTCCCCGGCCCGCGGATCGACGCCGACCTCCTCGATGAACATGGCCACCGCCGCCGGCAGGTACCGGTCGAGCTCGTCCGGCCGCACCGGCCGCACCAGCGGATCCGGCGCCACCTTCGGCGCGGCCATGGTGGCCATGAGGGGCTGCTGGGGCCGGATCTCCCTCGGCGGGCCCCAGTCCAGCTGCAGCTCCTCCCAGATGCCGAGCACCTGCTCGGACGGGCCCACCACCGACGAGCAGGTGCGCCGCCGGCTCAAGGCCCGGTCGGCGAACGCTCGAAGGGCCGAGCGTTTCCCGTGCAGCGGGATTAGATTGGGACCGGCGAAGCACAGACCGTCCAGCCGGTGCGTCCGGCCACGCGGCTCACACCCCCACAGTTCGCCGCCGAGTCGCCAGGGATCCATGCCCAGCGAGTCGATCCTCGCCGCGACCATGCACGACGCCACGGGGTCCGCCGTGAGCAGCGACCGCACGGCGATGCGGTCACGTTCGTCGAGCAGTCGCGCACCTCCAGCAAGCCGCAACACAACTTCCAGCGTGCCAGATAACCGCACTTTTGCGAAAACCCTGTCGCCTCGTTCCTCGGCGACAGGGCAGTGCTCGACGGTTCGCTCGGTGACTCCGGACCGTGTCCGGAGCGATGCAGGCTCCAGCTACCCGACGGTGACCACGGGCTCCCCGGCCTGGGCGGACTCGCCGAGCTCCTCGGCGATCCGCATGGCCTCCTCGATCAGGGTCTCCACGATCTGGTGCTCCGGCACGGTCTTGATCACCTCGCCGCGCACGAAGATCTGGCCCTTGCCGTTGCCCGACGCCACGCCGAGATCGGCCTCGCGCGCCTCGCCGGGGCCGTTGACCACGCAGCCCATCACGGCGACCCGCAGCGGGACCTCCATGCCCTCAAGGCCCGCGGTCACCTCGTCGGCCAGCCTGTACACGTCCACCTGCGCCCGGCCGCACGACGGGCACGACACGATCTCCAGCTTCCGCGGCCGCAGGTTCAGCGACTGCAGGATCTGGGCGCCGACCTTGACCTCCTCCACCGGAGGCGCGGACAGCGAGACCCGGATCGTGTCCCCGATCCCCTGCCGCAGCAGCGCCCCGAACGCCACCGCCGACTTGATCGTTCCCTGGAACGCCGGCCCGGCCTCGGTCACCCCGAGGTGCAGCGGGTAGTCGCACTGCTCGGCGAGCAGCTCGTAGGCCCGGATCATGACCACCGGGTCGTTGTGCTTGACCGAGATCTTGATGTCGTGGAAGTCGTGCTCGGCGAACAGCGAGCACTCCCACAGCGCGGACTCGACCAGCGCCTCCGGGGTGGCCTTGCCGTACTTGGCCAGCAGCCGCGGATCCAGCGAGCCGGCGTTGACCCCGATCCGGATCGGCGTGCCGTGGTCGCGCGCGGCGGCGGCGATCTCGGCGACCTTGTCGTCGAACTTCTTGATGTTGCCGGGGTTCACCCGGACCGCCGCGCAGCCCGCCTCGATCGCGGCGAACACGTACTTCGGCTGGAAGTGGATGTCGGCGATCACCGGGATCTGCGACTTGCGGGCGATGGCCGGCAGCGCGTCGGCGTCGTCCTGCGACGGGCAGGCCACCCGCACGATGTCGCAGCCGGCGGCGGTCAGCTCGGCGATCTGCTGCAGGGTGGCGTTGACGTCCGCGGTGACCGTGGTGGTCATGGACTGCACCGAGATCGGGTGCTCGCTGCCCACGCCGACCTTGCCGACCATCAGCTGGCGGGTAGGGCGCCGCGGCGCCAGAACGGGCGGGGGCGTCGCCGGCATCCCCAGCATGATGCGGTCGGTCACGGGTACAAGGCTACTTGCGCTACTGGCCGATCCTGATCGGGTTCACCAGATCGGCTGTCACTGTGAGTAGAACCACCGCGCCACCGAGGAAGACCACGACCATGGTGACCGCGGTCAGCTTCGTGTAGTCGACCGGGCCGCCCGGCGCAAGGCCGCGCAGCTTGCGCACCCAGTCCCGGACCTTCTCGTAGAGGGTCACCGCGATGTGCCCGCCGTCCAGCGGCAGCAGCGGCAGCAGGTTGAACACGCCGACGAAGAAGTTCAGGCTGGCCAACACCAGCAGGAACAGCTCCCAGATCCCCCGCTCGACGGCGTCGCCGCCGATGATGCTGGCGCCGACCACGCTGACCGGCGTGTCCGGGTCGCGCTCGCCGCCGCCGATCGCCTCGACCACCTTCGGGATCTTCTGCGGGAACGCCAGCAATCCCTGCCAGGTGCGGACGAACATGTCGCCGGTGAACGAGGCCGCCCCGCCGAACGCGCCGACCGCGTCGTAGTGGTACACGGGCGTGCTGCGCACCCCGATCGCGCCGACCGTGACCACCCTGTTGTCGTCCGCGCCGGGCCTTGCGTCCGCGGCGACCCGCTGCACCTGCGGGATGTCGACGGTGACCGTGCGGTCCACGCCGTCGCGGCGCAGCACGAACGTGTGCGCCCCGCGCAGGTCCTTGACCTTCGCGACGACCTCGGTCCAGGTCGCCGTGCGCTGCCCGTCGATGCTGATGATCTCGTCGCCGGGCTGGATGCCCGCGTCCCGCGCCGGATAGCGGTCACCCGGCGTGCACGGCGCGAACTCGAAGGTCTTCGGGTCCTGGCTGGCCGCGGCGCAGTCGGTCGCGCTGATCACCGGGGTGCCGGCCACGTTGGGCAGCCCCATGCCGACCGCCATGAAGTACAGGATCAGAAAGCCGAGGATGAAGTGGGTGATCGAGCCGGCGCTCATCACCACGACCCGCTTCCAGACCGGGAAGCGCCACATCGCCCTCGGCGCCTCGGCCGCGCTGACGTGGTCCAGCGCGGTCATGCCGGCGATGTCGCAGAACCCGCCGAGCGGGATGGCCTTGAGGCCGTACTCGGTCTCGCCCCTGCGGAACGACCAGAGCCTCGGGCCGAAGCCGATGAAGTACCGGCGCACCTTCATGCCGAACCACTTGGCGGTCAGCATGTGACCCGCCTCGTGCAGGGCGACCGACACGCAGATGCCCAGCGCGAACAGCGCAACCCCGAGGATCCAGACGAGCACGTTCAGTCAGTCCCTTCCCAGCCGGACGGAGTCGGCCAGCAGCTCGCGGGCGTGGGCACGCGCCCACCGCTCGGCCGCGAGCACCTCGTCGACGTCACCGGGATCGGCCCGCCACCCGTCCGCGTCGTCGAGCACCCGGCTCACAGTGTCCACAATGGCTGTGAAACCGGTGTCGCCTTCCTGGAAGGCGGCGACCGCCTCCTCGTTCGCCGCGTTGTACACCGCCGGCAGGCAGCCCCCGGCCTCGCCGGCCTGCCTGGCAAGCCGCACGGCCGGGAACGTCTCGTGGTCGAGCGGCTCGAACGTCCACGCGGCCGGCGCGCCGAAGTCGCAGGCCCTTGCCGCGCCGGGCACCCGATCCGGCCAGCCGAGGGCCAGCGAGATCGGCAGCCGCATGTCCGGCGGGCTGGCCTGCACCAGCGTCGAGCCGTCGACGAAGGTGACCATCGAGTGCACGATCGACTGCGGGTGCACCACCACGTCGATGCGCTCGTACGGGATGCCGAACAGCAGGTGCGCCTCGATCAGCTCCAGCCCCTTGTTCACCAGCGTCGCCGAGTTGATCGTGATGACCGGGCCCATGTCCCACGTGGGATGCGCCATCGCCTCCGCGACCGTGACCCCCGCCAGCTCCTCGGCCCGCCGCCCGCGGAACGGCCCGCCGGACGCCGTGATCACCAGGCGGGCCACCTCGTCGGCGTGCCCGCCGCGCAGGCACTGGGCGATGGCCGAATGCTCGGAGTCCACCGGAACGATCTGCCCCGGCCGCGCCGCCTTGAGCACCAGCGGCCCCCCGGCGATCAGCGACTCCTTGTTGGCCAGCGCCAGCGTCGCCCCCGTGCCGAGGGCGCGCAGCGTCGGCTCGAGCCCGCGGGACCCGGTGATCCCGTTGAGCACCACGTCGGCCGGGCTCGTGGCGATCAGCTCACCGACGGCGTCCGGGCCGGCCAGGATCCGCGGCAGCGCGAACTCGCCCCGCTCAAAGCCGCGACGCTGAGCCTCGGCGTACAGCGCGAGCTGCAGATCCTCCGCGGCCGTCGACCGGGTCACGGCGATCGCCGAGGCATGACACCCCAGCGCCTGCGCCGCCAGCGCCGCCGGATCACCCCCGCCCGCGGCCAGCCCGACCACCTCGAACCGCTCGGGATTGGCCGCCACCACGTCCAGCGCCTGGGTGCCGATCGAGCCGGTCGACCCCAGCACCAGGACACTGCGCTTGGGATGAGTCATCGGCTCACATTGTCCCTGATTACGATGGAGCGGCACTCACCCGGAGCACCATGGAGGGAACGTGGCAGGCTCTCAGCTCGAGAAGCGGCCGGCAAACGCCGTCGACCCGCGGGACGAGCCGTCCGCCGAATGGGGCTGGCACGGCGGCTTCCCCCTCGGCACCCGCATCGCCGGCTGGTTCGTCGCCGCCGTCATGTTCCTCATGCTCATCGGCAACCACACCGGCCGCACCGAAGACGTCTGGCTCATCGGCATCGGCACCGGAATGGTCATCGTCCTGGTCTGGGACCGAATCCGCGCCCGCACGTCCTGGCGGAGGTAGGGCTGGGTTAAAGAGGGCGGTCGGGGGCCGGGGCCAGTGGGTGGGCCGGGGGCCGGGCCGGTGGGCGCATGGCATCCGGAGGGGTTGGGTGTCGTTGGCGGGCGCCGGTTGGCGGGGTGGGGCGCGCCGGCTCGCCGGGGGGTTGAGTGCCGTTGGCCGCCGCCGGGTTGGCCGGGGCGACGTCCCGGCGGAGTCCGGTGCCGGCCGCATGCCCGCGCAGAGCCCGCGGTGGAACCGGGGGCGTGTCACCGGATCTACATGAAGGCGTAACACAGCTACCTGAGCGCGGGACACAGCCGGGATACCGGTCCCCGCCGGGCGTGTCTCGCCTTCCGGCAGGCATGGTCGGCGCTCGTGCAGCGTGTGACGCGTTCCGGCAGCCGACTGTGCCGGAGCCAGGATTGGCCGGGCGGGGCGCGGCCGGTTCACCGGGAGTGAGTGTCGTGGGCGGGCGCCGGTTGGCCGGGCTATCCCGCGCACTATCCATTGTGGACATTGCGGTGGGGCTACCTTCATCGCATTTTTGTCGACTCCGGCCGACCGGTCGTTACCTTCGGGGAGAACCGCACTTTGGGGGCGAAATTGCGTTCCGTAACGGCCGAAAGGGGGGCGCTGCGAACTTGGCGCGGATTGTAGTCGGGAAAATCACTCGTTCGGGTGGTGGTTGGCATCCGTACGAGTAGTACGGTCTGTGGATAGCGCGCGCCTTGTGACCTCGCCAAAAGGGTTGTGGAGGAGGCTGTTCATGGCGCTGGAGACTCTGGATCTACTCAAGGAAGGGCTGCCGGACGCCGGTGCCGGCGCGCGTCGGGTGGTGATTGTTGGCGCCGGCATGGCCGGGCTTACCGCTGGGTTGCTGTTGAAGGGTGCGGGGCACGAGGTAACGATTTTGGAGGGGCAGAATCGGCTCGGGGGGCGCATTCTCACCTATCGTGGGTTTGCCGGTGACATGTACGGCGAGTTCGGGGCGATGCGCTTTCCGTTGCAGCATCCTATGGTGCGGTGGTTGATTCAGGACAAGTTCAAGTTGGACACGAAGCCGTTCCCGATGTACGACGAGGACTCCTTCATATTTTTGCAGGGTAAGGGAGTCCGGCGTAGCGAGTTTCGGGCGGACATGTTCGATTTTGATCTGGCCCCGGGCGAGCTGGACAAGACGCCGCACGATCTTCTCAAGGAGACGATGCGACCGCTCATCGACATCATGGCGCACGAGGATCAGACCACCGCGTGGAAGCGGCTGCTGGGCGAGTATGACAAGTATTCGCTGCTGAGCTACCTCAAGGAGCGTGGCCTCAGCGACGGGGCGCTGTCGGTGCTCGGGCCGCTGTTCAACCTGGAGGGTCGGTACCACTTCTCCCTGCTGGAATGGTTCCTGCACTACTACGAGGACGTGTTCGGCAAGCTGGTCTACATTGTCGCCGGAGCCGACGCGCTGCCGAGGGCCTTCGAGCCGGAGCTGATGGAGAACATCAGGCTGGGCGCTCAGGCATATGCTATCGAGCAGGACGACGCGGGTGTCAGGGTTCATTTCCGGACGGGCCGGAACATGAAGACCATTGTGGCCGACGAATGCATCGTGACGGTGCCGCTGTCCAGCCTCCGGCACATGGAGATAGCGGGCCTTGACCCGGGCAAATGGTACGCGATCAGGAATACGTACTACGGGCGGGCGCACAAGCTGTTCATGCAGTTCAGCGAGCGCTGGTGGGAAAGCCAGTACGGTATCACCCACGGGCTCAGCGTCACCGATCTGGCCATCCGCAACATCGTCTACCCGCCGGCCGGTCAGGACCGCCGGCTCAAGAAGGGGGTCATGATCGCTTCCTACTGCTGGGAGCAGGACAGCATGCCCTACACGCCCCTGGCCGAGGAGGAGTGCATCGCCCAGGCCCTCGAGGACCTGACCAAGATCCACCCGGAGGCCCGGGACACGTTCGAGTTCGGCGTCTACAAGGACTGGGCGCTCGACTGGTTCGCCTGCGGCATCGGCCCCCTGTTCCGCCCCTTCGAGATGAGCGAACGCTTCTACCACGACGTGATCCGCCCGGTGGGCCGCGTCTGGTTCGCCAACGACGCCTGCGACCGTCGCCACCGCCGCTGGGTGGAGGGCGCGCTGAAGGCCGCCGTCAAGAACGCCTACGCCATCCATACCGGCATGCGCAACGAGATCCCCTGGGAAGACTGACGCGGCCGGTCACCCGGGCTGGATGGCGAGGGACAGGCGGCGGATGCCTTCGTCGATGTCGGGCTCGGTGATTCGGCTGAAGGACAGCCTCAGGTACTCGTGGTCGACGCGCTCGGGGAAGAAGCCGGCGCCGGGGACAAAGGCGACGTTGCGGTCGCGGGCGCGCAGGGCCAGGTCGGTCGTGTTGACGCCGGGGACGTGCAGCCAGGTGAAGAAGCCGCCGGTGGGCTCGGTCCAGGTGACGCCAGGGGGCAGGTGCGCGCGCAGGGAGCGGAGGGTCGCCCGGCCGCGGTTGCGGTAGAGGGCACGGGCCCGGACCAGTTGGGCTTCGTAGTGGCCCTCGCGGAGGAACTCCTCCACCATCCGCTGCCCGAGCGCTCCGGCGCACTGGTCGGAGTTCTGCTTGGCGACGGCCAGCTGGGCGATCACCTCGGCCGGGCCGGCCGCCCAGCCGAGCCGCACGCCGGGGATGATCGTCTTGGAGAACGTGCCGATCTGCACGGTCACCTCCGGGTCGAGCGCCCATAGGCTGGGCTGGCGGAACCCGTCGAAGCTCAGCTCGCGGTAGGCGACGTCCTCGACGATCAGCACGCCATGGTGCCGGCACAACCGGACCAAGGCCTCGCGCCGCGCCAGGGACATCGTGCGGCCGCTGGGGTTCTGATGCTCGGGGATGGTGTAGAGGAGCTTGGGCCGCGCGCCGGTGGCCAGCATCGCGGCGAAGGCGTCGACGTCCAGGCCGTCGGAGTCCATCGGCACGCCGCGCAGGGTGGCGCCGAAATCGCCGAACCCCGACACGGCGCCGACGTAGCTGGGCTCCTCCAGC
Organism: Actinophytocola sp.; assembly: GCF_035942955.1. Taxonomy (GTDB): domain Bacteria; phylum Actinomycetota; class Actinomycetes; order Mycobacteriales; family Pseudonocardiaceae; genus DASYTH01. The sequence continues at coordinate 21,986 of NZ_DASZCQ010000242.1, read as the reverse complement.
GCCACCACGTCCGCCGGGTCGACGAGGCTCTTGGCCAGCAGAGTGATGGCGTCGATGCCGCCGCTGGTCACCATGAGCTCGCCGGGCCCGGGACGGATTCCCTCCCGCTGAAGGAGAAGCTCGCCGAAGACGTCCAGCGTGCTTGCGATGCCCTCGCTTGGCGAGTACTGCAGGGCCACCCGGACGTCGTCGGTCAGCAGCCGGTCGAGGATCGACGCCAACGCCTCGGTGGGAAAGACCTCCGGGTCCGGGAAACCGCCGGAAAAGTTGATCACGCCGGAGGCATTCGCCAGCGCGAGGATGCCGCCGATGACGTCGCTGTGGCCGGCCGTGCGCCGGGCCAGCCGGCCGGACCAGTCGATCCGTTCGGTCGTCCCGCCCGGTGGGGCGGCGAGGGTGGACGGGCGATCGACCATGTGTGCCTCCCGGTCATGCTTCAGCTGCACCCTTGCGGCAAGCATCTTGGCTCCTAGCATGACCGAGTGGTTGACGAGCGGTGCTCCGAGCTCGTGCGGCGGCCTCGGCGTCCGATGCCGTGGCGTTCTACGAGGGATTGTGCGGCTCTGACAGGCGGTCAGGGGCGCCGGCCCCGGCGAGCCGAACCGGGTGCTGACACGCGTCTGCGACCTGTTCGAGACGGTGCCACTGAGGCCGGCCGGCCAGTTGGCGGTCATGGCCGGGGTCCTGGTCGAGGACGGCGCCGACCCGGCGCCTCGACCGCGTGCTGCCCCGGTCGACGTCGTGCGCGCTGCGGCGGGCCTGGTCGGCCAGCGCGCGGAAGCGGTGTGCGTCCACCCGCACGGGATCCGCGCGCAGCACGTACCCGCCGCGCTCTCTGGTCAACTCGGCCGTGTCCAGCGCGGCCCGCAGCCGGGAGACGTTCACCCGGATCGCATGCCGGGCCGTCGCCGGCGGGCCGCCCGGGCAGCACAGGTCCACCAGCCGGTCGACGGTGACGACCCGGTTGACCTCCACGGCCAGCACGGCGAGCACGAACCGCTGCTGGCGAGGTCCGACGTCCACCTGCGTGCGGTCCCGCCACACCTGCACCGGCCCCAGCAGCCGAATGTCCACGATCGTGTCCTTCGCCCCGGTGACAGTCCCGGCGACCAGCCCATACCGCCGGTGGCCGGCCCGAAAAGGGCCCGGCCGGTCCGGGACCGGCCGGAGGATGTCGGCGCGGCATGTGATGCTGCGGGCATGGTCGTGGAGTTCGATGCCGAGCTGTGGATCTGGGATGCCCGGCGGGACGACAGCTGGACCTTCGTCAGCCTGCCCACCGAGGCGTCCGAGGAGATCCGCGAGCTGGCCGACGGACCGCGTCGCGGGTTCGGCTCGCTGCGCGTCAAGGTCACCATCGGCGCCAGCACGTGGACGACCTCGATCTTCCCGGACGGCACTCGAGGCAGCTACGCGCTGCCCATCAAGCGCGCCGTCCGCAAGGCCGAATCCCTCGAAGCCGGTGACGTCGCGACCGTCACCGTCGAGCTGCTCGACCTGTGACCGCCGCGCCCGGCGGCCGATGTGGGCAGGATTGGGCAAGAGTTCGCTGGTTTTGGGTGCCGGCCACCCGAACCGACTTGGTTACGGGATGCTGGCCGAGCACGCCGACGGCTGGCCGAGCGCGGCCACCGCCGACGTCTCCCCGGACGGCCCGGCGCCGGCCCCGGACGCTGCGGAGGTGCGCGAGGCGGATGAGCGGCAACCCGTGCCGCTGCGGCGCATACCCGTCGATCGTGCGTGCGGTGCTGGAAGCCGCGGAGGTGGCGGGGTGAGGGAGTTCGCCTACCGGCGGGCCACCGAGGTCCGCGAGGCGCTGGTCGCGGGCGGCGCCGGCACGCGGTATCTCGGCGGCGACACGAACCTGCTCGACCTGATGAAGCTCGGCGTCGAGACGCCCGCGCGGCTGGTGGACATCGGGCGGCGATACCGATGTCCATCGGGTTCGCCTCAGTTCGTGAGGCCGAGGCGGGCGAGGGTCTCGTGTGGGAAGCCGAGGTCGACGGCGCTGGCTTCGTCCAGTGTGGACAGATGGTCGGCGTCGAGCTCGAGCTCCAGCGCGCCGAGGTTGTCCTCGAGCTGCGCGCCGGTCCGCGCGCCCACGAGGGACGCCACGACGGCGGGGTTGCGCAGCGTCCAGGCGAGCGCGACCCGGGAGGGCGTGGTGGCGAGCTCGGTGGCGACATCGCGCACGACCTCGGCGATGTCGAGCCCGCGCGCGGTGAGGAACCCGTTGCCCACGGCCTGGTCCTTGCGGGTGAACTGCCCGCTCCCCGCGCCGCTACCGGTGCCGTTGTCGGGTTCGAGGTCGGCGCGGCGGTACTTGCCGGTGAGCACGCCACCGGCGAGTGGCGACCACGGTATGACCCCTAGCCCCATGGTCTGGGCCATCGGGATGAGATCGCGCTCGACTGTCCGTTCGACGAGGTTGTAGGGGATCTGCAACGCCACCAGCGGCGCCCAGCCCCGCAGCTCGGCGATCGCCTGCATGCGCGACACCTGCCAGGCGGGGATGTCGGAGATGCCGACGTAGAGCACCTTGCCGGCGCGTACCAGGTCGTCCATCGCCCGCAGCACCTCCTCGACAGGGGTCGCGCCGTCCCAGATGTGCAGGTAGAGCAGGTCGACGTAGTTGGTGCCCAAGCGGCGCAAGCTGTCCTCGACCGAGCGGACCATGCTCTTGCGGGAGTTGCCGCCGGAGTTCGGGTCGCCCGGACGCATCGGCATCGAGTACTTCGTGGCCAGCACCAGCTCCTCGCGCCGGCCGCGCGCGAACTCGCCGACCATCTCCTCCGCGGTCCCGTCGGCGTACCCGTTGGCGGTGTCGACGAAGTTCCCGCCCCGGCCGACGTAGGTGTCGAAGATCGCCCGCGCCTCGTCGGTGTCCGTGCCCCAACCGAACGTCATCGTCCCCAACGCCAGCGGCGACACCCGCAGCCCCGAGCGTCCCAGCAGCCGATACGAATCCAGCACGCCGCAAAGTCTGGTGGCGAACCCGGGTTTGATCAACGACGACATCTGCAACAATCGATAACCACAGCGCATGGATCTTCCCGGGGTGGCTGAGTGGACTTCCCGCAGATCGAGGCATTTCTCGTCCTCTGCGACGAGCTGCACTTCGGGCGAACCGCCGAGCGTCTGCACGTGTCCCAGCCGAGGGTCAGCCGCCTCGTCGCAGCCCTGGAGTCCACGATCGGTGGCGCGCTGTTCGACCGCACCAGCCGGCGGGTCACACCCACGCCGCTCGGCGCGCGGCTCCGTGACGAGCTCGCCCCCGCCTACCAGCAGCTGACCGCCGCGCTGACCGCGGCTCGTACCGCCGCCCGGTCTCCGGCCGGGCTCCTGCGGCTCGGGTTCGCGGCCACGACGGCCGTCCCCGCCGTCGACCAGCTGGTCACCGCATTCGAACAGGCCCAACCCGACTGCACCGTTTCGCTGCACGAGGTGCCCCTCGTCGACTCGTACACTCCGCTGCGATCCGGCGAGATCGACATGCTGGTGTGCTGGCTCGTCCTCGATGAACCCGACCTCACCCGCGGCCCGACCATCGCGGAGTATCCGCGCGTGCTGGCCGTCGCCGCTGATCACCCACTGGCCCACCGGCAGAGCGTGTCGGTCGAAGTGCTCGGCGACTACCCGGTGCCGAACTGGGCGTACCAGGGCACCGCCGACCGCGTCCGGCAAGCCATGGTGCCCTCACACACGCCGTCCGGGCGCCCCGTTCGCGTACATCCCACCGCAATCCGCACCGTCGCCGAGACAGCCAGCCTCATCGCCCGCGGCCAGGTCGTGGCGCCCACCGTGACATCCATGCGGAACCGCTTCGGAAACGACCAGATCGCACTCGTCCCGATCCACGACCTACCACCCATGCCGCTCGGGCTCGTCTGGTGCACCTCCCACGAAAACACCCGAATCCGCGCACTGGCACACCTCGCCGAAACCGCCGGCCCGGTCCGCGATCACATCGCGCGATGACACTCCGCCACCAGCAAGCAACCGAACCCGATCACGAGGATGTAGTTGGGTGGCGATCGAGGTTGGTGCGGGCGCGGTCGTAGCGCATGGTGGTTCGTGGGTCGGCGTGGCGTGCGGCGATGTGAACGTCGCGGAGGTCGACGCCGGCGTCGAGCATGGTGATGATGTTAGGTGTGGCGCGGCATGTGCGGTACATCGGCGGTAGCCGTACCACTGACACGGTGGCGAGAGCGCGGAGGCGGCGGGTGGCGCAGTGCGATCCATCCGTCTGCCGCGGCGGTTGAGCGGAACCGGGCCGTCATTCGCGAGTCGACGGCGCGGTCCAGGGCTCGGCCGACCGCGGGTGGCAGTGGCACCAGGATCAGCTTGGTGCCTTTGCCGAGCACTTTCGCATAACGGGGCGTTCGAGGCACAGGGCCGACCACTCACAACTCCTGGTCGACAGCGCTGCAGACCTACTCACCACCCCCGCCGCGAGAATTCCGATAGGTCGGCAGATGCCTACGCGGTGGTACATGTCGGCGGTGTGGTCCTCGACCGAGAACCGGGTTGGTGCGTGGCAACCGGGTGGTGCGGGGCGGAGTTTGACGGGTATTCGGGTTCGGGCGCGGCTGTGTCAGGAGACCGGCGACATCCACGCCGCCGCCGACCTACTGTCTGCCTTGCGGCGCAGGCAGATCCGCCGCACCTGGACGGTCCGCGGCGCGACCCTCACCACGGCGGCCGCTGTGGCGACGGTCGCGATGGTGATCACCACACCGAGGGAACGCCTACGACGGCGGCCACTACGGGGAGTGGACGGAAAAGCGCTCACCCAGCACTACCGCGACGACCAGAGCACGATCATTCCCAACTCCGGCAACGGAAGGATGGCCGCTCCGGCCATGCACCAGCTCGCCCGACCCACCTGCACCAGTCCCACGCCGTTCAGCGGCCCACCCGGCGACCAGACCGTCGACACCATCGACTACGACATCCGCACGTGGTGGACCGGCCGGCTCAGCGACCACCCCGAACCGACATCCGGAGTCGCGTCGATTCCCACGACACCCTGCACCAGAATGTTCGGACCGGGCCACGCCGACCGCGTCGACATGTGGGTCGAAGCCAGCAACTACCTCGCAGTGCCGGTCACCCACCGGCCCGAACGAAGTCGCCGCCAACGGCACGGTCACCACCACGTACACCTGGCTCCCCCCGGACCCCGAAAACCTGGCCAAGCTCACCTTTACCCCACCCCCGGCTTCCGCCGCGCCGGCTGAGCGCCATCGTTTGGCGGATCGGCTTTCAGGCAACCGGCGGTCGCGACAGCTTCGCGACCACCGGCACAATTCTGCCTATCGGCAGCGCTCGCCGCGGCCACCGTTTGGTCGTCGATCAAGTCTCTCAAGTGGCCATTTTGGACGGTGACCTGAACGGCAGGAGGGGATCAATGTTGACGGGGTTCAGACGAAGCATCCTTCCTTTGATCATGTCGGTTGTGGTCATTGTGCCGCTCGGAGCCCGACCGGCTCGCGCGGCTTTCGATTGGACACCGATCATCACCACCGCCATCACCGCTATCGGCACCGCCCTGTCCGCGGGTAACACGGAAGCGCAGATCAGGGAGTCCACCCGGCAGATTCTGGCGGCAATCAACACGGCTCAGTCGACCATTCTGACCCAGATCGAGAGCATCGCGGTCGCCGAGACGCGTGCCTGCGCCGAGGACGCCGTGATCGAGTTCCGGGATATCGAACGCATGACTACGGACAACGCGCAACGATTCGCCATGGACGCGACGGCCTGCGCCGTGCTGATCAAGAACGTGGCCGGCAGCCTCACCGACAAGGGCCGGATCGACCAACTCGGCTTCGCGCTCGGCGTGGTCAGCCCCATCGCCATGATCGCCAGGTCCCTGACCGGGTTGTCCAACATCGCATTGCAGGACACGCTGCGCACCGCCGAAACCAGCCTGCTTTCGGCACTCGCCCCCGAGTGCTTCGCGGAACTGGCGAACCCGGATGTTCCGCGCCAGGTAGGAAAACCCATCGACTGGTTCGTGGAGTGCGACGCCTACAACGGCGACTGGTCCCAAGCGTATGCCGGTTTCTACAACTGGCCCCAGCAGCCGCCTCGGACCGCGGCGGTCTACACGACGGCGACCAACGGAGCCACCCGAAACACCAGCCGCGCCATCGCCGTGGCCGTGCTCCCGCTGTTTCCATGAACCGAGCGCAGGGTAGGTGCCGGGACCGCGACAGTGGTCCCGGCATACTGTCGGCGTGGCGTCCGAGCACGCGGCGTGGGGTCGACCGGTTTGACGTTCACCCGCGCGGACATTGTGGACGCCATTTCGACGCCAACCCTCGCAGCGACCTGGGTTCCGACCACGACACCGGCTCCAGCCGGTAGCATGCACCCGCCCCCTGGATCAGCACCCCGCCCTGGATCGTGTGGGCCCGGACAGCCGGTCCCGACACACACCACGAACCTCGTGACCCCACGCTCGCGCGCCGTCATCACCAACCGGCTCCGACATCCGCCCACGACCCCATCCGCCACCGCAGCCAACCAAGACGCCCCCGCCATGTCCCGTGTCCTCATCGGCATGCGCGGACGTCACCGCGGCACAGGTGAGTCTGGCCTTGGCCCTCTCTGGCAAGATCACCACTACCGAGCCGCCGCGGGCAAACATGGTGCCCGCTTAATCGAAGTGGAGTAGCCGGGAGAGCCTCGCCCTGCTTGAAGTGTCATCAGAGCCGACACGGCGGTGGTGGACGCGATGATCGGCGCGCCAGATAGCACTGAAATCGAACCGGCCCAGCAGCAATGAAACCGGCTGCAGCCCTCCCAACCCAAGGAGGCGGATCTATGCGACGCACTCCTCAGTCGTCGGCCGGGAGAATGAGGACGCGATCTCGGAGCGTCAACCGTGTCCGGGACTGATCCGCGCCGATGACACCTATCTGTTGTAGATCAATGATCACGGCTTCCAGGTCCCAGTGCCGAGATTTGAACATGGCTCTCAAATTAGCCACTATATTTGGGTCCGCGTCCAGTCCGTGCAGTCTCGCCATCATAAGCTGCGATATCACGACAGCGTGCCGCTCGGTCAGCGGTGTGTTTCGACCGGTCGCTAGCAGTTGCCAGCACGACAGGCAGGTCAACGCGCCGGTGACAAGTCTCCCGGCCATGTCGTCAGTCAGATAGGTGGCCGACAAAAACCCGGCAGATTCGATCACCGCACGAAGATCTCTCCGAATGTTATAAACTACATTCCGCCATCGTTTGCTGCGAGCGACAACTGTATTCCCGTGCAGTCGGAGCTCGATTACCTGTCGCGACCCGTCGTCCGAGCGAAGAAACTGCTCGATGTCCGCGTCAGCGACGACCTTTATGCTGTCAGATCGGAAAGCTGTGGGAAGATCGGCAACGGGGTCGTCAGTCATGTGCAGTCCCCAAGCCGTCCACCGGCAAACGCTTGCTGATGACTCTCCACCAAAATTCACTCATTGACATCGCGCCGGCCATGATCGCCCCTGTGGCGCCGAACCGCACCGCCTCGGCGAGAAGCAACTGCTCGGCGGCTGATATGCGGGTACCTGGTTCGGGGTGTGAGTGTATGCCTTCGCTGCGTCCGCTCAGAGCGGCTAAGAAACCGAGCAGGTGCATCACAGTAAGGATGGCCACGTCCGCCGTTCCGGCGAGTCCGGCCTTCGGCGTCCGGAACACTGTCTTGGCGTAGTCCAGTATTGGCTTCGTGCATCGTGGGATGGCCCAGGCGTCCGCGGCCAGTTCCTGCTCCACAGACAGTCCGGCATCTGCCGGCTGGCCTGGGGCTGTTTCGTCAGCGAGGTGGCCCAGCGCAATATGACCAAGCTCGTGATGAATCAGGAACGACCAGCATGACAAGTTCATTAAGCTGTTGGATAGAAACCACAGCTCATTGTTCAGCACCGCCTCGGGAACGAAACCGTGGCCCCATGTGGGCGGCATGGAGTTCGACAGCCAACGATCGGTAATGACAGCCGCGAAGTAGTCCGGCATCTTGTCGGGTGCTATATTCCAGACCGCACGGCCGTTGCGGCCAGGTGTTGTTGACGAACGGATTACCGAAAAGTCCTCCACCAGCCGGACAAACTGAGTGCTCGCGAGAACGAGATAGCCGTTCTCCGACCGGTAGGTGGCAAAATTGGCCACCGGGACTGGGTTCCACTCTTTTTCCAGGTGATCGTACTGCACGATTCGAGGCAACGTAGCAATTAACGTATTGGCGCCGGCGTAATCCGGCACGAGGAACGCCGCGGCACTCACAATCGGATCGGCTTCGTAACAGTACTCAAAGCCATAGGTGTGCCGGAAGGCACGACGCCCCACCTCCGGCGCCTGTAGCGTGCTCAAGTACTCGTCTAGCCCCTCGAACAGATGCGGCGGCGCGTCATGAAACCGACCCGCCGCGTCATACAGGGCGCGATACTCGGCCATGATCTGCGGGCTCTTCCGCATCGCGGCCTCCACGCGGGCCTGTTGGCGCGCAAGCCGGAGTCTCCACCGCAGCGTGCCAATCACATCCATCCTCCATCATCGTGGAGCAGCCGCCCCCACCGGACTGCTGCATCAACCGTGCGGTGCTGGTGATCCAATTCGACAAGGTGCGCGGGACGCGCTGGGCCGCTCCTTCCCACGTTCTATCGAGCCATTCGGCAGATGAGTTACCAGCGTGGCACGCCTGCGCGCTCCACATCCACGCTCCGCGGATGCCCCAACTTCTAGCATGCCGAACTGCCCGGCCGTGTGCGAACGGACCTACTGGCCACACCGAGGCACGAGTGCCGCTAGCGTATCCAGGTTACGATTACGACATCTACAGGCGCAGATCCCTGCGCCGAGGCATCACGTTGTTGGTGAGCCATCGGCGGGCGCACTCATAGCACCACCCGTCATGGTCTTCGAACAGTGACAGGTGCGCGCCCGGGTATGGGCCGGTTCGCGGCGGTCCATGATGCGCGGTGCCGGGCGGGCGGGCGGCCAGGGCATCAGCGGGCGGCATGCCGGTTGGCTCGGCGAGGCTCAGCACCGTCTTGGCCCGTCTCTCCAGCTGCCACCTGCAGGTCGCATCAGCAAAAGTGCCCCCTCGCGCGGCTCACGCGAGGAGGGCGGGGACACCTGGCCGGGCTAGTGCTGTGACCACATAGGTTGGCCGGGTTGGTCATGCGGCTTGGGTAGCGCGTTGGCCCATCGTCGTTGGCGTTCGCTTCGTACTCGGGCGCGTTCGCGGCGTTGGCGGCGAGGATGTCGGGGTGGCGGGCGTTGGTGTTGCGCCATCGCAGGTAGTCGTCCAGGGCACGAGTGGCCACGGTGTGATTCGGATGCTCGGATCCGGTCACGACGAAGGCGCGCAACAGCCCGAAATGCGCCTCGATTGGGTTGGCCCATGAGGCATAGGTCGGAGTGAAACATAGCTCGACCTTGTTGCTCCAGCAGAGTGGCGGTGATGAATTCGAGGACGGCAGCGGTAACGCCTTCGGGAAGCTTGTGTTGGATGACTGGGCCGCGCTTGCCGAAACCTGAAGGTCGTACGGTTCCGTCACGATCACGGTGCGCGCCCCGCTTCCACCCCGCGGACGACATCACCGCGGTCAACCTCGCCACGGCTATCCCTGATACGTGCCATGGTCTCCGGATCGCTGAGAATCTCCAGCGTCTCCTCCAGCGCCGCCAAGTCCTCGTATCCGATCAACACCGCGGCGGGCCGCCCGTTGCGGGTGACCACGACGCGCTCATCCTCACGCTCCGCGGATCGTGCAGGTCACCCCCGGCATCGCGCAACTCATCGTCGGAGTGTGCGGCGACACCGCCAGGGTCACCTCGCGACCGATGTGCAAACGATCTTGGTGGGCAGGTGGGCGAGTTGCCGGCGCCCACCGGCGGTCAGCTCGTGGCAAGGTCGTGAACGAGGTCGTCGAGCAGGAGTTCCTCCTCGATGCGGACGCCGGCGCGGGTCATGGCCGGGGCGAGGTCGGCGTCCCACCGGGCGGCGATCCGGGTGCCCGTGAGTGGCCTGCCGGACTGTCTGCGCACGGCCCTACGGTAGTGCTCGGCATCGAAACGCCAGGGGACGACGGGCAGGCGCTCGTGGAGCACGTTGCCGATCCGGACCCCGCCCCAGTCGAAGTCGCAGTGGAAGCGCAGCGCCGCGTCCTGGCCGGCCAGCATCCGGAGCAGGTGCAGCACGGCGACACTCGGCTGGCCGGACGTGCACACCAGAGGCGCGCACGCGGGACCAAGACGGTCGGCGGCGTGCGCGACCAGGACCGGATTCTCGCACGCCGAAACCGGCGTTCCGGCCAGGCGTGCGACGGGGGGATCCCGGACGAGCTGGCGCAGGGTGAGCACCGCCGGCTGCCCGGCCTCCCGGAGGGCGTTCAGTGCCCGGCCCGTCGGGGTGCCCGGATCGCCGGGCAGACCCAGGGTCAGCACGGTCGTGGACAGGTCGTCGCGGAGCACGCCGACGGCGGCCCAGACCGCGCGCCGCCACTGCGCGCCCTGCCCGTCGGGAAGCGCGGCAAGCTCGCGGGCGGCACCCAACACGAGCGTCGCCAGTGGACGGTCGTCGTCCAGGGCGTGGGCGTCGCCGGTCGTCTCGGCCGCGAACGCACCGAGCGGGCGCCCGGGTGCCGGCAGCCGGCGCAACACGGCGACCACGTCGGCGACCAGGTCGGCCGCCACCTCCGGGGTGCCGGCCAGCCGCCGGACCAGCCCGGTCGCGCGGGCTCGCTCGTACCACGGCGACAGCGCCGGCCGCTCGGCGACCGCCTCGGCGAGCGGTGCGAGTGCGTCCTCCCAGGCGGATTCCAGTGCCGCGTTCGCGGCGACGGTGTCCGCCACCGGACCGGTGAGGGCGACGATCGCCGCCGCCAGGCCGTCCGGGCACGCGCCGGAGCGTCGCACCACCTCGTCGACCGCGGGCAGGGACACGGTGAGCGAGGCGCCGGGCCGCGGCGGCCGGCCGAGCAGCCGCCGCACGGCCACGCGCTCGGCCGCGGTCGCATTGGCGAGGGTGACCACGCCGGTGAGCGGTTCGCCCCGGGACAGCCGCCGCCGGATCCGCTCGACGAGCCGGCCCAGCTGCTCGTCGCCGAGCAGCCGGCACAGCCGCTCGTGGTCAGTTGTTGGATGGGTCGCTTCGCTCATCCGCTCAACCGCAGTCTTCCCTCGTCGCGTGCTCGGCGCTGGCGCGCCTGCGCGCGCTCCTCAGTCCGGACAGCACCGCTCCTTCACTCCGCTCGGTTGTCACTCCACAAGCCTTCCGGCGACTCCACCGGCTCCGGCCGCGGCGCGCCGAGCAGCGCCGGCACACGATCCACTTTGGACCGCCGAGTGCCGTCCCACTCCCAGTTGGTCACCAGCACGGCGGCGACGTCGTCGGTTCGGGACAGCTGGGCGATGGCGAGCCCCGGCACCTCCGGGTAGCAACCCCACTCCCGCTCGCTGGTCATCACCACGTCGAGGTCGAACGAGGCGAGCAGCCCCAGGAACTTCGCCCTGGCGTTGTCGTCGACTCCGGCGAACGCCTCGTCCAGGGTGACCAGGCGGGGCGCGTGCGGGTTGCCCGCCGAGGCGTAGTGCGCGGAGGCGGCGGCGAACAGCGGCACGCTGGCCGCCAGCACCCGCTCGCCGCCCGATGCCGGACCCGTCGCCGAGCGCCACTGCCCGTTCTGCTGGCGCTGGATGACGAACCTGTTCCAGGAGCGGTAGTCCAGCGCCTCGGACAGGTGCTCCAGCCAGGTGCCGGCGACGTTGCGGGAGCGCACCTCGGCGATGCGTGCCTGCAGGAAACCGCCCACCGCGGCCCGGTCCTCGGGTGACCAGGCGTCGGCGGTCTGCCGCAGCAGCCGCTCGCGCGCCTCGGCGAGCCCGGCCGGGCCGTCCTCCCGCGGCCGCCACAGCAGGCGCAGCTTCATGCCGGTGCTGGTCGGCCGCTCGGCCAGCTCGGAGTTCATCAGCGCCACCTGCGCCTCGGCGTCCGAGATCAGCTCCTGCAGGGTGCTGGCCACCTCGTTGACCAGGTGGTTCTCCAGGATCACCCGCTCACGCTCGGCCAGCAGCCGGCCCCGCTCGGCCACCTCGACCTCCAGCGCCGCGGCCAGCTCGGGCACCGACGCCGGCCGTCCGCGGAAGATCACCTCTACCACGATGCCGTCCTCGAGCAGCTGCGCGGACGCGATGTTCCCCTGGCTGGACAGGGCGTCGGTCAACGACTTCAGCTCGTCGGTCACGCGACGCTGGACCCGTTCCCAGGCCTGGTCGTCGGCGGCACTGTCGGCGAGTCGCTGATCGATCTGCCGGGCCAGCAGCACCGTGGGGTTCGGCGCCCATTCCGCCTGCGGGTCGGGAACGTCCAGCTCCGGCAACGCCACCGACAGCAGCCCGGTGGCGGCGAACCGGCGGAGCGACTCCGCGGCCTCGGCGCGTTCCCCGGTGGCCAGGACGAGCTGCCCGGCCAGCTCCTCCCTGCGCCCCTCGGCCTTGCCGCGGTCGTTCACCGCACCGATCCGCTGCTCGTCGGCAACCTTGGCGGCGTTTCGGTTGACCGCCAAGGATTTCGCCACCTCGGCCAGCCTGCGCTCCAGCTCGGCGACCGCCGCGCCCACCGTTGCTTCCAAAGTGGAGTGACGCTCCGCGGCGATCTCGGCGGCAGCCTCGGCCTCCGCCGCGCGCTCGGCTCGCTCCCGCAGCTCGTCCTCGGCACCGGCCAGCTCTTCCGCCGCCTCCGCGTCCGCCCGACGTGCCTCCGCGAGCGCCCGCAGTACCGGCCACAGCTCCGCGAGCGCAGTCCGATAGTCCGTCAGCGCCTCCCGCACCCTGCCCAGCCCTTGCCGGTCCGCGGGAAGATCCAGTTCGGCCGCGGCGGAGGTGAGCGCCTGCCGCGCACTTTCCGCTTCGTTCGTCAATCGCGCCAAGGCATCCTGTGCGGCATCGACGCGCTGGCCGAGCCTGCGCGCCTCCGTGGCCAGCGCACGCACGTCAGCATGCGCCTCGCGCAGCCGAGCGTCGTCGGGCATGCCGCCCAACTCGCCGGCCAACCGGTCGCGGCGCTCCGCCAACAGGTCTCGCTCGCCGGCGATCGCGGCGAACTCGGATTCCACTATGGAAAGTTCGGCGCGCAGCTCGGCCAGGCGGGCACGCCGGGCGGCCTCCCGTGCACCCGCGCCGATGTACCGGGCGGTTGCCTTCCGCCAGGCGCCGTCCAGGATCCCGAGCCGGAACCGGCCGCCGGTGGTCACCCAGGTATCGCCGTTTCCCGCGCCCAGTCCGATCGACCCCAGCACGGCCGACACGACATTGTCGGCGACCGCGGCGGCGCGCGGGTCGTCCCGGTCGACCGCGGGCCGCAGCACGGTGCCGAGGTGGTGTGGCACGGGCCGGCCCGGCAGCAGGACGACGTCGTCCGTGCCGGGGGCGAGCAGCACACCATCCGGGTTGAGCCAGGCGTCCAGGATCCCGGCCGCCTCGAGCGCGGCCTCGAGCCCGGCCCGGTCCTCGGCGGGCAGGTCCTCGACGAAGTCCACGAGCTGCCACAGCGGGGCGCCGTCCCGGCCGGCTCTGGCGGCGACATCGCGAGTGTGCGCGGGCGGCGGCGCGGTGTCCTCCCCCGCTTCCAGCCGAGTGATCTCCTCGGCCAGTTGCGTCACCCGGGCACGTGCGGCGGAGTCCCGCTGATCCAGCCCGGCCTCGGTTCTGGCGAGCGCCTCGGCGGCGGCGCGACCGGCGGTGTCGGCGGCCGCCCGGCCCGGGTTCACCCCGTCCAGGGTCTCGACCCAGAGTTCCAGCGCGGCAACGGTTCCCGCCAGGTCGGGCACGCGCAGCTCGGTCGCCCCGGCGAGGTGCTCCCGGGTCGTGGCCACGTGCTCCCGCCCCCGGTCGACCACCGACTGCGCGGCGGCGGCGCGGCGATCGGCCAGCTCGGCGACCTGTGCGGCCAGCTCCTCGACCCGCTGGCGGGCCTCGGCGACCTGCCGCCGCGCCTGCTCGTCGGCGTCGATCAGGCCGCTGACATGCTGGATCGCCCGTCCCCGCCGATCCGTGATCTCCCCCGCGTCCAGACGCAGGACCGCAACCACGTCGGCATCCGCCGGGTCGAGCCGGCTGTCGATCCTGTCCCGATGCTCGTCACCGACTCCGGCGGCCCGAGCGGTGTCCATAGTGGACACGCGGGCGGTACCTGCCGACCGCTCGGCGCCGGCAAGGCGATCCGCCGCGGCGCGCCGCTTCTCCTGACGACTCAAGACAACCTGCTGCGCCTTGGCGCGGTCCACGTCGGCCCGCGCCGCCTCCGCGGCCAGCCGCTTGGCCGTTTCGGCAGCCTCGTGCAGCGCCCGCGCGTCACGCATCTCCGGGCTCTTCCGCAGTTCCTCATCCCGGGCACGGAGACGGTCGCGTTCACTGTCCAGTTCGGACAGCCGCTGCTCAGCCGCGCGCAGGGCCGTCTCGGCCGCTTCGTGCGCCGCGTTGGCCGCGTTCAGCTCGGCGTTCACCTTCTCGTACGCCGACTGCGCCCGGCGGGGGCGCTCGGCCCGGCGGCGGGCGGCGATCCGCGCGTACCGCCGGTAGTGCCCGAGGAACGACCGCGCGGCCTCGCTCGCCTGCCGCATCACGGCCAGCTCGTCGCGGTCCTCCTCCAGGCTGCGGAACGCCTCCGCCACGTCCGCGATCACGGCCTGGTCCAGCGGCGGCAGCGCCTCGGTCAACGCGTCGGACAGCGCCTTCTCGCTGGGTCGCTTGGACAGCTGCGGCTGGCGGAGTTGGATGAGCAGGTCCACCAGGGCGCCGTAGCGCTGCTCGCCGAGCCCGAACAGCGCCTCGTCGACCGCCCTGCGGTACGCCCGGGCCTTGTCGTAGACCGTGCCGCGCCCGCCGAGGGCCTCGTCGAGGCGGTCCCGGGTCAGCGCGGTTCCGGTGGCGTCGACCAGCTCGAGCTCCGGCCCCACCCGCTGGTCGGTGAGGAAGAACCAGTGCCGCGCGATTCCCTTGCCGGACACGGCTTTCAGCCCGCATCCCAGCGTGCGGAACTCGGCCTGTCCGTCGTCGGCGAGGCGGCCGAACTCCAGCCAGGTGTAGCCGAGCCGCTCCGGGTGCGGGTGCGCGCCGGCGAGCAGCAGGTTCCACTCCATCCGCTTCTTCGGGTCGGCGTCCGGCTCGACCCGGTGCGGGGACAGGTCGCCGTCGAGCAGGAACGGCAGCGTCAGCGCGAGCACCTTGGACTTGCCGGTGCCGTTGTTGCCGCGCAGCAGCAGCCGGCCGTCGCGGAACCAGAACTCCTCGGCGTCGTAGTAGAACAGGTCGACCAGCCCGGCCCGCAGCGGCTGCCACCGGCCGCGGCCCGGCTGAGGTAACCGTCGCGTCATGCGCTCGGTCCGTTCGGGTCGTGGATCACCGGTTCGGTCACCGCGTAGCGGGCGAGCGCGGGCCTGCCGACGACCGACCCGCCATCACGCCGGATCAGCCGCAACGCTTCGAGCCTGGCCAGGGCGAGCGCGGTCAGCTCGATCTCGGCACCGGGCTCGGTCGCGGTGCGCCGCCAGTAGGACCGGTGCCGCTCGGCGAACGACCGGACCTGCGCGTGCAGCTCCGTCTCGCCGACCGGCTCTCCGTTGCGGGCGGCCAGGAACTCCGCCAACAGCAACGTGACGTGCCCGTCGGTTCCGCTGTCCGGCATCCGGACGTCGGTCAGGTCGTCGGAGGGGTCGACCATCGCGACGCCCTCGGCCCGCACCTCGGCGACCAGGCCGGTGAGCTCGGTGATTCGCGCGGTGATCGCGGCACGCTGGCTGGTCAGGTAGGCCACCTCCGCGTCGTTCAGCTCGTCGTAGTAGAGCACCGGTGTCTCCAGCAGGAGCCGGGTAAGACGATGGCGCAGCATCCGGTTGCGCAGTTCGTCTGTGGTCGGCTCCAGCTCCCGGGTGACCGCGGCCAGCCGCGCCTCGAAGTCCCGCTCGTCCACAGTGGACGGCCCGCGCGGGGTGGCGAGCAGCGTGGCGAGGACCCGGCGCTCGACGTCGTAGAGCACGTCACCGCTGTCCTTGACGAAGGACTCCTCGTCACCGGCCACCCTGGACAGCACGCCGAGGTCGAGCAGCAGCCGCACCACCGCGACCAGGTCACCCCGCTCGTCGCGGTTGTCCAACGTGAACACGACGCCGGCCTCGGCGAGGTCCGGATCGGCCGCGGCGAGCACGATCTGCTCGGCCAGCCGGCCGAGGGTGATCTGCGCCTCGGCCCGCTCGAGGGCGGCCAGCGCCAGGCAGGTCAGCACGTAGCGACGCCGGCCGAACGGGATCCGGGTGCGCACGTCCCGGGCGGGACAGGTGTGGTCGTCGGTGCCGGCGGCGGACTTCACCAGCCGGGCCACCTCGCTGTCCACCAGCAGCCGCCAGCCGGTGTTGCGGTCGAACCAGGTTCGCAGGTCTCCAGCGTGCTTGCGCACCAAGGTGAACTCGTCGGCGTCCTTACCGGCGGCACGCAGCAGCGGCCGGCGCAGCAGGGCCCGCGCGGCCCGCCGCGTCTCGTCGACGCGCGTCGCGTCCAGCGCCTCCGACAGCCCACTCACGCGCTCTGCTCCCGGGCCGGCTCGGCGGTCAGGTCGATGATCTCCACGAGGTGGTCGGGCCCGCGGAACACGCCGTGCGGCGTATGGATCTCCACCGGCTCAGCATTGTCCACAACGGACAACTCGATCGCCATGCTGCCGTCCGTGGTCGTCGTGACGACGCCGCGCTGCCCGGGCCGGCGGGCGGCCAGCGCCTCACCGAGCAACGTCAGGAACAGCCGGAACGCGGCGGGATCGAGCGGCCCGAGGTCGCCGAGCCTGGTCGGCCTGGAGGTGGTCAGCGCCGCCCGGGCGGCCGCGGTCTCCTCGGCTTCCCGCGCCGCCAGCTCGGCCAGCTGCCGGCGCAGCTCGGACCGGTCGACCACCCGGTTCGGCTTGCCACGCCGCTCGTAGCTGCCGGTCTTGCGCAGCCGCGGGCTGATCCGCAGCGGCGGCGCCTGCGCCCACGGCGTACCGGGCGCGACCGGGTGGTCTTCCCGCTCGGTGAGCGTTTCCTCGTCGACGGTGAGGTGCCGCGCCGAAGACAGCCCGAACACCGAGCGCCACAGCCGGTGCATCGCGGCGTCGTCGGGTGCCTGGGCGAACCAGGTCGCCAGGGTCCGGAAGTCGGCCGACCGGTCCGATCGGCCCGAGCGTCGCTCGTTCAACGCGCTCACCACGGCGAGCAGCTGCGGAATCGCCGCACGCGCCTGGGACCGCAGCAGCTTGGCCTGGCTCGGATGCTGCGGCTCGCTGACGAACCACGCCCGGAACCCGTCCCAGCGCTCCCGCCACAGCACCGCAAGCCGCTCGAACTCCCGCGCCCGCGGGTCGTCCTCGCCGTCCGCCCCGGGCGCGGCATCGGCCGCCTCGCGGCGCGCCGCCAGGTCGAGCAGCCGCCCGACGC
Source organism: Actinophytocola sp. (assembly GCF_035942955.1). Lineage (GTDB taxonomy): Bacteria > Actinomycetota > Actinomycetes > Mycobacteriales > Pseudonocardiaceae > DASYTH01. The sequence goes on along the minus strand of NZ_DASZCQ010000242.1, from coordinate 4,530 downwards.
CGGCCCGCTCGACCGAGCCGATCAGCGCGGCGATCTCCGACCCGGTGGTGAGCAGGTCGGCGATGAACCGCTCGAGGTAGTCGATCAACCGGTCCTTGTACGCCAGGAACGCGTCCACCTCGGCGTCGTGCAGATCGATCGAGCGCTGCAGCGAGCCCATGAACGCCTGCGCGTTGCCGGCGAGGTCGGTGAACCGGTCCACCAGCCCGCGCAGCAGCAGGTGCACCTTGGCCGCGTCCGGCTCGGGCTGCTCGGCCAGCCCCAGCAACGCGCGCAGCTGGGTGGCGATGTCGGCCAGCGCCACCGCCTGCAGCGCGCCCCGCCGCCCGAGGGCCTCGTCGTAGGCGGCCAGCGCCTCCTCGGCCGCCTCCCCGTGCCGGGTGAGCTGGTACAGGTAGCGGGCCCGGTGGAAGTCCTCCACCGTGGTGACCCGGCTGGTGTCCGGATCGGCCCGCAGGTTGCCCCACTCCTCCAGGCTGGCCAGGGCGGCGGTGATCTCGGCAAGATCGGGAGCCGACCCGGTACGCCGGACCATCGCCTCGTGCACGTCCTCGGGCCGCATGTGCACCGCGAACCGCCGCTTGGCAGCCACGATGGCGCCCATCACGGCGCGGTACAGGCCCGCGTTGGGCGCGTTCAGATGCGCGAACGGGCGGGGGCCCTCGACCACGTGCTGCTCCTCACGACGCCGGACGGCACGAGGGTACGGCCACCGACCGACACGCCGGCGCACCTCTCGATCGTGTCGCCTCGACAGACCCGAGCCCCCACGTGCCACAGTCGTGCCTATAGCGTGTGCCATACTTGACGCCATGGCGACGACATCGATGCAACTCGACAGCGAGCTCCGCGACGAACTTGCGAAGATCGCCGAGCGGGACTTCAACGGTGTGCCGCTCGGCGAGGCGGTCCGGCGCCTGGTCAAGGAACACAAGATCAACCGCATCATGCAGCGGTACGAGGAGCTACGCTCCGACCCCGAGGAATGGGCCAGCTACCAGGCAGAGGCACGGCTGACCGACAACGCGGCCGGTGACGGCCTGCCGGACGCCGGCGAAGAATACCCTGAGTACAGCCAGTGAGCCGGACACCGAGGCTCGCACCCTGGCAAATCTGGGTGGTGGACTTCGGTCAGCCGATCGGGCGCGAGCAGGGCGGCCTGCGCCCGGCCGTCGTCGTCGGCTCGCCGGTCCACTGCAGGTTCCCCATCGGCATGGCGCTCGTGGTCCCGCTGACCTCGCGAGACCGCGGCCTGGACCACCACGTGCGCATCGACTCCCCCGAGTCCGGGCTGAACCGGCCGAGCTGGGCGCGCACCGAGGAGATCACGGTCGTGTCGACCCAGCGGTTCACCCGGTCCCAGCCGCTCGGCATCGCCTCGCCCGCCGAGATCGCCACGCTCCGCGAATGGCTGCGCGAGATGGTCGCTTTCTGCTGAGCCGCCGCGGGCCGGCGACGGAGCGCCGCTCAGTGTCCGTCCATCTCGCTAACACCTCCGCAAAGAATTCGACGACGGTGAGCAATTCTACGCCGCCGCGGGTGAGCGGATAACCACGCCAAACCGTTACCATGATCGTCCGAATCGCGAATTCCTTGAATGGCATATAGACGAAGTGTTCTTGGCGCCCTAACGCCGGCCAGACTCTTCTTCCGCCTCAAGGGCCGACGTCTACGACCCGACGACCGGGGAGGTACGCAGCCGCCGGGGCGCTCGACACCCCGCACACTCAGATGCCGTCCCGCATCTTCACACCGCAGGTGCTCGCGCCCACCAGCGCCAAGCTGTCCAAGTCGCTACTGCGCGAACACGGCAAAGACGCGCTGCCCGCCGATGTCGAGCCCTGGATGCTCGACACCACCGCCTGGCCCGGCGCCGTCGACGACTACGTTGACGCACTGGTCTGGCTGGTCGGCGAACTGCTCACCGACCCCAGGCACTTCTTCCGCTCGTTCACCGTCAAGGAACCGGGCTGCTGCTGCGGTTTCTGCGCGGCGACGACTCACACCTGCGCGGAGAGTTGCTCCGTCGCTTCAGCGGCACCGCACCGACCGAGACGCCGTCCCCCACACGACGAACCGCCGGCGAGTTGCTCTCCGCCGCCAAGGCCCGACGGGACGATCGCGAACGGCTTGCCGAACAGCGCAGGTCCCAGGAACGTGCCGGCCGCGAACGGCGGGCAGCCGCTGCCCGGGAAAGACGTCTGGACGCGCTCGCCGCCGAGGAAGAGCACGCGTGGGCGAAGGTCAGCGCGCTCATCGACACGAAAAGGCCGCAGGAGTATGACTCCGCGATCGCCCTACTGACCGACCTGCGGGAAGTCGCCGACCGAATGGGCCAGCCGGACGAGTTCGACGAGCGCTACCGGCAACTGCGCCACGAGCACCGGCGCAAACCCAGCCTCATCCAACGGCTTGACCGGGCCGGCCTGGACATCTGACCCTCGATCAGGCCACCCGCCGCTGGCCTCATCGCGCGGTGCGGTTCGGCAGGACGTAGCCCAGTTTCCGCAGCGCGGTCCGGAACTTCAGCTCCGTGTCGAGCGGAACGGCGAGATGACGCTCGCCGAGCGGGCGGCACAGTCCACGCAACGCCCGATCCCGGGTGATGAGCGCGGCCAGCGCCGCGTCCGCGCATTCGACCACCCGAACGGGCCCGAGGTCGGTGAGTTGACCGGCCCGCCGGGTGACATCGTCGACGACGGTTGCCAGCGCGCCCGGCAGCTCGTTCCCGGCCCGCCGCGCCAGGAAGTCGGTGAACTCGGTGAGGTTTCGTCCGGCGTCGAGCGCGGCCAGCAGGCTCGCGGCGGACACCGTCCACACCCGGTCCGCGCCGCGCTCGGCGAACGCCGACAGCAGCAGCTCGTCGCCCGGGGTGAGGGTCCCGGTGACGACGACGTCGAGGTTGGGCAGCACCTTCAGAGCCGCGAGATGTTCGGCCGCGGGCGCCCGGTAGGAGTCGGTCAGGCCGAGCGCGTAACTTCCCAGCGCATTGAGCCGGACCGCCTGTAAACCGTCGTAGCGGCTCAGCGCGTCCAGGTCGTCCCCGCCCCAGTTGTCCCGAAAGTCGTCTCGCTGGCCAACCGGGTGCACGTAGTCGAGATCGACGAGGCCCAGCGTTGCCGCGTATTCGAACAGCACGGCAAGGGTGTAGCGGCCCTCCAGGATCTCCCAGGCATGGAAGCCGTCGTAACCCAGGCTGCCGTACTGCGGGTCGACCAGGTAGAGCCGCCACAGCGCCCTGTCGTTGCGGGCGATGGTGGGGCTCAGCTGTCCCCGGCGCATGGTCGTGAACAAGGCGTCGACACCGATCCACTCGCCGGGCGGGCACTTGGCCAGCGCCGTGGCCACGACCTGCCGGCGCGGCTTGGCGGCAGCGAGCACATTCGTGACCCGCTGGCCCTTGATCTCCTCGATCCGGCTGAACTCGTCAATCACGGCGTGGTTGAGCCAACGCTGCCACAACGTCCGGATGACCTCGGCCGTCGGCTGGCTCAGCGCGGCACGGCCCTTGGGCGTCAGCCGCAACCGCCCGCCATCGATCCTGGCCAGCCCACCCGCCTGGACCAGCAACGGCCACGCGAACGACGCGATCGGCTCGTCCCGGTAGAAGTCGCCGCAGGCCAGACGCGAGTCCACGGTGCGGATGGTCGCCGCGGAGGGACGGCCGGTCTTCTCGCTGCACCGCACCTCGCCCGCCGCGCAGAGCTCCAGCACGGCCCGCAGGTTGAGCTGGGCCTCCCGCTCGGTCAGGCGGATCCGGTGTTCGCCGACGTCGCCAGCGGGCTCGCGTCGCTAATCGCCCGCACTCACCTCACCCAGACGCGATAGGCCTCGATCCACTCGGCACCCTCCGGCGGCGGCGTCGGCAGCGGCAGGTCGAGGATCGGGATGCGCTGCCGCGATCGGCCACGCACGCAGACCGCCACAATCTGCTCGTCGGCGGTCAGGTCGATCTTGGTGACACTGACGTCGACACCCAGCACGCTGGTCTGGAACGGCACGGCGAGATGCTCATCGAGCATGGTGTGGAAACCCGCCAAGCACTCGCCGTCGTTGTAGCAGTCAACCGTCGCCTCCGCGACCATGGCGTCCGACGCCCGACGATCCAGTGATCTCACCGCGCCGAGGGTAACGGCCCGCGTTCGGGATCATGGAGCGGGTTGATCCATGTCAGGTCGGGGAAACCCGGCGAGTCGGTGTCGTTGGAATGCGCTCGCCTATGTGCGCGAAGGCATGGGCGGCCAACTGGACATCGGTTGAACCGGCCGGAGCGAATCCCGGCCACGCCGCAGCGCGTCGTTGACAACCTGGAGTCAAGGTAGTCCGCACGAAGACATCGTGATGCCTCCGATCGAAGCGTCACGATGCCTCGACCGTACCCGGAGCATCCTCGGCGGCGAGTTGGCCGCAGGCGGCGGCGATCTCGCGGCCGCGCGTGTCGCGGACGGTGCAGGAAATGCCGGCGGCGGTCACGCGGCGGACGAACTCGCGCTCCACCGGCTTCGGGCTGGCGTCCCACTTCGAGCCCGG
>NZ_DASZCQ010000241.1:0-15520 GCF_035942955.1 Actinophytocola sp. | reverse complement strand
GGCCCGGCTCGTCGCCGTGCTCGCCGCGGCCCGCGCCACCGCGGCCCCACTCGCCGGCCTGCCGCCCATCGCGGTCCCCAGACAGGAGCCGGACCTCCCCTGCCCGGAGAGGTGAAGCCGGTCACCACCCGTCCGTGTCCGCGTTGGACGGCGGATACCCTCGGCGCCGTCGTCTGGTACCCACGACAATGTGGGACTGGAACGAGCGAGGGAGCCGTACACGTGAACGCGACGACGCGATGAGCCGTCCGGCGCGGCTGGCGGTGGGCGTGGTCTCCGCGGGGCGGGTCGGCGCTGTGCTCGGGGCGGCGCTGGCCAGGGCGGGCCACACGGTGGTCGCCGCGTCCGGGGTGTCCCGGGATTCCGTGCGCCGGGCCGAGGAACTGCTCCCCGACGTGCCCCTGCTCTCCCCGCCCGACGTGGCCCAGGCCGCGGACCTGGTGCTGCTCGCACTGCCGGACGACGCGCTTGCCGGCATGGTGCGCGGGCTCGTGGCCACCGACGCCATGCGGCCGGGGCAGATCGTGGTGCACACCTCCGGCGCGCACGGGGTCGACGTGCTGGCGCCTGCGGCGCAGCGCGGCGCGCTGCCGCTGGCCCTGCACCCTGTGATGACGTTCACCGGGCGCGCGGAGGACCTGGAGCGGATCGTGGCGTGCTGCTTCGGGGTCACCGCGGCCGAGGGCGACGAGGCGGCGTGGAGCGTCGGCGAGGCGCTGGTGGTCGAGATGGGCGCGGAGCCGGTGCGGGTGCCGCCCGCCGCCCGCCCGCTCTACCACACCGCGCTCGTGCACGGCGCCAACCACCTGGTCACGCTCGTCGGGGAGAGCGCTGACCTGCTGCGCGCCGCCGGCGTCGCCGAGCCGGCGCGGCTGCTCGGCCCGCTGCTGTCGGCCGCGCTGGACAACGCGCTGCGGCACGGCGACCGGGCGCTTACCGGCCCGGTGGCCAGGGGCGACGCCGGCACCGTGCGCGCCCACCTCGAGGTGCTCGCCGAGCACGCCCCGCACATGCTGCCCGGTTACCGGGTGCTGGCCGCGCGCACCGCCCGCCGGGCCCAGGACGCCGGGCTGCTGCGCGCCGACCTCGCCCCCGACGTGATCGCGGCCATCGAGGAGGACGAGAAATGACGGCGCAGTTCACCCGCGGTCGGCTCCACGTCCACAGTGGACCGGACGAGGTGGCCAAGCTGACCAGGGCGCTGCGCGGGGTCGGCCACAAGATCGCGTTCGTGCCGACCATGGGCGCGCTGCACGACGGCCACCGTGAGCTGCTGCGCCGGGCCCGGCGGATCCAGAACTCCGTGCTGGTCGCGTCGATCTTCGTCAACCCGTTGCAGTTCGGGCCGAACGAGGACTTCGCCCGCTACCCGCGGCCGCTGGAGGCCGACCTCGAGGTGTGCGCGGCCGAACGGGTGGAGGTGGTCTTCACCCCGGAGCGGGAGGCGATGTACCCCCCGGGCGCGCAGGTGACCGTGCATCCCGGACCGCTCGGCGACGAGCTGGAGGGCGCGGCCCGGCCCGGCCACTTCACCGGCGTGCTGACCGTGGTGGCCAAGCTGTTCAACATCGTCCGCCCGGACTACGCCTTCTTCGGGGAGAAGGATTACCAGCAGCTCGTGCTGATCCAGCACCTGGTTCGCGATCTCAACCTCGACGTCCGGGTGATCGGCGTGCCGATCGTCCGGGAACCCGACGGCCTCGCGCTGTCCTCCCGCAACGCCTACCTCGACCCGCCGCAGCGCGCCGCCGCGACCACGCTGTCCGCGGCGCTGGCCGCCGGGGCGCACGCCGCGCCGCGCGGGCCGGACGCCGTGCTGGCCGCCGCCACCGAGGTGCTGGCCGCCACGCCCGAGGTCGACGTGGACTACCTCGAGCTGCGCGACCCCTGGCTCGGCCCCGCCCCCGACGCCGGCGAGGCGCGGCTGCTGGTGGCCGCGAAGGTGGGCGCCACCCGGCTCATCGACAATGTCCCGGTGCACCTGGGTGCCCGGTAGGAAGGCTGGCGATGCTCCGCACGATGCTCAAGTCGAAGATCCACCGGGCCACCGTGACCCGGGCCGACCTGCACTTGTCTTACCCGCCCACCATCCCCCCTCCGCGTCCCCGTGATGTCGGGTCTCTGACCGTCGACGAGGATCTGCTCGACGCCGCCGACCTGCTCCCCGGCGAGCAGGTGTCGGTCGTCGACGTCACCAACGGCGCCCGCCTGGAGACCTACGTGATCGCCGGCCCGCGGGGCAGCGGCGTCATCGGGGTCGACGGCGCGGCGGCCCACCTCGTGCACCCCGGCGACCTGGTGATCGTGATCTCCTACGGCCTGATGGACGCCGCGGAGGCCGCCGCGCACCGGCCGCGGGTCGTCTTCGTCGACGAGACCAACAGGATCGTCGACGCCGGCGCCGACCCGGCGCACGTCCCACCCGGCTCCGGCCTGGCCGGTGACGCCGGCGACGCCGACGTCCCGCCGGCCGAGACCGCGGACGCGGCCCGGCTGGACGCCCTGCTGTCCACCGAGAGCTGAGCCCGCGGTGCTGCTGGCCATCGATGTCGGGAACACCAACATCGCGCTCGGCCTGTACGCCGGCCAGGGCGAGCACGCCACCCTGGTGCGGGACTGGCGGATGCGCACCGACGCCCGGATCACCGCCGACGAGCTCGCCCTGACCATGCGCGGCCTGCTCGGCGACCGGGCCGACGACGTCACCGGCGTGGCCGCGCTGTCCACCGTGCCCGCCGTGCTGCGCGAGCTACGCGTGATGCTCGGCCGCTACTACCACGCCGTGCCGCGGGTCATCGTCGAGCCGGGCGTCCGCACCGGCGTGCCGCTGCTGGTGGACAACCCCAAGGAGGTCGGCGCCGACCGGGTGATCAACACGCTGGCCGCGCACCATCTGCACTCCACCGCGTGCGTCGTGGTCGACTTCGGCACCTCCACCAACATCGACGTGATCTCCGCGAAGGGCGAGTTCCTCGGCGGCGTGTTCGCCCCCGGCATCGAGATCTCGGTCGATGCCCTCGCCGCCCGCGCCGCCGCGCTGCGCAAGGTCGAGCTCGTCCGGCCCCGCTCGGTGATCGGCAAGAACACCGTGGAGTGCCTGCAGTCCGGCATCCTCTACGGCTTCGCCGGTCAGGTCGACGGCCTGGTCCGGCGGATAACCGCCGAGCTCGAGCGCACCATGCACGCCGGCCCGGTCACCGTGATCGCCACCGGCGGCCTGGCCCCGCTGGTGATCGACGAGTCGGAGACCATCGCCCACCACCGCCCGGACCTGACCCTGCTCGGCCTGCGCCTGGTGTTCGAGCGCAACACCCGCTGAATTCTCACGACCGCCGCCGGGCGCGCTCCACCGTGGTCCGCAGCGGCAACTCGAACTCGCCGTGTGCGGTCTCCGGCCGGGCGTCGAGGTACGCGCGCACCCTGGCGAGCAGCTCCGAACGTTCCGCCGCGGGGATCACCCGGGTGTGCGAGTGCGTGCCCACGGTGGCCGTCAGCGACTCGGCCGTGCGCCGGTGGGCGTGCGGGAACTCGGCCCGCTCGAACGGCTCGAAGGCCGGGTGGGACGGCATGGCGTTGTCGAAGCTGACCCGCCGGCTCGCGCTGGTGCGGCTCAGCAGGACCAGGCCGGCCACCCACTCGACCCCGACTTCCTCGTGGTTCCACAGCCCGCCGACCACCCCGCCGGGGCGCAGCACCCTGGCGATCTCGGTCAGCGCCCTTGCCCGGTCGAACCAGTGGAACGCCTGCCCCACCAGCACCGCGTCGACCGACCCGTCCGGCAGCTCCATCCGCTCCGCGGTCCCGGGCAGCGCCGGCACCTCGGGAAACCGGCGGGACAGCTCGGCGCGCATGGCCGGATCCGGCTCGACCGCGGTCACCTCCAGGCCGAGGGCCAGCAGGCCGCCGGTGAGCTTTCCGGTGCCGGCGGCCAGATCGAGCACCCGGCGCACCGGCCGGGCGGCGCCGGACAGCACCCAGCGAATTCCGTCTGCGGGATAGTCGGGGCGGTGTTCGGCATAGGCTGCGGCGTCGGCTCCGAACGAGCCCGCCCGCCGGGCGAACAGCTCGTCGGACTCCATGATGTCCAACCTATCGACCCTATCGACAACCCGCCGGTGGATACCGGTTCGCATTGCCGATCGCGTTCTCCGTACGCTGGAAACCGTGACCGAGGAGCTCCCCCAGCCGCCATCCGACGACGTCCCCGAACAGATGCGGGTGCGTCGGGAGAAGCGTGATCGGTTACTTGCCTCGAGGGTGGATCCGTATCCGGTCGAAGTACCGAGGACGCATACCCTCGCCGAGGTCCGGCAGTCGCATTCCGACTTGCCGCCGGACACGTTCACCGGCGCGGTGGTCGCGGTCACCGGGCGGGTCATGTACATCCGCAACACCGGCAAGTTGTGCTTTGCAACCCTGCGCGAGGGCGACGGAACAGAACTGCAGGCGATGCTCAGCCTCGATCGGGTCGGGGCCGAAGCGCTTTCCGCGTGGAAGGCCGATGTCGACCTCGGCGACCACGTATTCGTGCGCGGTGAGGTCATCACGTCGCGGCGCGGCGAGTTGTCCGTTCTGGCCGCCGAGTGGCGTATGGCAGCCAAGGCGTTGCGCCCGTTGCCGGTCGCCCACAAGCAGCTCAGCGAGGAAACACGCATAAGGCAGCGCTATGTCGATCTGATCCTGCGGCCGCGGGCCCGCGAGGTGGTCCGGATGCGCGCCGCAGTGGTCCGATCACTGCGCGACAGTTTCCACCGGCGTGGATTCATTGAGGTCGAGACCCCGATGCTGCAGACCATGCACGGGGGTGCGGCGGCGCGGCCGTTCGTCACCCACTCGAACGCGATGAACATGGATCTCTACCTGCGCATCGCGCCCGAGCTGTTCCTGAAGCGATGCGTGGTCGGGGGTATCGAGAAGGTCTTCGAGATCAACCGGAACTTCCGCAACGAAGGGATGGATTCCTCGCATTCGCCCGAGTTCGCCATGCTCGAGTACTACGCGGCCTACGAGACCTACGACAGCATGGCCGTGCTGACCCGGGAGTTGGTGCAGGAGGCGGCGGCGGCCGTATTCGGAACACTGCAGGTCACCCTGTCCGACGGCACCCCTTACGACCTTTCGGGTGAATGGTCGACGCTGAGGATGTACGAATCGTTGTCCGCCGCGCTCGGCGAGGAGGTCACCCCGCAGACCCCGGTCGAGCTGCTCCGCAAGTACGCCCACGAGGCCGGCGTCGAGGTCGATCCGGCCAGGTCGGGGCCGGGAAAGCTGGTCGAGCGGCTGTGGGAGCAGCTGGTCGGCGACCACCTGGTCGCCCCGACTTTCGTGCGGGATTTCCCGGTGGAGACCGCGCCGCTGACCCGCCAGCATCGCAGCACGCCCGGAGTTGCCGAAAAGTGGGACCTCTACGTGCGCGGTTTTGAGCTGGCCACGGGTTACTCCGAGCTGGTCGATCCCGTTGTGGAGCGGGCCCGGCTCGAGGAGCAGGCCAAGTTGGCGGCCGCCGGTGATGACGAGGCCATGCAGCTGGACGAGGACTTTCTGCGCGCCCTGGAGTACGGAATGCCACCGAGCGGTGGCGTGGGAATGGGGATCGATCGACTACTGATGGCGCTCACCGGTCTCGGCATCCGGGAGACCATCCTGTTCCCGTTGGTCCGGCCCGAATGATCCAGTGCGGGCACCTCCGCACGGAACAATAACACCCGATTTGCGCTAACGGCCCTTGTTGGAGTATTTATATGCGTGCCGGTACTGGCACAATCGACTTGAGCCTGCAAACGTAGGGAGGGCGCACATGGCGCAGAAGGTGACAGTCACCCTGGTTGACGACCTGGACGGTTCCGAGGCCGAGGAGACTGTTGAGTTTGGTTTGGACGGTGCGTCCTACCAGATCGACTTGTCCGAGGATAATGCCGAGCGCCTGCGCGAAGCGCTCTCGGAGTATGTCGAGCACGCCCGCCGTTCCGGTGGCCGTAAGCGGTCCTCCAGCCGGCCCGCCGCCGGCCGTCCGGCACGCACCGCCTCCGCGGATCGCGAGCAGAACCAGGCAATTCGCGCCTGGGCTCGCAAGCAGGGCATGAAGGTGTCCGACCGGGGACGAATCCCCTCTGAGGTTATCGACGCGTACAACTCGCAGGCCTAGTTAGTTCCTACGGGGGAAGGGGGACTGCCGGCGCCGCCCCGGCAGCCCCTCCACGCGACGCCCCACGATTAGGGCTTCGATTAACTCACCAGGTCGCGATCGGGCCGGAAACCGCGCCACCCCAGCCACAGCGCAACCGCGATAGTGGCCAGGCCGGCGACGCCAATCGCATGGTCGACCGGCAATACTTCGGCCAATCCGCCGAACGCCACCGGACCCATGCCCTGCAGCGTCATCAGACCGGTGGATCGCAGGGCAAACGCCTGCCCGCGCACATCGTCGGGGATCGCGTCCAGGAATGGGCGCTGTATACCGACGCTGTAGGCGAATCCGCACCCGGTGAGGAACAGCAGCACCCCGGCCGCCACCACGCCGAGGTCGAGGACCAGCCCGACCAGCGGCAATCCCAGCAGCACGATCAGCGGGACGACCAGCCGCTCCCGGGCCGCCGGCGGCAGCAGGCGGGCGACCACCAGGTCCCCGGCGATCATCCCGACCGGCACGCAGGCCAGCAGCGGGCCGGCCGCGCCGACCGGGTACCCGCGCAGGTCGCCGTACGGCACCAGCAGGCCCTCCGCCCCGGTGGTGAACACCCCGGGCAGCCACTGGGCCAACAGCAGCACCCGCACGGTCCGGTCGGCCAGCAGCCGGCGGTTGCCCCGCCAGCTGCGCGCCACCAGCGACCGCCGCGCCGAGCGCGGGCCGGCCGGCAGGTCGGGCAGCAGCAGCCGGATGGCCACCGCGGCGACCAGGTGGCAGACCGCGCAGATCAGCAGCGCGCGCTGCGGGCCGACCGTGGCCACCGCGACGCCGGCGGCCGCCATCCCGGCCAACTGGGCGAGCGCGGCCGCGACGTGCAGCAGGGACTGGCCGAGCACGTAGGCGTCGCCGGACAGCACCTCGGCGGTCAGCCGGCCGGACGTGCCCTGCAGCACCGGGGTCAGGCTGCCGATGGCCGCCACGATCAGCAGGCTCGCCCAGACCGGCAGCGTGACCAGGGCGATCGCCGCGCCCCCGGCACCCTCCAGCAGGTAGCCGGCGGCGATCAGCCGGCGCGGGCGGACCAGGTCGGGCAGGGCGCCGAGCACCACTCCGCCGAGGACCTGCGGCAGGAAGCCGGCGCCGAAGGCCAGCCCGGCCAGGACGGCCGAGCCGGTGTTGGCGTAGATCAGCACCGACAGCGCCACGATCTGCAGCGCGTTGGCGCCGATGGCAAGCGAGCGCACGCCGAACACCACGCGGAACACCGGCTGGGCCAGCACCTGGCGGAAGGTGGCCCGCCCGGTCGCGATCCGGGTCATGGTCAAGATCGTCCGGTGGGCGGCGGCGCCGACACCACAGTTACGTCCACGGACGTAGGGTGAGGCCGTGCTCCGGTTCCGCGTCGGCGCGTCGGACCTGGTCAACAGCCGGTTCACGGTGTCGCCGCTGTCCGAGCTGCACCACCTGCTGCGCAAGCTGTCCGGGCACGACGACCGGATGCCGCCGGACTGGTCGGCCCGGCTGCGCCCGGTGTTCCGCCGGCTGCGCGCCGAGACCGAGCTCGACGCGGTCCTCGCGCTGAACAGCCGGCACTACGGCCCGGCGTTCGCGGCGCCGCCCCCGCGGAGCCTGGCCCAGACGATCGAGATGGACCTGGCCGCGATGCGGGACACGCCGCTTCGCCAGGCCCGCAAGGAGATCGACGAGTGCCTGAGCCGGAGGCCCGCCACCGATCCGCGCGTCCTGTCCGTGCTGCGCGGCCCGAAGGTGGTCCACCGGCTGGCCGACGCCCTCGAGGTCGCCTGGCACGAGCTGCTGGCCGCCGACTGGCTGCAGCTGCGGGCGATCTGCGAGCGCGACATCGTGTACCGGGCCGGCCTGCTCAGCCGGGCCGGCTGGGCGGCCGCCATCGACGGGCTGGACCGGCGGCTGCGCTGGCGTGCCGGCTTCATCGAGGTGGCCTGGCAGCATTACCCGGACACCACGGTCGACCTCGGCGGCGACGGCCTGCTGTTCGTGCCGGCCGTGTTCATCTGGCCGAGGGTGGCCGTATACGTCGACCCGCCGTGGCCGCGCGGCCTGATCTACCCGGCCCGAGGCATCGGCGCGCTCTGGGAGCCCTCCGCGCCCACCGATCCGCGCGCCCTCGCCGACCTGGTTGGCCGGTCCCGCGCGGTGCTGCTGACCGCGCTCGACGAGCCGGCCAGCACCACCCAACTGGCCAGAAGCCTCGGCCTTGCGCCCGGCGCGGTCGGCGATCATCTCGCCGTCCTGCGCCGCGCCGGCCTCGTCCGGCGCGCCCGGTCGGGTCGTTCCGTGCTCTACCGCCGAACCCCGCTCGGCGACGCGCTCGCGGCCGGCGGCGGGGAAGCGACGTGAGGTTGCGATCAGTCGCGTGGGCTCAGCCGCGGGCAGGTTTCGCAGGCGCCGCCGCCCTCGGCCAGCAGGTAGTGGAAGCAGCAGCTCTCCCGCCGCCGGGTCCAGCAGGTGGCCTCCCCGGCGCCGGTGCTCGGGCGCAGCGTGCTCGGTGAGGTCAGCGGCGCGAACCGGTCGGCCAGCACCAGGCGCGCGTCCAGCACGCCGGCGGCCTCGTTGCCGGCGTAGCGGCCGACGTACCACAGCGAGCTGTCCAGCGCGTCGGTGGCGTTGGCCCACAGGGTGTGCCGGCCGAACCGCACGCCCGGCGCGAACACGGTGAAGAACCGCGCGGCGTGCGCGACGTACCGCGCGCGCAGCAGCCCGGCTAGGGCCTGCTCGTCGGGCATGACGGTGGCCACCCGGCTGCCGGCCGCCGGATCGTCGGGCAGGCAGGCGAACGTGGGGCTCAGCGCCGCGATCCCGTCCGGGTGCGGGCGCGGCCACGCCATCCGGAAGGCCAGGTGCCGCGGGCGCAGCGACGGCACCCGGCGCTCGTGGTGGAACAGCGCGGCGCCGAGGTAGGCCGGGACGAACAGGTACCAGTACAGGACGTAGCCCGCGGTGGTCTGGTCGGGCGCCTCGCCGTAGGTGTCCAGCAGCCAGCCCGCGAGCACCTTGCGCCACCGGTCGAAGCTCTCGGCGTCGGCGAGCAACTCCCCGCAGGTCACCCATCCGGTGGGCTCGGCCGGCATGCCGAAGCGCAGCTCCGTACCCTGCTGGACGGGGTTGACCCGGCTCAGCGAGTCGGCAAGGGAGGCCTGGCCGGGGCGCGCGGCTGGTCGCATCGGCGCCCCTCCTCGCTCAGGTCCGGATTGTTAGCTTTGCCTTACCTTATCCAATACTCTCAAGTCCCGCTCGGGTCTCCGTAGAATCGGGCTCGGGTCAGGCCGTGCGGGGCCGGTGTTCGCGCTTAGCGCAACGCGCCTACTGGCGGAATCCGCCCAGGCCGATGCACGTTGAACGGGTTGACCGGAGATACGTGTGTAAAGCCGGGAGGAACGCGGCCGCCGAGTCGCCATCAAGTGGTACTCAGCGCTACGAGGCGGGCGACTACAGTGGTCCTACGGTGCTGGCCCACCCGGAGGAGGTGGGCATGGAGCCGCCGGCGCAGCAGTCAGGGAGTGCAGATGTTCGAGAGGTTCACCGACCGCGCGAGGCGGGTGGTCGTCCTGGCCCAGGAAGAGGCCAGGATGCTCAACCACAACTACATCGGCACCGAGCACATCCTCCTGGGCTTGATCCACGAGGGTGAGGGTGTCGCCGCCAAGGCGTTGGAGTCGTTGGGGATCGCGCTGGAAGGGGTGCGGCAGCAGGTCGAGGAGATCATCGGCCAGGGCCAGCACGCGCCGTCCGGTCACATTCCCTTCACACCGCGGGCCAAGAAGGTCCTCGAGCTGTCGCTGCGCGAGGCGCTGCAGCTCGGCCACAACTACATCGGCACCGAGCACATCCTGCTCGGGCTGATCCGCGAGGGCGAGGGCGTCGCCGCCCAGGTGCTGGTCAAGCTCGGCGCCGACCTCAACCGGGTGCGCCAGCAGGTGCTTCAGCTGCTGTCGGGTTACCAGCACGGCAAGGAGTCCGCCGAGACCGGTGGCCGCGGCGAGGGCACCCCGTCGTCGTCGCTGGTGCTCGACCAGTTCGGCCGCAACCTGACCGCGAGCGCCCGGGAGGGCAAGCTCGACCCGGTGATCGGCCGGGCCAAGGAGATCGAGCGGGTCATGCAGGTGCTGTCCCGCCGCACCAAGAACAACCCGGTGCTGATCGGCGAGCCCGGCGTCGGCAAGACCGCCGTCGTCGAGGGCCTTGCCCAGATGGTGGTCAAGGGCGAGGTGCCGGAGACGCTGAAGGACAAGCAGCTCTACACGCTCGACCTCGGCTCGCTGGTGGCCGGCTCGCGCTACCGCGGTGACTTCGAGGAGCGCCTGAAGAAGGTGCTCAAGGAGATCCGCACCCGGGGCGACATCATCCTGTTCATCGACGAGATCCACACGCTGGTCGGCGCGGGCGCCGCCGAGGGCGCGATCGACGCCGCGTCGATCCTCAAGCCGATGCTGGCCCGCGGCGAGCTGCAGACGATCGGCGCCACCACGCTCGACGAGTACCGCAAGTACGTCGAGAAGGACCCGGCGCTCGAGCGGCGGTTCCAGCCGATCCAGGTCGGTGAGCCGACGCTGGAGCACACCATCGAGATCCTCAAGGGCCTGCGCGACAGGTACGAGGCGCACCACCGGGTCACGATCACCGACCCGGCGCTGGTGGCCGCGGCCACGCTGGCCGACCGGTACATCAACGACCGGTTCCTGCCGGACAAGGCGATCGACCTGATCGACGAGGCCGGCGCGCGGATGCGGATCCGCCGCATGACCGCCCCGCCGGACCTGCGCGAGTTCGACGAGAAGATCGCCGAGGTGCGCCGGGAGAAGGAGTCCGCGATCGACGCGCAGGACTTCGAGCGCGCGGCCAAGCTCCGCGACCAGGAGAAGACCCTGCTCGGGCGCAAGGCCGAGCGGGAGAAGCAGTGGAAGGACGGCGACCTCGACGTGGTCGCCGAGGTCGACGACGAGCAGATCGCCGAGGTGCTGGCGAACTGGACCGGCATCCCGGTGTTCAAGCTCACCGAGGAGGAGACCACCCGGCTGCTGCGCATGGAGGAGGAGCTGCACAAGCGGATCATCGGCCAGGAGGACGCGGTCAAGGCCGTGTCGCAGGCGATCCGCCGCACCCGCGCCGGGCTGAAGGACCCGAAGCGGCCTTCGGGGTCGTTCATCTTCGCTGGGCCTTCGGGCGTCGGTAAGACGGAGCTTTCGAAGGCGCTGGCAAACTTCCTGTTCGGTGACGACGACGCGCTGATCCAGATCGACATGGGCGAGTTCCACGACCGCTACACGGCCTCTCGCCTGTTCGGCGCGCCGCCCGGGTATGTCGGTTACGAGGAGGGCGGCCAGCTCACCGAGAAGGTGCGCCGGAAGCCATTCTCCGTAGTCCTCTTCGACGAGATCGAGAAGGCGCACCAGGAGGTGTACAACACGCTGCTGCAGGTGCTCGAGGACGGCCGGCTGACCGACGGTCAGGGCCGCACGGTGGACTTCAAGAACACCGTGATCATCTTCACCTCGAACCTGGGCACGCAGGACATCTCCAAGGCGGTCGGCCTCGGTTTCCAGACCGGCACCGACACCGCGTCGAACTACGAGCGGATGAAGGACAAGGTCAACGACGAGCTCAAGAAGCACTTCCGGCCGGAGTTCCTCAACCGCATCGACGACATCATCGTGTTCCACCAGCTCACCGAGGAGCAGATCATCACGATGGTGGACCTGATGATCTCCAGGGTGGAGTCGCAGCTCAAGAGCAAGGACATGGCGCTGGAGCTCACCCCGGCGGCCAAGAAGCTGCTCGCCAAGCGCGGCTTCGACCAGGTGCTGGGCGCCCGGCCGCTGCGCAGGACCATCCAGCGGGAGATCGAGGACCAGCTGTCGGAGAAGATCCTGTTCGGCGAGCTGCTCCCCGGCCAGATCATCATCGTCGACGTCGACGGCTGGGACGGCGAGAGCGGCGGGTGGGACAAGGCCAGGTTCGTCTTCCGCGGCGAGCCCAAGCCGTCCAACGTGCCCGACGCCCCACCGGTCGACCTGGCCGCCTCCACCGGTCCGAGCGACTCGGGTGAGGTCGCCGAGGGCGAGTAGATCCGACCCACCGTACGGGCCCCTTCGGTTGCGCCGAGGGGGCCCGTACGCATGGAAAACTGGACGCCATGCGGATAGCGCTGCTGGGCCCGACGCGCCTGGTCGCCGGGGACGGGTCCGCGATCGACCTCGGCGGCGCCCGGCTGCGCATGCTGCTCGCCCGGCTCGCCCTGGACGCCGGCCGGGTGGTGCCCGCCGACATCCTGATCGACAGCCTGTGGGGCGAGGCGCCGCCGTCGGACGCCACCAACGCCCTGCAGTCGCTGGTCTCCCGGCTGCGCCGTGGGTTGCGCTCGGACAACGGCGGCGTGCTCGAGTCCCATCCGGCCGGCTACCGGCTGGCCGTCGCCCGCGAGGACGTCGACGTCCACGCGTTCGAGCGGCTCGCCGTGCGCGGCCGCGAGGAGCTGGCGGCCGGGCAGGTGGGCACGGCGGCCGGCACCCTGCGCGCCGCCCTCGACCTGTGGCGCGGGCCGGCCCTTGCCGACGTCGCCGACGCCCCGTTCGCCGGCGCCGCGACCACCCGGCTGGCCGAGCTGCACGCCGCGGCCGTCGAGGACCGCGTCGAGGCCGACCTGCTGCTCGGCCGCCACCACGACGTGCTTCCCGAGCTGCGCACCCTGGTCGCCGAGGCGCCGCTGCGCGAGCGCAGGCAGGCGCTGCTGATCAGGGCGCTGTACCTGTCCGGCCGGCAGGCCGACGCGCTGGCCGCCTACGAGACCGCCCGCCGGACGCTGGCCGAGGAGCTGGGCGTCGAGCCGTCCGCCGAGCTGCGCGAGACGCACCTGGCCGTGCTGCGCGGCGAGCTCGTCTCGGGCGGCCGGGGCGGTGCGGTGCTGTTCGGTCGTTCCCGCGAGGCCGACCCACCCACCCACCCCGCCCTCGCGTCCGCTCTCTTGCCCGCCCGGCTGACCAGCTTCGTCGGGCGCGACACGGAGCTGCGCGAGGTGACCGGCCGGCTGTCCGGCGCGCGCCTCGTCACGCTGGCCGGTCCGGGCGGGGCGGGCAAGACCAGGCTGGCCACCGAGGTCGCCGCGGCGCTGGCCGCGACCGGGGTGCCGGGCTGGTTCGTCGAGCTGGCCGGCGTCGCCGAGCCGAACGACGTGGCGCCGGCCGTGCTCGGCACCCTGGGGCTGCGCGAGATCAGGATGCTCGAGCCGCCGTCCGGCGTGCTGCGTCCGGTGGCGCCGGTCGAGCGCCTCGTCGAGGCGCTGACCGGGCAGCAGTGCCTGATCGTGCTGGACAACTGCGAGCACGTGATCACCGCGGCCGCCACGGTCGCCGACGCGCTGCTGTCCCGCTGCCCCGGCCTGCGCATCCTGGCGACCAGCCGCGAACCCCTTGCCATCACCGGAGAGGTGGTGTTCCCGGTGGGTCCGCTCGAGCCGGCCGAGGCGGTCCGGCTGTTCGTCGACCGGGCCACGGCGGCCCGGCCGGGGTTCGCCCTCGACGAGGGCAACACCGCGACCGTGGCGGAGATCTGCCAGCGGCTCGACGGGCTGCCGCTGGCCCTCGAGCTGGCCGCGGCCCGGCTGCGCTCGATGACCCTCGCGCAGATCGCCGACCTCCTCGACGACCGGTTCCGACTGCTCACCGGCGGCAGCCGGACCTCGATGCCGCGGCACCGGACGCTGCGCTCGGTGGTGGAGTGGAGCTGGGACCTGCTGGACAAGCCGGAGCGGGTGCTTGCCCGGCGCCTGTCGGTGTTCCCGGCCGGCGCGTCGGTCGAGTCGGCCACCGCGGTGTGCGCCGACGACGGGCAGACCGCCGCCGACGTGCTCTACCTGCTGGCGTCGCTGGTGGACAAGTCGCTTGTGCAGGTCGGCCAGGCCGACGGCCAGCCCCGGTACCGGATGCTGGAGACGGTCCGGGCGTACGCCGCCGAGCGGCTCGCCGAGGCCGGCGAGGACGGCCCGGTGCATGCCGCGTTCGACCGGTACTTCCTCGAGCTGGCCGAGCGGGCCGAGCCGCACCTGCGCGGGGCCGACCAGACGGTGTGGCTGGCCCGGCTGAGCGCCGAGCACGACAACGTCATGGCGGCGATCCGGCATGCCGCCGACGCCGGCGACGCGGACACCGCGATCCGCCTTGCCATGGCCAGCGGCTGGTTCTGGGCGCTGACCGGGCGGCAGCGGGAGGCGGGCGCGCTGGCCGAGCGGCTGGTCAGGCTGCCCGGCCCGGCCCCGGCGCACGCCAGGGCGACGCTGCGCCTGTTCGGCATCATGGCCGGCCCCGGCCTGCCGGACAAGGACGTGATCGGCGAGCTGCGCACCGAGCTGGCGGCGACCGACGCGATGCGCCACTTCCCGGTGCTGGCCATGGTCGAGCCCATGCTGGCGTTGTTCACCGGCGACCTGGCGGGCGTGGCGGAGGCCATGGCGCGGGCGCGTGCCCTGCCCGATCCGTGGACGCAGGCCATCGCCCAGCTCGGCCGCGCCTTTCTCGCCGAGAACGAGGGCAGGGCGGCGGACGCCGAACGCGACGCCGTCGCGGCGCTGGACGCCTTCCGCGCGCTCGGGGACCGCTGGGGCCAGGCGATCGCGCTCGGCCAGCTCTCCGAGCGCCGGACCCTGCGCGGCGACCACGCCGGCGCGATCGCCGCCTACGAGGAGTCGATCGAGCTGGTGTCCCAGCTCGGCGCCATGGACGACGGGCCGGAGCTGGTCGCCCGCCTTGCGATGCAGCGGATCCGGTCCGGCGATCTCGACGGCGCCGAGCGCGACCTGTGCACCGGGCTGGCGATGGCACGCGAGCGGGCGTCGGTCGACATGGAGGCGTTCGTGCTGTGCGGGTTGGCCAACGTGGCGCGGCTGCGCGGAGATCTGGTCACGGCCACCGAGCGGATGGACCGCGCGGTCGCCGTGCTGGCCGGCGTTGTTCGGCCGGACGGGCACTGGCGCGCCTTCTACGAGATCACCCGCGCCGCGATCGCCGTGGCGAAGGGCGAGTCGGACGTGGCGAGGGCGGCGATGCGGGCCGCGTTCGACGCGACGCTCGAGGTGCGCGACATGCCGATCGTGGCCGGGATCGGGCAGCGCGCGGCGCAGCTGGTCCTCGTCGAGGGGGACCCGGCCGGCGCGGCCCGGCTGATCGGCATCGGCACCGCCCTGCGCGGCACCCCCGACCTCGGCGACGCCGAGCTGACCGAGCTGATCGCGACCCTCCGGGCCGAGCTGGGCGAGCCGGCCTACGACGCCGCCTACCGGGCCGGCGCCGCCCTCTCGCGCGACGACGCCCTCGCCGAGCTGCGCGGCCTCCTGGGGTCGTGAGTCTTTGTGGGCTATAGCAC
>NZ_DASZCQ010000240.1:0-42449 GCF_035942955.1 Actinophytocola sp. | reverse complement strand
CCGGCCGCCCTGGCCGTGCTCGGCCTGCGCGCGGACTTCTACGGCCACTGCGCGGCCTACCCGGAGTTGGTGGAGGCGTTGCGCCACGGGCAGGTGTTGCTGGGCGCCATGCGCGCGGCCGAGCTGCGCGACGCGATCGAGAAGCCCGCCCGCGCGGTCGGCCTTGACATCGAGCCCGGTCTCGTCGACGTGATGCTGGCCGACCTCGGGGCCGACCCGGACCTGACGGAGACGGACGGGCATTTCTACGAGCCGGGCGCGTTGCCGTTGCTGTCGCACGCGCTGTTCGCCACCTGGCGGCAACGGCAGAACCGGCGGCTGACCCTGGACAGCTACCGGCTTGCCGGCGGGATCAACGGCGGGATCGCCGCCACCGCCGAGCGCGCCTACGGCCTGCTGAGCCCGGACGAGCAACGGGTCGCTCGCCGGCTGCTGCTGCGCATGGTTCAGGTCGGCGACGGCACCGACGACATCAGGCGGCCCCTCGAGCTCGCCCGGCTCGCCGACGAGTCGGCCGACCCGGCCATCACCGCGTCCGTCCTCGAGGCGCTGACCAACTCCCGGCTGATCATCGTGGACGAGCAGGTCGTCCAGATCTCCCACGAGGCGTTGCTGCGTGCCTGGCCACAGATGCGATCGTGGATCGACGGCGACCGCACCAGGCTGCTCGTGCATCAACGCCTTGCCGACGCCGCCCACGCCTGGGACTCCGAAGGCAGGCATCCCGCCGGATTGCACCGCGGGCCCCGGCTCGCCGCCGCCCGCGAGTGGGTCGACACCGACGACCCGGACCTGTCTCCCGTGGTCCGCGACTTCCTCGTGTCCTCCATCGAGGCGGAACGTGCCGAGCAACGCGCCGCCCGCCGCCGCACCCGCCGTCTTCGCCAGCTCGTCGCGCTGCTCACCGTCCTGCTGGTCACCGCGGCCGTGTCGGTGTTCTACGCCGTGCGTGCCCAGCGGACGACCCTCGAGCAACGCAACATCGCCATAGCGAGGAAAGCCGCAAGCGACGCCGTCGGCCTGCGCTTCGGCAATCCCCCGCTGGCCACGCAACTCAGCCTGGCCGCCTACCGTCTCGCCGAGCTTCCGGAGACCCGGGAAACGCTGCTCAGCACGTTCGCCGCGCCCTACACCAGCCGGCTGGCCGGCAGTACGGGTGACATCACCTCGGTGGCGTACGCCCCCGACGGCCGTGCGCTGGTCAGCGCGAGCGTGGATCGCACCGCACGGTTGTGGGACGTGTCGGATGTCCACCACCCTGTCGACCTGGCCACGCTCGGCTTCGGCGAGGCACTGGGCCAAGCGGTCTTCGGCCAAGGGGGCCGTCTCCTGGCCACGGTGGGCGAGACCACCGTTCGGTTGTGGGACGTGACGGACCTGCGCCATGCCCGGGAACTGGCGATTCTTCCGAGCCCCGCCGGTCAAGTGATCCGGGTGGCGTTCAGCCCGGACGGCCGGACCATGGCCACCGCCAGCAAGAACGGCACCGCGGCGCTGTGGGACTTGGCGGATCCAGGTCGCCCCACCGAGATCGTCCGGCTGACCGCCCATGCCGGCTGGGTGACCGAGGTGGCGTTCGCACCGGACGGTCGCGTGCTGGCGACAACTGGTGATCACGTCGCGCGACTGTGGGATGTGAGCGATGTTCGAGCTCCCCACGAGCTCGGCGTCCTCGCCGGGCACCAAGACGTCGTCGGGTCGGTGGATTTCGGTCCCGACGGCCGCACCGTCGCCACCGGGAGTTCGGACCACGATGTGCGGCTGTGGGATGTCACGAACCCGGTTGCTCCCACGGCGGTGGCCACGCTCACCGGGGCCAACGCGATCATCTTGTCGGTAGCGTTCAGTCCCGACGGCCGCACGCTCGTCACGACCGGCGATGGCACCCGGCTGTGGGACGTTTCCGATGTCCGGCACCCCGTATCGATGGTCAACATTCCCGGCGGGGGCTCAGCCGCGTTCCATCCGGACGGTAACTCGGTGGCGATCGCCGACTTCGACAAAACCGTCCGGTTGCTGGATCTTCGTGATCTGCCGCTGGTCGGGCATGCCAACCAGGTGCCGTCGCTCGCGGTCAACCCCGATGGCCGGGTCCTGGCCACCGGCAGTTGGGACCGGACCGTTCGGCTGTGGGACATCAGTGATTCGCGCAGCCGTCGTCCGTTGGCGACATTGCGAGCCCACGCCGGCTTCGTCCGAATGGTGGCGTTCAGCCCGGACGGTCGCACCCTCGCGAGTGCCAGCGACGACGGCAAGGCGTTGCTGTGGGATGTGGCGGATCCCTCCGCACCGCGTCAGGTGAGCGGGATCCAGTCCTCCGACGGCGAGGTGGTCGCGGTCGCGTTCAGCCCGGACGGCCACTCGCTTGCAACCGGGGAGTATCAGAAAGTACGGCTGTGGGACGTCACAGATCGCGACAATCCCCGGGAAATAGCCTCGATCGGTGGCTATCCCGGCGTGGTCTGGGAGTTGGTGTTCAGTCCGGACGGCCGCACCCTGGCGACCGGGATCCGCGTGGGTGACGTCACGGCCCGGCTCTGGGACATTCGCGATCCGCGCCATCCCCGCGAACTGGCGTTTCCCTTCGGTCGCAGCGACACCATCCCGATCGGGGCGTTCAGTCCTGACAATCGCATATTGGCCACGGTGAGCAACGGGAACAGCAATGACAACATCCTGCGATTGGTGGATGTGACAGATCTCGGCGATCCTCGGCCGCTGGCCACACTCACCAGTCCCAGCGGTCCGTTCGTCAACGTGGCGTTCAGCCGTGACGGCCGCACCCTCGCCACGTCCAGCGGTGACAAGAATGTTCAGCTGTGGAATGTGGTGGACCCGTCGCATCCGGTGAAGCTCGCGACTTTCACCGACCACGGCGATGCCGTCGGCGGGGTGGTGTTCGGCGCCACCGAGCGCACGCTGGTGAGTGTGGGCGACCATTTCACTGTCCGGTTGTGGGAGACGAACGTCGACATGGTCGCCGCCCGCGTCTGCGAGGTGGCCTATCCCAGAATCACGAAGGCCGAGTGGGAATCCTATTTTCCCGGATTGGACTATCGGCCACCCTGCCCGGAGTGAAGCCACCTGCGGGGTGTGCACGGGTGGAAGACCCAGGTAGCGGGCATCCCGTATACGGGAAACCGCCGGTTGTCCCTGGCGCTGCCCATGATGGTGCGGACCCGGCCGAAGCCAAGGCCGGTGTCGGTGGACATCCAGAAAGGGAGCCCGTGATGAAACACTTCCGATCCAACCTGCGGCGCGTGCTCGGCGCGGCGGGAATGACCTTGCTGGCCGTGGGTTCGCTGACGGTTCTGGCGCCGTCGGCCAACGCCAGCCCGGTCGGGCCGTGCGCGAACCTGCACAGCTTCACGCTCGATTTCCGCACCGGCGGCGACGATCTGCGCGGCAACTCCGAAGTCATCCCCTTCTTCATCACCACGGCGGGAGACATCGAGCTGCAACACGTGTGGGGTCCTTTCGGGGGCGGTACCACCAACTCCCGCAATGTCACCTTCCTCAACCCCAACTGGACCGTCTCGTCCTGTGACGGGCGCGGCGTGAAGCTCCGCATGGTCTCGCACAACGACGTCTTCCAGACCGACGACAACTGGAACATGGACGCGTTCACCCTTTACGGGTACTCGGACACCGGTCAGCGTTCGTACTTCCTCTCGGTTCCGGACGCCTTCAAGCGTTTCACCGGCAGCGACCAGTGGTGGACGCGGATCGGCTGATCCGCAACGGAACGAAAGGGTGGTGGCGGTGAACCGCCGCCACCCGTTTCTCCCGAGGACCATGACATGCACACCCATCAGCACGCGGTGCACCGGACCATTCTGGTCGTGGACGTGGAAGGATTTGGTGATCGGCGCAAGGTCGGCCCGCACCAGGTGGTGATCAGGAGCGGGTTGTACGAGGCCCTGCGGCGGGCGTTCCACGAGGTCGGCATTCCGTGGGGCGCCTGCCATCGAGAGGATCGCGGGGACGGCTGCCTGGTACTGGCGCCGCCCGAGGTTCCGAAAGACCTGTTCACGGACGCGCTGCCGGCCAAGCTCGGGGACGCGCTGCGCCAGCACAACGCCGCACACCTGCCGGAGCAGCACATCCGGTTGCGGATGGCGGTGCACGCCGGGGAGGTCCGCTACGACGACTACGGAGTGACGTCGACATCGATCAATCTGGCGTTCCGGCTCCTCGATGCGCATCAGCTCAAGGCCGCGCTCGCCACGTCGCCGGGCGTGCTCGCGCTGATCGCGTCATCCTGGTTCTTCGACGAGGTGATCCGGCACAGCACCGTCGTCGACCCCGCGGGATATCGCCGGGTCCGGGTGGCGGTGAAGGAGACCGTGGCGCTCGCGTGGATCTCCACGCCCGATCACGCGGCCCGCACGGACGGCGATGGCGAGCTGCCGGTGTTGGTCGACACCGCGCCGGGTCATGGCCAGCTCGTCGGCCCGTCGCCGACGGATCGTGCCCGCACCCGATTACCCACGCGGCTGGTCGTCCTGGCCGAGCCGGTGTCGGGGAGCACCGTGCTGGAGATCCGGTTGCTGCTGTCGGCCGGCGCTCCGGATGCCAGGTCCGGCGATGACGAACGCGGGCGCCCATTCCGCAGAACCTTGGTCAGGCTCATCGGCCACCGCGTCGTCGCCGGGCTGGCGCACCGGCTCATCCGGTCAGCCGCGGTTTGATCGTTGCGCTGGCTCCGGCGGCGGCGCCGGCCGGGTTGCGGTGCTGGGCAAGGACCTGGTGCTGCATGGTCGGGATCGTCCGGAAGATCGCGCCGTAGTTGGCGCCGTAGACCCCGCGTGGGCGGGCCGTGCGCATTTTGCCGGGCGGACGCCGGGACCACCGGATGCCAGGCCCACGCCGGGTCGTCGATGGTGCTGGTCCGGTTCGGGATGCCGCACGGGCCCCGGTACACCTCGCCGAGGCCGTTGGCCGGGTCGGCCGGCCAGGTGGTCAGCTGCCGGGCGGCGTCGAGGTGCCTGGTGTCCTTGCCGGCCGCAAGAACCTCACCACCCGGCGGCGCGGCGGTGCCGCGGGCCCCGCCGGCCACGCGCGACGGCGAAGTCGATCCCGCCGGTGGTCACCGGCGGCAGCACCCACGGGCTGTTGACCATCATCGCGCACCGGTCCGCGGCGAACTGTCGCCGACGTCGGACTGGCCCAAGTCCAGCACCGCGCGGCGCGCCGTGGTCCACGTTCACCAGCGTGTCGACCATGGTCAGCGCGTCGATGCCGGCCCGATCGCCGATGGTGGGGACGTCCCCGCCGGCCTGCCGGATCATCGGCAGCAGGGTGAAGGTGCCCTCCTCGGTCGGCGCCGCGGCAAAGCGGAAACCCCGCATGCCGAGTCGGTGGTCAGCACGCGGGCGTGGGTCCGCAGCTCGTCCCGGGTGGTCGCGGCCCGCTCGGCCCGGCCTCGGCGAAGTGCGCCGCCTGCGGAGGCAAAGGGGCGGCACGCCGGCGCCGGCGTGCCGCCCGGTTCCCGAGTCGGCCGCGGTGCCCGGCGAATTACTCGCGATCCGTCCGGTCGGCGGCCAAATCCGGGGCCGCACGAAGGAATCTGGCGAGCGCCGCGGCCCGGTCCAGCCGCACGGTGGGAACGTCCAACGCGACGCCTATCCAGTTGCGCCAGTACGGGCTCGGAATACGCTTTCCCCGTTCCCAGCGAGCGACCTGTCGACGATTTACGGCGTCATTTCCGGAAATGTCCGCAAGTTTTCCGGCCAATCCTCCCTGGGTGAGGCCGCGTCGATGGCGCAGGTCTCGGATGAGGTCGCCGATCGGCTCGCCGACCCGCTCATCGATCATGATCAAATTCTCCGCCACAGAGCATCCCGTGCTAGTTGACTGGTCCACGTCCCTGATCCCCGACGATGCATCCGAGCCTATCCAGGCATTTACGGAATGTCGTTGCATGATCACACAAGGTGCTATCGAAGATGGCCCGTTGGTTGTAGGCGGTGCACCTCCATGGTGTGTTTCGACCCGAGGTCGCGCCGTGCACACTTGGCGGGTGCCCGACGACGAGCTACCACCGCCCGTCGTCGAGATCGTCAACCGGCTCCGCCGGGCACACACCGATGAGCGCCGCCGCATCGCCCGGGACCTGCACGACCAGGTCGGACACGCGCTCAGCGTCGCCCTGAACAGCCTCGAGCTGCACGAGGTCTACCTGCACAGCGACCCCTCGCGCGCGCAGGAGCAACTGCGCTCCGCCGTGCGCGCGGTGCGCAGGTCGCACGAGGCGGTGCGCACGCTGTGCTCGAACCTGCGCCGGCGCGAGGTCGTCGACGGGCTCGAGGACGCGCTCCGGGAGTACCTCGCGGCCGTGACGCCGCCCGCCATCGCGTGGACCGTCACGGTGACCGGCGACGATTCGCGGCTGCCGGCCGAGACGCGCGACGAGCTGTTCCTGATCCTCCGCGAGGCGGCCCGCAACGCGCTGGTCCACTCCCGCGCCCGCCGCGTCGAGATCGCCGTCGTGATTGGTCCGGACGCCGTGCTCGCCGGCGTGTCCGACGACGGCGCCGGGTTCGACCTCGCCCGGCACGGCCGGACCGGCGGCCTTGCGTCCATGCGCGAACGCGCTGCGCTGCTCGGCGGCAGCGTCGCCATTGCCAGCACGCCGGGGACGGGCACCGCCGTACGGGTGCGTATCCCCCTGGGGGAGATACCTGACCACGAGTGACCGGACATTCGGCCATCCGGGTGTCGTATCCGGGCTTGTGTCGTCCATCTCTTGACCGGTCTTGCTTTTCTGGTTCAGTAACGGGAGTGCGGCGATCTCACGGTGATCAGAGGAACCCAGTGTCCCAATCGACTCCTCAATGAATTTGACAGGTCAACAACATTTGCGCCGGCGTGAGCAGTTTCCGGTCGGCCCGCCGCTCCGTACCGACAAGATCTCGATCGTCATCGCCGACGACCACACGCTGTTCCGGGAGGGGCTGCGCGAGATCCTGTTGACGGAGCGGGACTTCGACGTGGTGGGGCAGGCGGGCGACGGGGACGAGGGAATCGCGGTGGTGTGCCGGTGCCATCCCGATGTGCTGCTGCTCGACGTCGAGATGCCGCACCATCAGGTG
This sequence comes from Actinophytocola sp., assembly GCF_035942955.1. Taxonomy (GTDB): domain Bacteria; phylum Actinomycetota; class Actinomycetes; order Mycobacteriales; family Pseudonocardiaceae; genus DASYTH01. The sequence goes on along the minus strand of NZ_DASZCQ010000240.1, from coordinate 35,355 downwards.
AAGCGAACCGTGCCCCAGCTCCTGCGGGTCTCGCCGCGCACCCGGATCATCATGCTGACCATGTACGACGATCCTCAGCTGGCCAATGAGCTGATCAACCTCGGGGCGCGGGCGTACCTGGTGAAGAGCGCGACGCGGGCGGAGCTCGTCTCGGTGATCCGCGGCGTCTGCAGCGACGAGGGTCGGGTCGTGGTGTCGATGTCGCGGCACGGCTTCCGGCAGCTCGGCGACGACCAGGAGCAGACGCTCACCAGGCGGCAGAAGGAGATTCTCGGCCTGGCCGCGCAGGCGCTGAGCAACGCCCAGATCGCGCACCGGCTGTTCATCTCGGAGAACACGGTCAAACGGCACCTCAGCACGATCTATGCCGAGCTCGGCGCCGTGTCCCGAGTGGACGCCATCAACAAGGCCAGGGCGGCCGCCCTGATCCCTCCGATCGACACGGGTTGGGTCGACATGGCCGGCGCATCGAACCGCCGGTGAGGGCCCGGACATTGGCCCCCTTTCCGCGACCGCCCCGCGGTGCCACGCTCAGTGGTGCGGCGACGCCGATCCCCTAGGCGAGCCGACTACCCGGGTGGCCGGTGCGGATGCTGCAGGAGCAGGGGTGCGCTCCGCACCGGTTCCGGAGGAGAGCCGTGTATCACGTTGGCGTATGGACATTCGTGTGCGTGCTGGTCGTGGGCGCGGCACCGGCGCCGTCGCCGGGACCGGTGCCGACCGGCGCCGGCTCGGTGGTCATCAACGAGATCGCGGTGGGCAGCTTCGTCGAGCTGCACAATGTCTCGATGTCGACAGTGGACATCGGTCGGTTCGAGCTGCGGCTGTGCGGCGCCGCCGGGGTGACCGACACGATCCACCTGTCCGTGGGGCAGGCGTTGGCCGCCGGCGACTTCTATCTGCTCGCCTCCTCGTCGTTCACCGGGAGCGGGGCCGACCAGGGATATGCCGGCGTGCTGCCGAGCGGCGGGGTCGCGCTGTACCACCTGGAACGGGGCTGGGCGGACGGAGCGGCCCTGATCGCGGACTCGCCGTGCGGGGAGGGAGACCCGGCGGCGGCGTGCCCCGGAGCGTCGACCGCCCGCGACGCGGTCGGCACCGACACCGGACGCAATGCCGCCGACTTCTCCTGCCAACGGATGTCGCCGCGCGAACCCAACGAGGCCGGATCACAGCCAGCCGCGGCGAGCCGCCTGGGCGCCGGCCTGAAAGCGGGTCGATGACCCCAACAGCTCCATGATGCGGACGATGCGCCGGCCGGTGGTGCGCATGCTGGTGCGCAGATGGCGGGCGATCGCCTCGTCCTTGAACCCGGCGCCCAGCAAGGCCAACACCTTGGTCTCGTCCTCGGTCAGGCCCGGCGGCGTCCGACCCTCGCCGATCGGATGGGCGCGCTCCCAGTACGCCTCGAACAGCGCGATCAGCGCGTCGAGCAGACCGGACGGGCGGATGATCGCGACGCTTTCGGTGGCGTACTCGTCCGAGGCCAGCGACACGCGGGCGGCCCGACCGTCGACGATCATCAGCTTCTGCGGCAGGTCCGGCAGCGTGCGCGCGCGTTCGCCGTGCCGGGTCAACGTGCTCACCGTGTCGAACTTGTCCCGTGCCGCAAGCGCCTCGGCGCTGTACACGATGCGCAGCACCACACCGCGCTCCAGCAACGGAAGCTCGGCGGCCAGCTCGTCGAAATCGGACGGTACCGCGTAGGGCGGTCGCTCGAATGCCATGATCTCGCGGGTGGCGCCCTGGTAGAGCTCCATCGTGCGCCGGTAGATCTCATCGCGCCCGGTGACCACTTCGACCAGCTGGGCCGGGTCGGCCCGCAGGCGACCGATCCGGAAGTCGGCGGCGAGCTCCACCGCGGCGGTGCGGGCCGCGTGCAGCTCGGCCTCGCGGCGGTGCACCAACGCCTCCAGCGCCGGGTCGGGATCGTTGGGCGCGTAGCGATCCTCCTCGGTCGGGCGGGCCAGACCCAGTCCGGCCAGCCGGGACAGTGCGCCGCCGATCCTGCGCACGTCGTAGTCCACAATGGACGCCAAGTCGGCCGCGGTGGTGTCCGGCCAGCGCAGCAGGGCGCGGTACACCCGCTCGTCGAAGGCCGTCACCCCGAGCGCCCGCAACATTGTTACCTCCACGCGGTGGCGAAATCCGGCGGTGCCAGTGTTCGCCAGGACATTTCCTGGACGGAGATCGTTCGCTCGCCTTTCACTCTATTCACGTTGAGCGGTCAATCAGTTGCGCGTCGAACGGAGTCGGCCATGGGAAAGCTCGCACTGACGCTGCTGGTCACGGTGACGCTGTTGGGGAACGGCGAATCCGCGGCCGCCGGCCCCGGACATCCCGCCGGCGGCGCCGCTGCGCCCGCGCCCGTCACGCACCGGGTGACCCTGGTGACCGGCGACGCCGTCGAGCTCACCGACGCCGGCGCGGGCCGCCGCGCGGTGGCGATCCACGCCGCGCCCCGGCCGGCGGGCGCCCCGGTGGACTTCCAGACCATCGGCGGCCGCGACGACTTCTTCGTGATCCCCTCCGACGCCGAGCCGCACCTGGCCACCGGCATCCTCGACCGGGCGCTGTTCAACGTCGCGGATCTGGTCGCCGACGGGCTCCACGACGCCGCCACCGACACGGTGCCGGTGATCGTCGGCTACGCCGGCCGGCCCGGCCGGGAGGTGCTCGGCCGCGGCGCGACCGCGCTGCCGGGCGTCACCCGGGTCGTGCCGGTGCCCGCCGCGGGCGTGGCCGGCGTACGGGTCAGGCACGATCGGGCCGCCGAGTTCTGGCGGGCGATCGCGCCGGCCGGCACGCCCGCCTTCGCCGGCGGCGTGGCCAGCGTCCGGCTGGACCGGACCGTGCGGCCGGTGCTGGACCAGAGCGTGCCGATGGTCGGCGCGCCCGCCGCCTGGGCCGCCGGCATCGACGGTCGCGGGGTGACGGTCGGCGTCGTGGACACCGGCGTCGACACCGGGCACCCCGATCTGACCGGCGCCGTGCTCGACTCCGCCAACTTCACCGACGAGCCGGACGTGCGCGACACGTTCGGCCACGGCACCCACGTCGCCTCCACGATCGTCGGTTCCGGCCGCGCGTCCGGCGGCCGGTACTCCGGCGTCGCGCCGGGCGCGAAGCTCGTCGTCGCCAAGGTGTTCGACGCCTCGGGCAGCGCGACCGAGTCCCAGGTGATGGCCGGTATGGAATGGGCGGCCACGCGCGGCGCCAGGATCGTGAACCTGAGCCTGGGCAGCGCACCCACCGACGGGACCGATCCGGTCAGCCGGCTCGTCGACGACCTGACCGCGCGCACCGGGGCGCTGTTCGTCGTGGCCTCCGGCAACCTCGGCGGCGACCGGTCGGTGACCAGTCCCGGCGCGGCGAGCGCGGCGTTGACCGTCGGTGCCGTGGACAAGCGGGACGTGCTCGCGCCGTTCGCCGGCAAGGGACCGCGCCTCGGCGACGCCGCCGTCAAACCCGAGATCGTGGCGCCCGGCGTGTCGATCACCGCCGCCCGCGCGGCGGGCACCGCGATGGGCACCCCCGTCGACGACCGGTACACCACGGCGTCCGGCACCTCGATGGCTACCCCGCACGTGGCCGGCGCGGCGGCGCTGCTCGCCCAGCGGCATCCGGACTGGCCGGCGCCCCGGCTCAAGGACGCTCTGGTCGGCGCCGCACGGGACGTCGGGCGGCGGTGGTACGAGCAGGGCGCCGGCCGGCTGGACATCGCCCGGCTGATCGGCCGGCCGGCGACCGCGACCGCGGCGCTCAACCTCGGCCGGCTGTCCCGGTCCGGCACCCCGACCACCGCGTCGGTCATCTACACCAACGATTCCGACCACGCGCTCACCCTGAGGCTGACGCTCGCCGTGCACGGCTGGACCGGCGACCCCGCGCCGGACGGGGCGGTGCGGCTGGAAGCCACGGCCGTTGTCGTCCCGGCACACGGCCGGACCGCGGTGGGCGTCACCGTCGACCCCCGGCTCGGCGACACCGGCGCGTACGGGGGCCTGCTCACCGCGACCGCCGACGGCGCCACCCCGCTGTCGTTGCGTACGCCGGTGGGCTACTACGTGCCGACCCCGACCGGTCCGATCACCGTCACCGTGCTGGACTCGCGTGGCCAACCGGCGACCAACCGGATCGCCGCGGTGTTCAACGAGTCGGCCGGTTCGGGCAACGACCCGCTCGGCCCCGAGCCGCTGCAGTTCGTCCCGCTCGGCGTCCGGGCCGAGGTGCCGCAGGGTTCCTACTCGGTGTCCAGCACGGTCCGGGAGGCGTCGCTGACCGCGCGGCGCTGGACCGCGCTGTCCGCGACCGAGGTCGCGGTCACCGGCGCGTCGACCGCCGTCACCCTCGACGCCCGCGCCGCCGTCGCGATCGGGGTGACCACGCCGCGGCCCACCGAGCAGCGCGACCGGACCGTGGCGCTGCGCCGGCACCTGCCCGGCACGACCCTGTTCGTCGAGTGGCAGTTCGTGATCGGCGCCGACGCCACCTGGCAGGTGTACGCCACGCCGGCGGCGCCGGCCCGGCGGGGCACCGTCTCGCTGCAGGACTACTGGACGCTCAGCGAGCGCCAGCTCGCCGTGCGGGTGCGCGGCGGCATGGTGCTCGACCCGCGGTACGACGCGAGCACGATCGGCGCGACGTTGGCCGGCGCCCGGTCCCTACCGCTGGTGTGGGCCGACCGGGGCCGCCAGGAGGACTTCGCCGCCGTCGACGCGCGCGGCAAGCTCGCCCTCGTCGCCGTTCCAGACCCGGGCGCGGTGGCCGATCCGATCGGCGCCACGGTCCTGGCCGCTGGGGCGGCGGCCGGCGCCGCGGCCGCCGCCGGTGCGGCCGGGATGCTCAGCTACGTCGACGTGCCGGGCGCGCTGCCGATCGCCGGCCCGACCGCGACGCCGGTCGCGCACCTCGCCGTCGGCGCCGCGGAAGGCAACGCGCTGCGCGGGCTGCTCGGCGGGGGACCGGTCACCGTCGATCTCACCGGGCTGCCCGCTCCGGGATACATGTACAACCTGAGCTACCACGACGACAACGGAATTCCGGCCGCGCACGTCCGGCCGGTCGACCCGCGGACGCTGGTGCCGGTCGAGAGCCGGTACCACGCCGACCGGCGCGACATCGGCTACGCCAAGCAGTGGACGGCCTTCCCGCCGGTGCCCGGCAGCCTGGCCCAGCGCCGGACCACGTGGACCGGTCCGGCCACGTGGACGGAGTACCTCGGCCCGGTCGACGCCAGGGTGCCGTGGCAGCGCAGGACGATCCAGAGCGCCGTCGACGCGAGCGGCCGGACGATCGGCGAGCTGGCGCTGTTCGCCGAGAACGTGTTCCGCCCGAACGAGCCGCGTCGGTCCACAGAGGACTGGTTCGGCGCGCCGCTGCGCAACGGGGCGGTCACGCTCCCCGCGGATCATCCGGTGTTCGGCCCCGCGACGACCGGTCCGGCATGGGAGCGGCACTGCGCGTTCTGCCGCGGGGGCGGCGACCCGGACCGGTTCGTGCCGGCGCTGCACTGGATGGACACGGCTGCGGGGCATTTCGTCACGATCTGGCAGAACGGCCGGCAGTACTTCAACACCACCACCGTGCGGCTGTTCCGGGACGGCCGGGAGATCCCCGCCGACGGATCGGATCCGTTCGCCACGTTCCCGGTGTTCCGGCTGCCCGCCGATCCCGGGCGGTACCGGCTGACCATGGTCGACGCGTTTCCCGCGGCGCAGCGCGGCGGACCGAGCCTCGCCCTGTTCCGGCTGGCCCCGCGCACCGAGACGACCTGGGAGTTCACCTCCCGGCGACCGACCGGTCCGGCGCAGGCGGGCTACGGCTGCGCCGACCCGTGTGCCGTGCAACCGTTGGTACAGCTCGACATCGCGCCCAACCTCGACCTGGACAACCGGGCGCCGGCCGGTCGCGAGCACCGGTTCATGATCTTCGCCGGCCACCGCGCCGGCGCCGACGGCGGCGCCCCGCTGGTCAACCTGAACGTCCAGTACTCGACCGACGACGGGGCGACCTGGACCCTTGGCCGGGTCCACCACGCCGGACCCGGCGCATACCTGGTCACCGTGCACCACCCGGCCGATGCCGATGCCTTCGTGTGGTTGCGCACGCGCGCCTGGGACACCGCGGGAAACTGGGTCGAGCAGACCGTGCAGCGGGCCTACGCGCTCGGTTGACGCGTGAGCGGGCGGACCGGAAGCTTCCGGCCCGCCCGCCCGTTCGGTGCGACAATCGGCCGGGGTTCGGGTCAGGTCCAGTGATCCGAACCCCGCCGGCTCAGTTCAACATGCCGGGGCTGCGGGTCAGCAGCTTGAAGTCGAACGCGTTGTTGTTGGTGTCCTGACCGACGATGTTGCGGCCGTACGCCGGGGCCAGCGGGTCGAGGAAAGCCGGCTGCGGGCTCAGCGGCGTGCCCTCCACCGCGGACGTGGCGCCCGCGGAGAAGGCCACGCTGTCGATCTTCACCCCGCCCGGGTTGAACAGCGCGACGCCGCCGTTGTCCGGGATGTCCACGACGAGCGCCCCGGGCTGGTTGACCGGGCCGCCGGTGAAGGCCGTGCTGGCCAGCACCCAGAGGGGAAGTTGCGGCAGGCCCGCGCCCACCGGCTGCAGGACGGTGCCCTCCGGCAGGATGATGATCTGCAGCAGTTGGTTGGTGCTGCTGAACACGTGCACCTGCCAGCCGCTGATGTCCACGACGTCGGTCCGGCTCGGGTTCATCACCTCGATGAACTGGTCGAGCGGCCCACCGGGACCGCGCGTGGCCACCTCGTTGATCACCGGCTGGCCGAAGATCTCGGGGCCGGCGCCCGGCTCGGACTGGGCCGTGGCGGCCGGCTGGACGGCGAGAAACGCCAGCGCGGCCATGCCAAGGCATGCCAGTACACGGCGCATTATGTCTCCTTTGCATCCACATGAGTGACGAGATTTCCCTGCGGTTCCCGCACTTGTCGGGGAGCGCGGGAACCACCTCAAGACTCCACCGGAACCGTCACCACAGAAAGGTGGCCAGTTGCTGGACGTCCCGGGTGCGGGCGTGCGAAACGCATTGCGGAACCTGCCCGTTGGGGTGCTGTCGGCCGCCCACGACGCCACCCGCGGAGGCCTGGTTTCTCGTGGCGCGGCGTACCCACCATGAGACATGGGAGAGGTACGCATCGCCACGTTCAACCTGGAGAACTTCGACGAGACGAAGCCCGGCGAGTTGCCGTCGCTCGACGAGCGGATCGCGCTGATGCGGCCGCAGATCGCGCGGCTGCGCGCGGATGTGGCGTGCTTCCAGGAGACGCACGGTCAGGAGCGCCCGGGGGAGAAGCGGGACCTGCATGCGCTCAAGAAGTTGTTGGAAGGGACGAACCTCGACGGCGCCAACATCGCCAGCACCCGGACGCAGAACGACGAGGTGTTCGACGAGCGCAACCTCGTCGTGGTGAGCCACTTTCCGGTGCTGAGCCGGGAGCAGCTGCTCAACGAGCTGGTCGAGGCCCCGCTGTACCGGACGCTGACCGCGCTGCCGCCGGAGCAGGAGCCGCGCAAGATCGGTATCGAGCGGCCGATCCTGCACGTCCGGCTGGACATCGACGGCACGGTGCTCCACGTGATCAACGTGCACCTGAAGTCCAAGATCCCCACCGACATCGACGGCCAGAAGATCGACAACTTCACCTGGAGGGCCGCGGACGCCTGGGCCGAGGGCGTGTTCATCTCGTCGATGAAGCGGATGAGCCAGGCGCTTGAGGTGCGCCGGCTGATCGACCAGATCCTGACCGACGATCCCGCCGCGCGCATCGTGGTGCTCGGCGACTTCAACGCCACCCCGGACGAGGTTCCGGTGCTGGCGATCCGCGGCAGCGTCGAGGACACCGGAAACGGCGCGCTGGCCGGCCGCGTGCTGGTGCCGATCGAGCACACGATTCCCGAGCCGGCCAGGTACACGCTCTACCACCAGGGACGCGGCCAGATGCTCGACCACATACTGATCACGAGGAACCTGCTCGCCAACTACCGCGGCTCGGAGATCCACAACGAGCTGCTGCACGACGAGTCGGCCGCCTTCGCCGTGGACAAGAAGTATCCCGAGTCCGACCACGCCCCGGTGGTGGCCACCTTCGTGTTCTGACCGGCCGACCCCACGCGGCGGCGCCTGCGTCACCGGGAAGGTCAGCTCTTGCGGCCGACTCCGGCGAGGATGAAGGAATGCTTCGGCTTGTCGTCGACGTCGTCGGACGGGTCCGCGCGCCAGTCCTGTGCCCACACCAGACCGGGCGCCACCAGCTCGGTGCCGGCCATCAGCTCGAGCACCTGTTGGCGGGTCCGGGCGTACACCGGTGTCGTGGTCTGGTTGTAGGACGGGACGCCGGGGCGGGATTGCTCGCCGTCCCAGTCGTCGATGCTGACGTGTGAGACGACGAACAGGCTGCCCGGCGCAAGGGCCTTGAGGTACTGCTCGATGGCCGAGCGGGGGTGTGCCGATTCCGGGACGAAGTGCAGCACGGCCACCATCAGCAACGCCATGGGCGCGTCGAAGTCCAGCAGTTGCCGCGCGGACTCCGAGCCCAGCACGGTGGCCGGATCACGCAGATCCGCCTGGAGGACCGCCGCGTTGGGGTTGTGCTCGAGCATGAGCTCGCTGTGCGCGACGGCCACCGGCTCGTTGTCGACGTAGAGCACGCGGCACTCCGGCGCCATCTGCTGAGCGATCTGGTGCACGTTGCCCACGGTCGGGATGCCCGAGCCGATGTCGAGGAACTGGCGGATGCCCTGGTCGACGCAGAACCGCACGGCGCGGCGCAGGAACGCGCGGTTGCGCCTGGCCACCAGCTCGATTTCCGGCATGACCGTGAGGAAATTCTCGGCGAACTGCCGGTCGATCTCGAAATTACAGGCCCCGCCGAGGAAGTAGTCGTACACCCGGGCCGCGTTGGGCTTGTCGAGGTCGATGTGCTGCGGCGCCCACGACGGCCGTTCGGCTGGCATACGGCGAATCCTAGCCATGGTCGATCCGTTCACACCTCGGCGGGATCGCGCAGGCTCGCGCCCTGGGTGAGCGGCTCACGCCGGACCAGGCCGGCGGGGACGGCGCGGGGTGACCGCTCGGTGCGGGCGGCCAGCGCGGCGCACCCGCCCGCGGCCTGGCCGGTGGCCATCGCGATGGGCATGACCCGGTAGGAGGAATGAGCGACGTGGGTGCCGGACAGGCAGCGGCCGGCGACGAGGAGATCGTCGACGCCGCGGGGGAGCAGGCAGCGCAGCGGGATCTCGTAGGCCTGCCCGCACGGCACGCGTGCCCGTCCTCGGGGCGACCGACCTCGAACGGCGCGCCGGCGGCCGCGGCGAGGTCGCCGTCACCGGTGCAGTCCACGACGACCCGAGCGTCGATCGCGACCGGCCCGGACTTGGTCTCGAACACCACCCGGCGGCCGTCCTGGCCGTCGGCGAGCCCGGAGGCGAAGGCGTGGAACGGCAACCGCACCCCGGCCACCACCGGATCGCCCTCGCCGTGGTCGGTCGGCGGCAGCCGGGCGCCGCGGCCCGGCGCGGCCTGCTTCTTCTCGTTGTGGAACGACATCAGCGGCATCACCAGCGCGACCGTCGCGTTGCCGCCGAGGAGCGCGTAGCGCTCGGCGAGCACCACGTCGGCGCCCGCGGCGGCGGCGCCGAGCGCGGAGCCGAGACCGGCCGGACCGCCGCCGACGACCAGCACCTCCGCCCGGCCGCCGAGCACCGCGCGCCGCGGCGGCAGCTCGACCATCCGCGGGTCCTCCGGTGGCCGCAGTGCCGGCATACTCGACCTCCCTTCCCGCGCCACCCCCTATTCGATCATTGCGCGGCCCGCCGATAGTGAGATTATTGAAAGGGTCTAAACGGGAATGCGTAAATTAGAGATGCGCCGGACGGGCTAATACCGGAGCGCAAAAGTCGGGTTACGATTGTTGCGCTGGGCGGAATTGGTCACTACGGAGCTGGAGGAAGCCGTGCCTGTTGATGCGCGAGAGCGGGTGGACGCGGTGGTCGAGTCCTGGTTGCGGGAGGCGGGTGCGGACAATCCTGCCGGTCCGTTGTATACCGGCGGCGACTTCGTCGAGGCGGACATCGTGGCGACAGTTGTGATCGACACCCGCCGTCCGTCGTCATGCACCGGGGCGAACACGATCCCGTGCTGCTGATCCCTGCCGGTGCATGAACCGGCCTTCCGGGGAGTTCACCGCATCGCTGGGCTGTCTGGTCGAACCGGCTCTGGCGGACCTGACAGCCCAGCTTCGTGAGATCGCCGGCCTCGGCGAGCGGGAACGGCACGCGTTGCGCACCGGCGCCGGTGCGACCCTGTACGAGTTCGTTCACCGCAAGGTCAGCCGGGTGCTGCTGGTCGAGCTCAACGCGGCCCGGGTGACCGGAACCCTGCGGGAGCCAAGCCCCGAGCGGCGGTGGGACGAGTTCCTTGCGCTGGCGGCCAAACCGCGGTTCTGGGAATCGCTGTCCGGCCGCTACCCCACGATGCTTGCGCGGCTGCGGGCCGGCATCGACGACCGGCGCGCCGCCGCGGTGTCGGTCGCCCGCCGGTTCGCCGCCGACCGCGCCGCGCTGGCCGCACTGCCGGGCGTCGACGAGGCCGGGGCCGGCGCGCTCGGCGAGGTGTCGTTCGGCGCCGGAGACACCCACCGGCGCGGGCAGGCCGTCGCCATCCTGCGCTGCGCCGGCGGGACCGTGGTCTACAAGCCGAGGCCGGTCGAGGTCGACGCCGTACTCGCCGGGTTCCTGCGCCGGCTGCTGGCCGACGAGCCGGAGGCGGCCCGGATCAGGGTGCCGGTGGTGCTGGCCGGGGACGGCTACGGCTGGGCCGAGCACGTCGAGAACCGCTACTGCGCCGGCGACGCCGAGCTGGCGGCGTTCTACCGGGGGCTCGGCCACTGGCTGGCGGTCATGCGCCTGCTCGGCGGCTGCGACCTGCACGCCGAGAACGTGATCGCCTGCGGTCCGGTGCCGGTGGTGGTCGACTGCGAGACACTGTTCACCCCGGTCGGCCCGGACCGTCCGTCCGGCCTCGGCGACGCGGTCGACCACGCCAACCGGCTGATCGACGAGACCGTGCTGAGCACCGGGCTGCTGCCGGGGCGCGGTGTCGGCCTCGGCTGGCGCGGCGTCGACATCTCCGCGGGCGGTTCCCTGCCGGGCCAGCAGCCGGCCGGTTGGCAGCCGGTGATCGTCGACGCCGGCACCGACCGCGCGCGGCTCGGGATGCGGCGGTACGACCGGGAGACCTCGGGCAACCACCCGAGCCCGGAACCGGCGCTCGCCCGGTTCTGGGAGCACGTGCTGTCCGGATTCGAGGAGCTGACCGCGCGGCTGCGCGCGCTGGACCGGGCCGGGGCGCTCGCCCCGATGCTCGAGCCGTTCGGCGACTGCCGGGTCCGCGCGGTGCTGCGGGCGACCGAGGTCTACGCCGAGCTCGGCCGGATGCTGTGGCATCCGGTCTCCCTGCACGACGAGGCGGCCGCCGTCGCCCGCGCCCGGCGCCTGCTGTCCTCGATGGCACAGAACGTGCCCGGTGTGCCCGACGACCCGGCGGTGATCGACGCGGAGATCGACGACCTGCTACGCGGCGACGTTCCGTACTTCGGCACCACCGCCCGGCACGGCCGGCTCGACGGGCCGGGTGGCACGAGCTGGCTGCCGGCGGCGGATCTCGTGGCCGGGGCGCTGCGCCGGTGGCGGGCCGCCGACCTCGGCCTCGACCGCGGCGTCATCCGGGCGGCACTGGTCAGCGCCTACCTCAACGACGGGTGGCTGCCCGGCGGTGCGCCGCTGCCGCAGCCGCGGGTCCGCACCGCCGACCTGGACCGGCGCCGGCGCGCGCTGGCGGCGCGGATCGTCCGGTCCGTCGTGACCGCGGCCATCCACGGCCGGGACGGGACGGTCACCTGGATCGCCCCGGTGCTCAACGTCACCGGCTGGGGGGTCCAGCCAAGCAGCGCGGACCTGTACAGCGGCAGCTCGGGCGTGGCGATCCTGCTCGCCGCCTACCTCAGGGAGACCGCGCACGGCCGCGCCGACGAGGTGCCCGGCCTCGCCGAGCTGCTCACCGCCGTCCTGCACACCCTGCGCACCGGCGAGGACCAGCGGGAGGCACACCACCGCGCCGGCACCGCGCTGCGTCCGTCGCCGCCGGGTGGCTACATCGGGCTCGGCTCGCGGATCTGGGCCTGGCTCACGCTCGACCGGTGGGGCGTCGCGGGCGGCGACGCCGTGGAACGGGCGTGCCGGCTGGCCGAGCAGATCCCCGAGTCGGTCGCCGCGGATGCCGACCACGAGCTGCTGACCGGCGCCGCCGGGGCGATCGTGCCGCTGCTGTGGCTGGCCGGCAGGACCGGGCAGGAGCGCTGGCTGGGGCAGGCGATGGCGATCGGCGACCGGCTGGTGGACGCGGCGCGGGTCGAGTCGGGCACCGCCTGCTGGCCGACGCAGCGGTGGCCCGGCGGGCTTGGCGGGTTCTCCCATGGGGCCACGGGCGTGGGGTGGGCGCTGTACCGGCTGGCGCTGGCCACCGGGCAACGCGGGTTCGCGCGCACGGCGGACGCGGCGTTCGCGTTCGAGGAGGCCCTGTACGACTCGCGGGCCGGGGGCTGGCGGGACCTCCGCGAGCCGGACCTGCCCGACTGGACCGCGGCCGCGTGGTGCCACGGCGCCGTCGGGATCGCGCTTGCCGACGCCGACCTGCGCCGGCGGGGCCGGCCGGAGCCGGCGCGCGAGGTGCTCGGCCGCGCGGCGGCGGCCACCTGGACGCGCGGCATGGGCTGGGGACACACGCTGTGCCACGGCGACCTCGGCGGCTGGGAGGTGCTGCGGCTGGCACTGGACAGCGGCCGCGGCCCGGACGGGCTCGACCGGATCACCCTGGACGCCCGCATCATCGGCAGCATCGAGGAGAACGGGCCGGTGACCGGACTCGCCCGCGCCGCGTTCTCGCCAGGGCTGCTCGCCGGCCACGGCGGCCTTGCGTACCAGCTGTTGCGCATGCATCCGGGCACCGACCTGCCGTCGGTGCTCACGCTCGGAGGTGAGGACGGCTGAGCTCCGCCGCGTTCTCGCCAGGGCTGCCGGCGGCCGGTGGCCGGTACGCGCGGCTCACCGCGTTGCGGGCCGGGCTCCGCGGGCCGGTGGCCGAGCCGGCCGACCACCGGCCGGCCCCGCGGTAGCGGTCATGGCGCGCCGAACCGTGGCACCGGACTGGTCGACGCTGGCCGGCTCGCTGGCCGGCGCCGTCGTACTGCCCGGCGACGACCGGTACGCCAGGGTTCGCCGGCAGTTCGTCGCCGCCGTCGCCGACACCCTGCCCATGGCGGTGGCCCGCTGCGCCGGGCCGGCCGACGTGGCGGCGGCGCTTGCCTTCGCGCGGACCCGCGAGCTGCCGTTCGCCGTCCGCAGCGGGGGCCACAGCTACGCCGAGCACTCCTCGACCACCGGCCTGCTCATCGACGTCGGCGCGCTCGACACGATCACGGTCGACGGGACACCGTGCGGGTCGGGGCGGGCGCGACGATCGGTGCGGTGGCCGAGCGGCTCGCCGCCCACGGGCGGGTGCTGCCCGGCGGCTCCTGCCCGACCGTCGGCGTTGCCGGGATCGCCCTCGCCGGCGGCTTCGGGCTGCTCGGCCGCCGGTACGGCCTCACCGCCGACCACCTGGTCGCCGCCGACGTCGTGCTGGCCGACGGCACCCGCGCCACCGTCGACGCCGAACGCGAGCCGGATCTGTTCTGGGCGCTGCGCGGGGCCGGCGCCGGCAACTTCGGCGTGGTCACCTCGTTCACCTTCACCACCCGCCCGGCGGCGCCGCTGACCGTGTTCTACGCGGTCTGGCCGGCCGAGCACGCGGTCGGCCTCGTCGACCGGTGGCAGCGGTGGGCGCCGGCCGCCGGCGACGAGCTCACCGCGGAGCTCCTGCTGGTCGCCGTCGACCTGCCGGAGGAGCCACCGATCGTGCGGGTGTTCGGCAACACCCTCACCGGCGCCGGGGCCGCCGCCCTGGCGCTCGCCGAGCTCACCGACGCCGCCGGCACGCGCCCGGCCCGGTCCGGGATCCGCACTCCCGACCCCGTGGCCGCCGCCCGGTACCTGGCCGGCTCCGCCCGCTGGACCGGAGACGAGGTGGGGCTGCCGTGCGGACCGTTCCCCGAACCCGGCCTGCAGGCCACCAGGTCGGAGTTCTTCGACCGGCCCCTTCCGGTCGCCGCCGTCGAGGCCCTCGCCGACCGGATCGGCCGGGAGCGGACCACCGGCGAGTACCGCGAGCTGGAGCTCGTCCCGTGGGGTGGGGCCTACCGGCGGACACCCGCCACCGCGACCGCGTTCGTCCACCGCCACCCGAGCTTTCTGATCAGGCACACCGTCCAGACCGGGCCACCGGTCACCGCCGAGCGGCGTCGCGCGGCCCGGCGCTGGCTCGACCAGTCGTGGCGCACCGTCCGTCCGCACGGCACCGGACACGTGTACCAGGGCTACCCCGACCCTTGCCTGCCCGGCTGGCAGACCGCCTACTACGGCGCCAACCTCGCCCGGCTCCGCGACGTCAAGACCGCCTACGACCCGGACAACCTGTTCGCCCACGCCCAGTCCATCCCGCCCCATCCCTCCACTTAGGACTGTCCAGGATCCTTGCCGGATCGGCCCATGGTGGCTGGGCGCAGTGGCTAGAGTGCGACGCGTGACGAGCCAGTTCAGCGTGCTGCTTCGGCGGTCGCGGCGGGGGAACGGGTTGACGCAGGAGGAGCTGGCGGAACGCTCCGGCTTGTCGGTCCGGACCATTCGCCGGCTGGAGACGGGGGAGAGCGCCAACCCGCAGCTGGACACGGTGCGGCTGCTCGCCGACGCGCTGGACCTCGGGCCTGACGAGCGGGCCCGGCTGCTGGCCGCCGCCCACGGCCAGGCGGATCCGCCCGGTGTCAACGACGTCCCACCGGAGTCGGCGTTCGAACGCAGGCTGGCGGAGGCCGCGGATGGTCTCGCGCACGCGGTCCGCGCGCGCTGGGACCGGGAAGAGGAGCTGCGGCGGATCCAGGACCCGTGCCCGCTGCCGGTCCGCTGGCAGCCGGCGCCCGACGACGTGATGGATCACTGGGAGAACATCTGCCGGGTCTCGCCCGGCCGGTCCGCCGAACCGGTCGACCTTGCCGGTCAGCTGGACGAGATCGCCGACGTGTACCGGCGGATCCCGTCCGGGCGGCTGGTCGTGCTCGGCCGCGCCGGCTCGGGCAAGTCGGTGCTGGCCGTGCGGTTCGTCCTCGACATGCTCAAGACGCGTCCCCGCGACGGCGCCGTTCCGGTGCTGTTCAGCCTCGGGTCCTGGAACCCGACCACCACCGGGTTCCGCGACTGGCTGGCCGGTCGGCTGCTGCGTGATCATCCGGGGCTGGCGGAGACCGGCCACGACGGGTCGACGCTGGCCGCCGCGCTGGTCGCGGCCGACCGGATCCTGCCGGTGCTGGACGGGTTCGACGAGCTCGCCGCGGGGCTGCACCGGGCCGCGCTGGACGAGCTCAACGCCTCCACGCTGCCGCTGCTGCTGACCAGCCGCCCCGGCGAGTACGCGACCGTGGCCGCAACCGACACCCTGACCGCCGCCGCGGCCGTCCGGCTGACCGACCTCACCGCGACCGACCTGGTCAACTACCTGCCGCGGACCACGCGCAAGGGCGCGGGCGCGACCGTGTGGGATCCGGTCCTGACCGAGCTGCGTGCCCACCCGGAGCGCCCGGCCTGCGTCAACCTCCGCGCGGTGCTGACCACCCCGCTGATGGTCGGGCTCGCCCGCGCCATCTACAGCGACTCCGCCGGCCGCGACCCGGCGGAGCTGCTCGACACCGACCGGTTCGGCAGCCAGTACGAGCTCGAGGACCATCTGCTCGGCAGCTTCATCCCGACGGTCTACCGGGACCAGCGGTCGCGCTGGGATCCCGACCGGGTACGCGGCTGGCTCGGGTACCTCGCCCGGCACCTCGACCGGCTCGGCGCTCCCGATCTGGCCTGGTGGCAGCTTGGCACCACGATGCGCCGCGGCTCGCGCATGCTCGTCGTCGGGCTGGTGTCCGGGTTGGCCGTCGGGCTGCTCAGCGGGTTGCTGATCTTTCTGGTGGACACGCCCGCCGCCGGGCGCGGCGTGGTGAACGCGCTCGTGTCGGCCGTGGAGAACTGGCTCGGGTTCGGCTTGGCCTTCGGGCTCGCGCACGGCGCCGGGCTCACGCTCGGCGGTGGGGCCTTCGAGCCGTCGCGGGTCCGGCTGCGAACCCACGGCGGCGCCCGGCAGCTGCGGGCGAGGTTCGGTCCCAGGCTCGTGGTCGGCTTGGCCGGCGGCGTCGGCCTCGGGCTGATGCTGGGGCTCGCGGGCGCGGCCGGGCACCCCCCGATGGGCCTCGTCGGGTTCGGGTTGCTCGGCGGGCTCGCGACCGGAGTCGGTCTCGGCACGCTGCTCGGCCTCATCTGGGGTCTCACGGCCGGGCTCGAAGCACCCGTCGACGTCAGGTCCGCCGTCAGCCCCGCGGTCCTGTTGACCACCAACCGTTCGACCGTGGTCCCGCAGTTCCTCGGGTGGGGGCTCGTGCTCGGGCTCGCCCACCTGGCGATGCTCGCGCTCGCGCTCGGGCACGTGGATCCGGGCGCACTCCCGCTCGACCTCGTGATGGGCCCCGTGATCGGACTTGCGATCGGAACCTGCCTGACCGCGTGGGGTCAGTGGTTGGTGCTCGCGCGGGTCTGGCTGCCGCTGACCGGGCGGCTGCCCTGGGCCGTGGCCGGCTTCCTCGAGGATGCCTGCCGGCGCGGTGTGCTGCGCCAGGTCGGTGCGGTGTACCAGTTCCGGCACGCCCGGCTCCAGGCTCACCTGGCCGACGCCGGCTGACCTGCGGTTTCATCCGGCGGACATCGATGGCCGGTGCGCTGTCCTGGTCGGGAATCCGCGTGGCGCACCAGCATCTGCGGCGTGTTCGACACCGTCGAGGAGCTGGCGGGCGCGGTCACCGCGGTGCTGGGACCGGTCGGGCAGCTGACCAAGGTCCTGACCGACGCCCTGGACACCGTGTGGGCGGAGTTCTTCGGCTCGCCGACCCCACCGGGCGGCACGAACTGGAACGCCTACAGCCACGAGCAGCTGTACCGGATGCTGTGGCAGGACGCGGATGTCGGGGACGTCAGCGCGGTTGCCGCCGAATGGGGCCGGCACGGCACGGCGCTGACCGGGTTCGCCGACGCGCTGCGTGGCCAGGCGGCGGCGCTGCGGTCGAACTGGCAGGGTCGGTCGGCCGAGGCGGCCGCGGACCGGCTCGCCGAGCTCAGCGACCGGATCTGGAACGCCGGCGCCAGGGCGGGCGCGGTCGGAAAGGCGGTCGGTGACGCCGGCGATGCGCTGGCCCTGGCGCGCAACACCATGCCACCGCCGCCGCCGGACCCGATGACGCTGATGACGAGCGCGGTCGGCGCCGGACCCCTGTCGCCGCTGGAGGCGGTGGCGGTCGGCGGCGCCCGGCTGTTCACCGCCGACGCCGTCGCGGGCGCGTCCAAGGCCGAGGCGGTGCGGGTGATGCAGCGCTACGAGGCAAGCCTGCGGAACAGCGGCCAGCGGGTCGTGCCGGCACAGGCCGACGCCACCACGCCGAGGACGTACCCGGCGGACGGGCTGGATGGCGGAACGACCAGCGCGGCCGCGGCGTTGGCTGGCGGATCGTCCGTGGGCCGGGGCGTGGCCGGCGGTGGCGTGCCATGGGCCCGGCTGGTCGGGGGCGCCCCGCGGGGCTCGGGCGGGCTGGTCGGCATCGGTCCCGGGCCGGTGCAGAGCGTGCTGGCCGCGGAGAGCGCCATGCTGTCCGACCTGGCCGCCAAGCGCGCCATGGGTACCGGTGGCTTCTGGCCGGCGGGCATGGCCGCGCGGGCGGCCGACGGCGAGCAGGACCAGCGCCACCGCAGCCGCCTGCCCAACGTGGACAACCGGCTCTTCGCGCTGGACGAGCGGGCCAGCGCCCCGGTGATCGGGGATCTGACTGACAAGGAGCACGACGTTGGCCGCTAGAAAGGCATCACACCACGGCTTTGAGCTCCTGACCGACGAGCTGGTCGGTCAGGTCCGGGCGTTGACCGACATCGGCGACCAGACGGGCGACCTGGTGTCCTCGGCGGGGCGGCTGGCCGAGCACCGGCCGTTGCTCGGCACCGCTCCGCCCGCGATGCACCTGGCGGCGCGGCTGCGCGAGGCGGCCGGCCCGGCCGGGCTCACCGGTGAGGTCAGCGCGGCCGATGCCGAGCTGGCCAGCTACCACCGGGCGCTGCGGGCGACCGTGGACCGGTATCAGGACGGCGACGGTGCGGCCGCCCTGCGGTTCACCGGCGAGGGGACCGCGACGTGACCGCCGCGCTCGCGCGGGACACCCGCTCCGGGGTCCACTTCGGACTCGTCGAGCTGGACCTGCTCGCCGCGCACGCCGGTGCGCGGTTCCCGTTCCCGTTGCGGGTGCCGGAGTTCGGCCGGATCACCGCGGAGCGGGAGGTGCTGCTGGCCGCGGCCGGCATGACCATGCGGGCGCGTGGGCTGGCCGGCGAGCGCGGGCCGCTCGGTGTCGCGGCCGAGGTGGTCACGGCGCTGCGCGAGTACCGGGGCACGGTCGATCTCGTGCTGGCCGGCCCGGACTCGGCGGCCGGCGTCGTTGCCTTGGTCTACCGGTCCTGGACGCTGATCTGCCGCCAGCCGCTGACCGGCGACCCGGTGACCACCGGGGTGCGGATCCGGCGGGTCGCGCAGAACGCGCTGGCCGACGAGCTGATCGGGATGGTGCCCGAGGTCGCGCCGGCCCAGGCCATGCCGATCACGCTTCCGCCGGACGGTCGGGATCCCTATGTGCTCGACGAGCTCGGCGGGTTGCTCCCCGAGCTGACCGGCGGCGGGCAGCTCGGGGCGACCCGCCGCGGCGCCGGGCGGACCGGGACCGAGCTGTCCTGGTTGGACGGTCCACGCGGCCGGGTGCGGGTGAACCGCGCGGACGACGGGTGGATCAGCGTCAACCCGTTGCGGCCCAACGAAATGCGCTTCGCGCTCGACGAGTTGGCGATGATCGCCAGAAGGGAACACGATGGAACCGGAACAGTGGCTCGCGCACTATGACAAGCGGCTCACCGACGTCGCGACGCGCGCCAAGGAGGCCGGCGCGCGCCTGCGGCAGGTCGGCGCGACGGCGACCTCGCCCCGCGGTGAGGTCGAGGTGACCGTCGGCGCCGGCGGCACGCTGGAGAACCTCACCCTCACCCCCGCGGCCCGCACGCTGGAATCCGACGAGCTGGCCCGGCTCATCCTGGACACCACGCGGAAGGCGCGGCACGCGGCCAGCGCCCAGATCGCCGGCATCTCGACCGAGTACTTCGGCGAGGGGCCCGCGCTGGACGTGATCAAGCAGCACCTGCCGGCCGGTGTGCGGGTGACCAACCATCGTGACGACGACGACTACTTCGCCAACCCACCGGAGATCACCCGATGACCCGATTCGACGTCGACCCCGGGCAACTCCGAGGCCACGCCGGCACCGTCGACGACGTCGCCGAGCAGCTGTCCGCCATCGGCGGGCGGCTGCCGAGCGGCCTCGCCGACCTCGCGCTCGGCCTGTTCGCCCAGTTCCTCGCGTCCGGCCTGCAGGGCGCCATGACCCAGGTGGCGAACACGATCACCGACGCGTCGTCCTCCGTGGCCGAGCTGAGCACCGGCGTCACCCGCACCGCCGCCGCCTACCAGCACACCGACGAGAGCAACGCCGTCAACCTGAACCGGGAGTATCCCCGATGACCGACACGAACACCGCGCAACTGGTCGTCGACCTCAAGGCGACCGACGACGCCGTGCGCGCCAAGGGTTGGGTGTCGCCCGGGCTCGGCGTGCCGGGCGCATCGCTCGGCCTGCTGGGTTCGACGTTCAACCCGCTGTCCGCGCTCGCCACGGCCGGCCTCGGCTGGTTCATGCCCTTCGTGTCGTTCCTCGGTGAGGGGCTCACCCAACTGCAGGGCGGCAGCGCGGGCTCGGTCGCGTCGGGGGCGCAGAGCTTCGGCGACGCCGGGCGGGACATCACCGGCGTGGCCGACGCGTACCGGGAGTCGACCAGCGCGCAGACCTCCGGCTGGTCCGGCGCGGCCGCGTCGGAGTACCGGGACGCCGCCGCGCGGCACGCGGACGGCATCGCCGGCCTCGGCCAGGCGAGCACCACGACCGGCAGCGCGATCATCGGCGCGGGCCAGGTGGTGGCGCAGGCCATCGCGGAGGTCACCGAGCTGATCGCCGAGGCGGTCGCGCAGATCGTTCCGATCATGTCCCAGGCCGTGGCGCGGGCCCCGGAAACCTTCGGCCAGAGCATCGCGGAGGCCATCCCACCGTGCGTCGGGATCGCCATCGAGTACGCCCTGAGGATCGCCGCGAAGCTGGCGGCCCTGGTGGCCAGCGGGCAGAACCTGCTCAAGCTCGTGCAGGGCGCCATGGCCGTCGTCGACCTGATCAAGCAGGCGCTGTCGAGCATCAGCCAGCAGAGCATCCGGCCCGACGCGGAGCCGACGCCCGGCACGGGTGCCGATCAGCGGCAGGACGGCGGATCCGCGAGCACCGCGGGTGCGGCGGGGTCCGGAACCCCCATGGGCGCTGAAGATCCCGGAACCACCGGATCATCGGCCCCGATGTCACCGGCCGGCGGGTTCGGCGGCGGCGCGCCCACGCCGGGTGGCTCGGCCGCTCCGGGTGCCGCACCGCTGGGGGTCGGAGCCCAGTCGACAGGTGCGGTCCCGCCGGTCCCGCCGGTCCCGCCGTCCCACGGCACCGTGCCGGAAGCCTCCCGGTATCCGGGCCACCCCGGCGGGGCCGGTGCGCCCACCGGCCCCGGGCCCAATGCCGGGGTGCCGATCGGCGCCGCCGGTCTCGGCCCGGCCACCGGTGCCGTGCGCGGCGGCGCCGACGTTGCCCGTCAGCCCGGCAGGCAACAGCCGGCCCGCACCTCCGCCACCGCCGGTGGCGCGCCGGCCGGCGTTCCGTTGGGGGCCATGGGCGCCGCCAGGGCGGCCGGTGATCCGGACACGGAGCACCAGCGCAAGTACAGCGTGGTCGCCGAGCACGACGAGCCCCTCGAGGTCGCGCCGCCGGTCATCTCCAGCAGTACGACCAAGGACTAGCGGGGAAGTGCGTGCGCTGCGGGCCTTCGCGGAGAGCTTCGGTCAGCCGGCCCGGTGCGGCCCGCGCCAGGCCGCGGGCGTGACGCCGTGGGTGGCGTGGACGATGCGGATCACGGCTCGGGTGAGCGGCACCAGGTGCTCGGCGTCGACCTTGTCGATGGTGTCCGTCTCGTCGAACAGGTAGAAGGGAGCGGAGATGAAGTTGACGATGGGCACGCCGATCGAGCCGTAGCCGCCGCCGTCGGTCGGCGGGAACCGGTCGCCGAAGGCCGTCGGCGGCAGGATCAGTGAGCGGTCGAGTTCCTCTGCGACGAGTGCGGCCGCGGCGTTCCTCGAGCAGATCCGTGATCATCACCTGCACCCCGCTCTACCATCTGGTGCCCCTCCCCGGGTTGCGCCGCGGTGAGGCGGCCCGGCGCTGGATCACGCGACCGGTCGCACCCGCCCGTCGGGCGCGCCGGGAGTCCCGCTGAGCCCAGGTTGTCCGGCGTTCACGACATCACCGAGCGGCCGGAATTGTATTGATGGGGCATTAGCGGCCCCAGAGTCGCCAGGTCTGGTTGAGGGGACTGCTCTGGTTGGTGGGGTTGCAGGTCCATTGGAGGATCGGGGCGCGGGGGGCGGTGGAGATGCCGGTCACGTCGACGCATTTGCCGCTGTGGCGGGCGAGGAGTTGGTAGTCGTGGGGGTCGTTGCCGGCGTAGGTGACCTTGCGGAGGGTGAACTGCTGGTTGGTTCCGCCGGTGCAGGTCCATTGCTGGATGGCGGCGCCGTCGGCGGTGGCGGCGCCGTTGACGTCGAGGCATTTGCCGGACTGCTGGTTGACGACGGTGTAGGTGTTGGCGACTCCGGATACCGGGCGGAAGTTCCAGAGTTGCTGGTCGCCGCCTTCGCAGTAGAACTGCTGTTGGCGGTTGCCGTCTGCGGTGCTCAAGTTGGTGTTGTCCAGGCACTGCTGGGAGTGCTGGGCGACGGCGACGGACTGGAAGCCGCCGTCGGAGGGCGGCAGGAGCGTGATGGTGAAGGTGTCGTCGGCGTTGGTGTGCGGCAGGTTGACCGTGATGGCGTTGCCGGCCAGGGTCACCACGGTGTTCTGGATGGTGATCGGGCCGGCGACGGCGCCGCCGCCGTTGTGCGGGATGCGCGCGGCGATCATGCGGACCTGGTTGTTCGCCACGATGCCGCTGGTGGTGTCCAGGCGCTGCAGGTTGACCGCGATGTTGCCGGTGGTGCCGCCACCGCCGACGAGGATCCGCGCCACCCCGGTTGCCTTGGTGGCGACCGCGTCGTAGGCCGGGCTGGGGGTAACGGAGACGAGTTGGCCGGTCTGCGAGCCGTAGAAGCGGTAGACCCACCATTCGCCTTTCGGCAGGTGCTGGCCGGCGGAGTTGCGGACGAGCAGGCCGGCGAGGTCGTTGTGCAGGTTCGCTCCGCCGGCCCAGTTGGCCCGCAGGCCGTCGGCGCCGGCGCGCTCAAGGCGGGCGAGGTACCAGGCGCCGTCACCGGGGTTCTGCTCGTTGGGCGCGGCGTATTCGTTGATCTGGTACGGGCGTGGGTGCGGGATGCCGCGCGGGTTGAGGGTGGCGTTGGCCGTCGCGACGTTGGCCACCGGGTCGCCCGGTAGGGCGTGCCAGCTGATGATGTCGGGGATGACGTTGTTGGCGCGGACGAAGTCGAGGTACTGGGTCCACCAACCGGATGTCGACGGGACGCAGGCGCAGCTCGGGCCGACGATCAGGTGGGTGGGGAACGCGGCTCGGACGCGCTGGTAGGTTCGCCGCCACAGCTCGAAGTACTGGGCCTGGGGGCGATTCCAGAACAGCGTGATGTTGGGCTCGTTCCACAGGTCCCACTGCACCGGGGCACCGGTCGCCCGCACGTCGTTGATCAGGCGGGTGAGGAAGTTGTCGTAGTCGGTCCAGTTGCCGTTGTCGCCGGGGAAGCGGGAGATCGGAAAGCCGTCGGCGCCCCACAGGTCGTGCACCAGCAGGATGAACTCGCCGCCAAGGGACCGGGTGCGCAGCAACTGGGCGCGGGTGGAGTTCCACCGCCGGTCGTACCGGCCGGACACCCAGCCACCCGGGCTGTCGAGCTGGGCGCCGCCTGCGCGCATGTACCGGAACCGCACGTCCCGGTAGAAGTGGTCGGCGGGTGCCGAGGCGTTCTCGGTCATGCCGTAGATCCATCCGGAGGCCCGGTAGGTCGGGGAGCCGCCGGCCAGGGAGAAGTTGACCGAGATGGACTCGTCGGCGGCCTGAGCCGGCCCGGCGAGCGTGACGACGGACGCGGCGATCGACGCGACGATCGTGAGGAGCGCGCGAGCACGAGGGGGGACAGTTCGCCTGAGAACCATGGGGACTCCGAACGGGGTCGGCAGGGATCGAACCGGTTCGACTACGAGCAACCGTAAGGGACAAGGCATCAGCAATGCAATGGTGAGATCAAGTCGAACCGTTTCGCGCCAGCCGGCTCGGCTACCGCGGCCGTGCTCCCGTGCTCGAGCGCAGGGAGATGACCGGTTCCAGCAGGGCATGGCGGGGTGTCGCCTCGGGGTTGACGAGCCGCTCGACCAGTAGATCCACGGCGAGCCGGGCCATCTCCTCCGCCGGCACGTCGGCCGCCGTCAGGGGAGGGTGGAAGTCCTCGGCCAGGCGGTTGGCGATCACCCCGGTGATCGAGAAGTCCCTGGGCACGGTCAGTCCGGCGTTGTGCAGGGCCCGCTGCAGGCCGGGCAGCGCCGCCTCGTTGATCGTCACCGCCGCGGTGACCTCCGGCCGGCGGGCGCGGACCTCCTCGAAGCAGGCCAGGCCCGCAGCGGGCTCATCGGCGCAGCACACCACGTGGCCGCAAAGGCCGCGCCGCCGGGTCGCCTCCTGGAAGCCGGCCGTGGAGCGCAGCGCGGGGCCGTAGCCGGCGGCCACCAGCTCGGCGGACCGGTTGATCAGTACCACGTGCTGGTGGCCCAGGTCGGCCAGGTGGTGCACGCAGCGCCGGACCAGCGCCGCGTAGTCCACGTCCACCCACCACGAGCCGCCGGGATGCTCGATGTGCCCGATGGTCACGAACGGAAGGGCGCTGCGCTCCAGCCGCTCCACCCGCGGATCCTCGAGGAGGATCTCCATCAGGATCACGCCGTCCACCCGGCGGCCGGTGACGATCCGCTCGAACGACCGGTCGTGGTCGCCGCCGCTGGGCGAGAGCAGCACGTCGAGGTCGTGGGTGGCGGCCGCCTCGACGACGGAGGCGACGAAGCCGAGCTGGACATCGGTCAGGCGCCGGCTCGCGGGTGGGATCACCAGCCCGAGGGTGCGGGTGCGGCCCTCGGCGAGGGCTCGGGCGCTGGCGTTGGGTTTGTAGCCCAGCTCGGCGATGACCTCGTTGATCCGCCGGGCGGTCGCCGCCGACACCGGTCGCTTCCCGGACAGGGCGTAGGACACCGTGCTGCGTGACACGCCCGCCCGCCGGGCGATCTCCCGGATGTTCACGCGCACTCCGTCATCTGGTCGGTCCCGCGACGCACCCGCCGCACGTCCGCTCCGTGTCTAACCGGTTCGACAATTGATCGATGATATGCCGTCCGGGATCTTGCGCAAGCCCTCCCAGATCGTTATCTTGACCCAACCCTGTCGAGTCGAACCGGTTCGACCACGTCGCCGGAAGGACGATCATGACGCGCTCATCGACGAGCCGGAGGCTGATCACGGCAGTGCTCGTGGCCGGCTTGACCATGGCGGCCTGTTCCTCCCAGGACTCCGGCGGCTCCGGCCCGAGCGGGCCCGGCACGTTTTCGGTGTGGGACCCGTACCCGCAGTTCGACAAGGGTTCGGACTGGGTGAAGGTGATCGAGGAATGCGGCCGGCAGGCCGGCGTCACGGTTGAGCGGCAGGCCTACGACACCACGGATCTGACGAACAAGGTGCTGCTGGCCGCGCAGCAGGGCACCGCGCCGAACGTGCTGGTCGTGGACAATCCGGTGGTGTCCACGCTGGCCGAGGCCGGTGTGTTGAAGTCCAATCAGGACAGTGGGTTGGACGCGTCCAAGGCGTCGCCGAACCTGGTGGCCGCGGCGCAGACGGGTGGGCAGACCTACGGCGTGCCGATCGGGGCCAACACCCTGGCGTTGTATTACAACAAGGCGGTGCTTGCCGCGGCGGGCGTCGACCCGGGGTCCATTTCGGACTGGGCGGCCCTGGACGCGGCGCTGGCGAAGGTCACCGCGGCGGGCAGGAAGGGCATCACGTTCTCCGCGATCGGCACCGAGGAGGGGACGTTCCAGTTCCTGCCGTGGTTCTGGGGTGCGGGCGCGCAGCTGACCGACCTGTCCTCGCCCGAAGCCGCGGCGGCGCTGGAGCTGTGGAAGTCGTGGCTGGACAAGAAGTACGCGCCGAACTCGGTGATCAACAACACCCAGACCACGAGCTGGCAGGAGTTCGCCACCGGCGAGTACGCCTTCGCCGAGAACGGCACCTGGCAGCTGCAGAACGCCAAGAAGGCGGGCTTCGAGTACGGCGTCATCCCGATCCCGTCCCGCACCGGGGGTGTCGCGCCCGCCCCGACCGGCGGCGAGTTCGTCACCGTCACCGCACAGTCCAACTCCGACGCCGAGGCGACCGCGGCGAAGATCGCCAACTGCCTGGCCAGCCCGGAGACCGTGCTGGCCACCGACACCGCGCTCACCTATGTCTCGGCGGTGCCCTCGGTGCAGGAGCAGCAGGTCGCGGCGGCGCCGGACCTGAAGGTGTGGGTGGACGCGGTCAAGGCGGCAAGGGGCCGCACCAGCGACGGGCTCGGCACCCGCTACCCGAAGATCTCCCAGCCGCTGTGGACCGCCGTGCAGGCGGCGCTGACCGGGTCGAAGTCGCCGAAGGACGCGCTGTCGGACGCCAAGGCCGCCGCGGCCGCGGCGAAGTAGGGCCGTGCTGGCGCTGCGCAGGCAGCTTGTCGGCTGGGCGTTCCTGCTGCCGCTCGTCGGCTATCTGCTGCTGTGCTACGCCTACCCGTTGCTGACCAACCTCGACCTGAGCATCCGCGACTACACCGTCCGCTCCTTCGTGTCCGGCGGCGCGCCGCTGATCGGCCTTGGCAACTACGCCACGGTGCTCGCCGACCCCACGTTCGGCACGGCGCTGCTCAACACGGCGGTGTTCACGGTGGCGTCGTTGGCCTTCCAGTTCGGCGTCGGTCTGGCGCTGGCGGTGTTCTTCGCCCGCAACTTCCGCCTGTCGGTGACGCTGCGGGCGCTGTTCCTGGTGCCGTGGCTGCTGCCGCTGATCGTGTCGGCGTCCACCTGGGCGTGGATGCTCAACAGCGAGGCCGGGGTAGTCAACGCGGTTCTTGCCGTCTTCGGGGTCGACAAGGTGAACTGGCTGACCTCGCCGGACTGGTCACTGGTGTCGGTGACCATCGCCAACATCTGGATCGGCATCCCGTTCAACCTCGTCGTGCTCTACAGCGGCCTGCGGAACATCCCCGCCGAGGTGTACGAAGCGTCCGCTTTGGACGGCGCCGGTGGGTGGCAGACGTTCCGGCACGTCACCTTTCCGATGCTGCGCCCGGTCTCGGCCGTGACGCTGCTGCTCGGTCTGATCTACACGCTCAAGGTGTTCGACATCATCTGGATCATGACCCGCGGCGGGCCCGCCGGCTCGTCCACCACACTGGCCACCTGGTCCTACGAGCTCGGTTTCGGCACCATGCTGCCCCGCTTCGGACCCGGCGCCGCGGTGGGCAACGTGCTGATCCTGCTCGCCGTGGTCGCCGGCCTGCTCTACGTCCGCCTCCAGCGCCGCCAGGAGCCGGCATGAGGCTTGCGGAACTGCCGCCGGCGAGGGAGCTGGCCCACCGCGACGAGGGGGTGTGAGCGGAGCTTGCGGAGCGAACCATCCAATGCTCCTGCGGCTCCGAGGAACGAGGAGACGCAGGCTTGGCGGAGCTTGCGGAGCGAACCATCCAATGCTCCTGCGGCTCCGAGGAACGAGGAGACGCAGGCTTGGCGGAGCTTGCGGAGCGAACCATCCGATGCTCCTGCGGCTCGGAGGAACGAGGAGACGCAGGCTTGGCGGAGCTTGCGGAGCGAACCATCCGACACTCCGGCCACTCCGAGGAGCGAGGAGAGACCGGCTTGGCCGAGGAACGAGGTCTGCCCGAGAAGCGGTCCGGCGACCCAACAGCCAAGGCGACCCACGACTAGGGCCAACATTCCCGAGCCAGAGGATGCAGCATGACGCGATCGTGGTGGCGTACCGCGGTGGGCGTGCTGCTCACCGCCGTGATGCTGTTCCCGGTCTACTGGATGATCAACGTCTCGCTCACCCCGCCTGGCCGGATGCGCAAGTCGCCGCCGGACTTCCTACCCACCGCACCGACCTTCGACGGATACGCCCGCGTGCTCGACGAGCAGCTGCCGTATTTCGGAACCAGCGTGCTGATCGCGTCGGGCACCGTCGTGCTGACGTTGGCGGTGGCCGCGCCCGCGGCGTACTCGCTGGCGAAGCTGCGTCCACGCGGCCGCCGGTCGCTGGGGTTCGTCCTGCTGGTCGCGCAGATGATCCCGGGGATCATCATGGCGTTGGGGTTCTACGGCATGTATGTCCGCCTCGGTATCACCAACACGTTGTGGGGCTTGATCTTCGCCGACTCCACGATCGCCGTCCCGTTCGCCGTGCTGATCCTCGCCGCGTTCATGGCCTCGGTGCCCGACGAGCTGGTGGCCGCGGCGCGGATCGACGGAGCCGGCGCGTTGCGGGTGTTCTGGTCGGTCGTGCTGCCCGTGAGTCGCAACGGGATCGTCACGGCGGCGCTGTTCGCGTTCCTGTGGGCGTGGTCGGACTTCGTGTTCGCCACCACTTTGGACAGTGGCGGCGAGCTCCAACCGCTGACCCTCGGCATCTACCGCTACATCGGCAACAACAACCAGGAATGGAACGCGATCATGGCGACCGCCGTGGTCGCGTCCCTGCCCGCGGCCGTCCTGCTCGTGCTGGCCCAGCGCTTCGTCGCCGCCGGCATCACCGCTGGCGCCGTCCGGGACTGAGGCGAAGGGAAGCTGCGTGGACGACTTCTCGGTGCGGGAAATCCCGTTCAGCCATCGGGGATCCTGGTTCGGCCTTTCTCCGGTCGTCGCGCTCGCCACCTGCGCCGACGACCTCCACCTCGTGTCCCACCGCAACGGCATGCACGCCGTGCTCCGCCTTGTTCCCACCCTGGGCGAGGCCCGCGTGCCGACCGAGGTGACGGCCAACCCGCAGGTGCTGATCTGGTCGGCAGGCCGGGGTCTGGTGGCGGCGGCGTACGAGTCACCGTCCTCGCTGCGGATCCGCGGGCACGGCCTGGGGTTGCGCATCGCCGCGGCCGACGCCACCCTCACCCCCTTCACCGGAACCTACTTCTTCCACGACCCGGTCACCTCGGCCTACGTCTTCACCTCCTACGAGACCGGCCACCGCTACCGCCTGACCGTCCTATCCGGACAGGCGGGTGGGGTCGGTACTTCCGTACTGGGAACGGCCGAGCGGGCGGTCGTGATCGGTGCGGACGGCGGCGAGTGGGAACTCGCGCTGGAGGAACTGACCACGGCCCGGGAGCGCTTCCCCACCCGCGCACCGTTCCCGCAGGTCGTCGCGGCATCCCGGCAAGCCTTCGCGGAGTTCACCGACGCGATCGCGCCCTGGCGTGGCGACCGGACCCCGGCCGCGGAACTGGCCTGCTACGTGCTGTGGTCAGCGATCGTGGAACCATCCGGGTTCCTCCGCCGTCCCGCGGTGCTGATGTCCAAGCACTGGATGGACAAGGTCTGGAGCTGGGACCACTGCTTCAACGCCCTTGCGCTGGCTCCGGGAGCGCCCGAGCTGGCCTGGGACCAACTCCAGGTCGTGTTCGACCACCAGACCGACGAGGGTGCCTTGCCCGACTCGATCACCCACGCCGAGATCCTGCACAACTTCGTCAAACCACCCATCCACGGCTGGGCGGTGAGCACGCTGCGCCAGCGCCTGCCGGGCGGGCTCCCGGCCACCGAGCTGCCCCGGCTGTACCGGCAGCTCGCGGACTGGACCACCTTCTGGCTCAACCACCGCCGCGCACCCGGTCAACCGTTCCCACACTACGAGCACGGCAACGACAGCGGCTGGGACAACGCCACCGTCTTCACCGAACGGCGCCCGGTGCAATCCGCCGACCTCGCCGCGTTCCTGGTGATCCAGATGCGTGAGGTGGCGCGCCTGGCCCAGGAGATCGGCGACCCGGCAGCCGCGGCGCGGTGGACTCACGAGGCCGAGACGATGCTGGCCGCGATGTTCGAGCAGCTGTGGAACGGCGCCAGGTTCACCAGCCGCACGGTCGGCGGCACACCACGCACCACGGCAAGCCTGCTCGACCTCATGCCGATCGTCCTGGGTGCACGGTTGCCCCCCGACCTCCGCACCACGCTGGCCGCCGGCCTGGCCGGGCACCTGACCCCGGTCGGCCTGGCCACCGAACGACCGGACTCGCCGCTCTACGAGGCCGACGGCTACTGGCGCGGCCCGGTCTGGGCACCCGCCACGGTGCTGATCGAGAACGGCCTGCGCCGCGCCGGAGCCGCCGAGCTGGCCGACCAGATCAGCACGCGATTCCGTGCCGTGTGCGAGAAATCGGGCTTCGCCGAGAACTTCGACGCCCTCACCGGACAAGGACTCCGCGACCGCGCCTATACCTGGACCGCCAGCGCCTACCTCCTCCTCGCCGGGGATGCCGAGACCAGACTCCGGGAAATGGTTTAGGTGTGGGAGTCCAGCGCCGCCCGGAGGTAGCGCAGGCCGGTGCGGGCGAGGTCGTCCTGGGTCGGGGCCAGCGGCCGCCAGATGGCGGCGGCGGTGGCGATCGTGGCGTTGTCGCCGGTGAATGATTCGATGCACAGCGGGCCGGTGTAGCCCGCGTCGGAGATGGCGCGGAGGATTGCCGGCCAGTCGAGGTGGTCGGCGCCGGGGGCGCCGCGGTCGTTGCCGCACACCTGCACGTGCGCGATGCGGCCGGCGGCCCCGCGGATGGTGGCGGTGAGATCCTTTTCCTCGATGTTCTGGTGGTAGAGGTCCAGTCCCACGCCGCAGTGCGGCAGGTCGCCGAGCGCCTCGAGGGTCTGGCCGACGGTGTTGAGCAGGCTGGTTTCGTAGCGGTTGAGCGGTTCGACGGCCACGGTGATCCCGGCGGCGCCGGCGTACTCGGTCACCGGGGCGAGGTTCTCCCGAAGCTGGACGTAGGCCGCGGCCCGCTCGGCCGCCGACATCCGCCAGGTACGGCCGACCGAGGTGTACGCCGGCCCGGCGATCACCGCCGAGCCGACCGCGGCGGCGCCGTCCACCACCGTGCGCAGATAGTCCTGTGTGGACTTGACGGTGGCGGCGTCCGCCGCGACCAGCTCCCGGCCCGGCGGCATGACCAGGCACACGGTGGCGCCCAGGTTGTGGTCGGCGAGCACCCGGGCGGCGTGGGCCGGCGTCCAGTCGCCGGGATTCTCCACCGGGAGCTCGAGCACGTCGAAGCCCCACCCGGCGACCTTGGCCGCGAGGCCGGCCAAGGTCGCGTCGGACAGCGGCGAGGTCCACACCCAGGTGTTCACGCCGATCGGATGCATGGACTACTTCCAGGGACCGGGGTAGCCGGGCATGGACTCGCAGCCGCACATGGCGTAGTGCAGCGGCGGCATGTCCTGCTTGACGAAGTCCGCGACGTTGTCCTCGGTGATCCGCGGCTGCGGCAGCACCCACTCCCGCGGCACCCGCTCGCCCTTGAGGATCTTCAGCGCGGCGATGATCGGCGTGCGCCACTGGTAGGTCGGGTACGTCGGGGAGACCGCGGTCAGCTTCTCGTCCACCCACAGCCGCAGGAAGTCCTGCTGGTCCTCGCCGACCACGGCGGGCAGCTTCACGCCGGCGTCCTGGAACGCCTCGATCGCGGCGACGGAGGTCGCGCCCGCGTCCATCCACACGCCGTCGATCTGGCCCTCGCGCTGGAGGTAGTCCGAGACGATGCCCTTGGTCTTGGCCGCGTCGCCGTCGGTGAACTGCACGCCGACGATCTTGAGCTGGCTGCCGGAGAAGATCTGGTTGGCGGCGGCCCAGCGCTGCTCCAGCACGTCCACGCCGGGCAGGATGCGCAGGGCCAGTACCTTGCCGCCCGGCTGCACCTTCTCCTTGAGGAACTCCGCGCCGTCCGCGCCGAACGCGAACCCGCCGATCGGGTGGATGAACGTGACCGGGCAGTCGGTGTTGACCCCGCGGTCGAACACGATCACCGGAACCCCGGTGGCGCAGGCCGCCTCGACCGCAGGGGTGAGCGTCGCGGTGGTGTTCGGCGAGATGATGATCGCGCTGCACTGCTGCCCGGCCAGCGACTGGATGTCGCTGATCTGCTTGTCGTCCTTGGCTTCCGCGTCCAGCACGGTGAACTTGGTGATCTCCTGGTGCAGCTTCACCTCCTCCTGCATGGTCTTCCAGCCCACCTGCCGCCACGGGTTGTCCACCGAGGCGTTGGAGAAGCAGATGTGGTAGCTGCCGCCCGGCTTGGCGAACCTGGCGGTGTCCACGAGCTCCGGCTCGAGCATCTGCTCCCAGGGCTTGCCGTCCGGGCCCTGCGGTTTCACGCCGCGCAGCCGCAGCTGCTTGTCGAACTCGGCCTGGTCGAAGAACTCCGACTTCGGCGCGGCACTGGCGGAGGTGCCCGAGGGGGCGCCGCCGGGCGGGTTGTTCGCGGGCAGGTCGCTTGAGCACCCGGCGAGGGCGAGCGCGCCCGACACCGCCGCCACGGCCCATTTCCTGGTCATCGTCGTAGATCTCCTTGGGTTACCGCAGGGGACTTCACGGGGAGGAGGCAGAGGTCGCGCGTGGCCGTAGCCGGTGCCGCAGTCCGGCGCCAAGTGAGGCGTACGCGACGGCGGCGATGATGATCACGCCCTGCACGGCCGATTCCAGCGCACCGGCGACGCCGAGCAGGTTGAGCAACGTGAACAGGGCCTCGAGGGACAGCGCGCCGGCCGCGGCGGCCACCACCGAGCCGCGCCCGCCGCCGAGGAGGACACCGCCGAGCACGACGGCGGTGATGGCCCGGAACTCCAGGCCGCTGCCGACCTGTGCCGACACCCCGGCGAACCCGCCGAGGAGGATCGCGGCGACGGCGGCGAGCAGTCCGGACAGGACGAACGCGAGCAGCCGGAGCCGGTCGACCCGGCCGCCGGACAGGCGCACCGCGTTCTCGTTGTCGCCGGCCGCGACCAGCGCCCGCCCGGTGCCGCCGCGCATGAACAGTGCCGCGGCCACGACGATCATCAGGAGGATGAGCACCGACCACGGAATCTCGCCCAGCAGCGGCACGTCCAGCTCGCCCCGGCCGAACATCCGGAACTCGGCCGAGAGCGCGCCGCGCGGGGCGCCGTCGGTCCACAGCCACACCGCGCCGTCGAGCACCAGCAGCATGCCCAGCGTGACGATGAAGCTCGGGACCAGGAGCTTGGTCGTGATCAGCCCGTTCACCAGCCCGACCAGCAGGCCGAACCCGAGGATCAGCAGGATCACCCAGGCGGTGGCGGACTCCTGGCCGTCGATGACCCGGGCGGCGATCACCACGCCGGCGGTCACCAGCGCGCCCACCGACAGGTCGAACCCGCCGGAGACGATCACGAAGAACTGGCCGACCGCGAGGATCATCAGCGGCGCGGCCCGCTTCAGCAGCGCCAGGTAGCCGGCCGGCTCGCTGAACGCCGGGCCGGTGATCGCCAGGCCCACCAGGAGAACGACCAGCACCACCAGCACCGGCGCGGTGCCCTCGGCCAGCCGGGGACGCCAGGTGGTCATGCCGCCCTCCGAGTGGTGATCATGTGGCGGGCGTAGAGCGCCACCGCGGCGATGAGCACGATGCCGCGCACCACGTCCTTGAAGAACGGGTCGACCGCGAGGTCGTCGAAGATCGTGTCCAATGTGGCTAGCATGAGCACGCCGCCGATGGTGCCCACCACGCCGCCCCGGCCACCGGCCAGCAGCGTGCCGCCCAGCACCACGGCGGCGATCGACTCCAGGTCGAAGCCGGCGTCCGTGCCCACGTACGGCGCGCCCGAGCCCAGCCGGCTGGCCAGGTAGATCCCGGTCAACCCGGCCGCGAGCGAGCACAGCACGTGCGCGGTGACGATGACCCGCCTCGTCCGCACGCCCGACAGTCGGGCCACCTCCAGGTCCCCGCCCACGGCGTACATGTGGTAGCCGGGCCGGGTCCGGGTCAGGAACCACCAGGACAGCGCGGCCACCGCGAGCATGAGCAGCGCCGCGACCGGCACCGGCCCGATCCGGTCGTAGCCAAGGTGCTGGAACGTCCGCGGCACGCTCCCGGCCGGCCCGGTGTAGTTGTCCTCCAGGTAGCCGCGCAGGATCAGCGCCACACCCAGGGTCGCGATGAACGCGTTGGCCTTGAGCACGGTGATGACCAGACCGTTGACCAAACCCACCGCCGCGGCCACACCGAGGGCCAGCAGCACGCCGGGCACGATCATCCCGTCCTGCCCGGCCATCGTCTCCGCAGCGATCAGCGACGTCAGCCCGACAAGGTACGCCACCGACAGGTCCAGCGACCCGGTCAGGATCACCATCGTCTGTCCGATCGCGACCAGGCCGAGCGCGGTGGCCCGGGTGAAGATGTTCAGGATGCCGCCCTGGTCCAGCAACACCCCGCCGTCGAGCCCGACCAGCACGCTGCCCGCGATCAGTAGGATCACGAGTGCGATGTAGACGGTGACGGTCGGGGTGAACCGGAACCTGCGGGGCCGGCGCGCCGGTCTTGCCTTGACCGGTAAGGGTTTCTCCCGCACCACGCTCACGCCACATCACCGTGCCCCGTGGCCAGCCTGACCACCGCCTCCTCGCTGGTCCCCGCGGGCAGCTCACCGGCAAGGGCGCCGTCGTGCATGACGAGGATCCGGTCGCTCATCCCGATCAGCTCCGGCAGCTCCGAGGAGATCATCAGGATCGCCACGCCCCGCTTGGCCAGATCCCGCAGCAGCGCGTGCACGGCCTGCTTGGCGCCGACGTCGATGCCCCGGGTCGGCTCGTCGACCACCAGCACCTTCGGATCCACCGCCAGCCACTTGGCCAACACCACCTTCTGCTGGTTGCCGCCGGAGAGGTACCGCACCTCCTGGTGCTCCCCGCGAGCGATCACCTTGACCGCCTTGAGCAGCGCCCCCAGATCCGACGTCAGCCGCGATCGCGCACCGCTGAGCGCGGACCGGCGCACCAGCAATGCGTTGTCCCGCACCGACTGGCGCAGCGCCAGCCCGTCGCCCTTGCGGTCCTCGGTGACCAGCGCGATGCCGTGCCGCACCGCCTCGCGCGGCCGGCTCACCCGGCGGACCGCACCGTCCACTTCGAGCACCCCGCGGGTGAACGGCTCCACGCCGAACACCGCGCGCGCGACCGCCGAGCGGCCGGACCCTTGCAGCCCGGCCAGCCCGACGATCTCCCCGGCGCGCACATGCAGGTCGAGGTCGCGGATCCGGTCGTTGCCGGCGCCGCGCAGCGCCAGACGGACCGGGCCGACGTCCGTGGGGTCGGCCCGGCCCGGGTAGAGCGTGTCCAGCGTGCGGCCCACCATGTGCCGCACCAGCTCCTCCGAGGTCAGCTCGCTCGTCGGCGCGCAGGTGACGAACGCGCCGTCCTTGAGCACGGTGATCCGGTCGCTGAGGTCGAACACCTCGCGCATCCGGTGCGAGACGTACAGAATCGCGATGCCCCGCGCGCGCAGCCGGCGCACCAGGTCGTAGAGCAGCTCCACCTCGTGGTCGGCCAGCGCCGCGGTCGGCTCGTCCATCGCCAGCACCCGGGCGTCGGTGGACAGCGCCTTGACGATCTCCACCACCTGCCGCTGGGCCACCGACAGCGACGAGACCGGGGCGTTCTGGTCGATGCCCTCCTCGCCGAGCCAGTCCAGCAGCTCTCGGGTCTGCTCCGCCATCCGCCGCCGGTCCACCCGCAGCCGCCGCACCGGCTCGCGTCCCAAGTAGACGTTCTCCGCGACACTGCGGTGCGACAGCAGGGTGAACTCCTGGTGGATGATCGCGATGCCGGCCCGCTCGCTGGAGCGAATATCCTTGAACTCGCAGACCCGTCCGTCGAAGAGAATCTCGCCGTCGTAGTCGCCGTGCGGGTACACGCCGCTGAGAAC